>JBFJXW010000230.1:0-5800 GCA_041622895.1 Desulfobulbus sp. | reverse complement strand
ACCTCCTTTGCCGGACTCCATGACTCCTTTGTCAACGTCCGGGGTGTGCCGGCTATTCTGGATCATATCCGCCTGGTGTGGGCCTCGCTCTGGTCGGACAGGGCCCTGTTGTACCGGCAGGAACTCTCTCTTGATCCCCTGACCAGCTCCATGGCGGTCATCGTCCAGGAACTGGTGTCCGGTGCCTGTTCCGGCGTGGCCTTCAGCCGCTGCCCGGGCCGCGAAGAATTGGCTGTTATCGAGACGGTTTGGGGGTTGAACCAGGGATTGGTTGACGGCGATGTGGAGCCGGATCAGATCCTGCTTGACCCGGCCAATGGCAGGGTGGTCGAGCGGACGGCACCGCCACGGAAGCGGGCCTGCCGACTGGCGAAAAGCGGCGTCACCCTGGAGCCGCTCACCGAAGAAGAAGCTACGGCCACACCGCTCGACGATAGCGATGCCCGCACGGTATTGACCCTGCTGCAGCGTTCTGCCGACCTGTTTGGAACCCCGCAGGATTTGGAGTGGACCAAGCGGGGGGAGACGATCTTCGCGCTGCAGTCCCGCCCGATCACCACAACCGCTGCGTCGGATGCTGCAGACGAGCGGGGTTGGTACCTGAGCCTGCATAAGAGTTTTGCCACCCTCAAGGAACTGCGCCGTATCATTGAGCAGGAGCTGTTGCCGGCCATGGCCGATGATGCGGCTCGCCTGGCAGCGGTCCCCCTGGAGCGCCTGGACCAGGAGGGCCTGAACCGTGAGATCAGTGAACGGCAGGCACTGCTGGCCCATTGGGAGGAGCGGTACCGCGAGGTCTGCATCCCCATGGCCCATGGCATCCGTTTGTTTGCCATGGTCTACAACGATCGGCTGCTGCCGGTCGATCCTTTTGCGTTCCTGAACCTGTTGGCTGGCGACAGCGGCTTGATGGCCATGGAGCGCAACCGGGAATTGACCGCCCTGGCCCGTCTGTTACGCCAGGAGCCGGAACAAAGGGCCCGAATCAGTGCCGGGAAGGAACCGACCGGTGCGGTTGCAGAGGCCATGGCCCAATTCAACGAGCGGTACGGCGACCTGACCTCGGTCATGGGCGGCGACAAGGCCAGCCTGGTCAAACTGCTGCTCCAGCTGCAGGCTGGCGAAGAACAATCCCATGATGCGCGCCAGCCGGCAGCCGTGAGCGAGGCAGACTTTTTAGCCCGTTTTTCCGCTGATGAGCAGGCTTTTGCGGTGGAACTGCTGGAAATCGGGCGGGCCAGTTATCGTTTGCGGGATAACGACAATCTGTATATCGGACGCCTGACCGCCAGGCTGCAGGAAGCCAGAGCCGAAGCCGCGCGACGGTACCCTTCTGCTGCCCTGCCGGAAAAAGCATCTGGTACGGCAGCGCCTTCCAGGGAACGGATCGAAAAACGCCTCACGCCGTTCGCCTCACCAGAAGGCAGTCGCTACCGCCAGGACGGTTCACGGCTTCAGGCCCGACAGCTGGTGGGCCAGCCGGCTGGACCGGGACTGGTCAGAGGGGTTGCTCGAGTGATCAATCAGCCCCGCGACCTGGGTGATTTTTGCGCGGGCGAGATCCTGGTGTGCGACGCAGTGGACCCTAATATGACCTTCGTGGTCCCCCTGGCTGTCGGCATTGTCGAACGGCGCGGCGGCATGCTGATCCACGGCGCCATCATTGCCAGAGAATACGGACTGCCCTGCGTCACCGGGGTTCCGGAGGCAACGACCCTGATCCGTAACGGAGACCAGCTGACGGTGGATGGCTATCTGGGCATCGTCACCATTGCAGCGGATCCGAAACAGAGGGGAACGGCAAGGTAAAGGGGCACGGGGAGCCTGATCAAGCCGTGTCCAGCGAATTGATGTCGCAAACGCTGCCTGCTGTTCTCGTGCCACGTCCCGCACACCCCCACGGTGCGCAACGGGTGCGGCAGTCAGGAGAAGAGGTTGCGGTTGGCATCATTGTACGCCACCTGACCCAAACGAGCGAAAAGGAGACGAATCGTGATGCCTTCCATGCTGCGCAACACGGAGATGCAACAACACGTCGATGCAGGTGCAGTGGTGATCGATGTGATGACACCGGAGGATTATGCTGCCTGTCATATAGCGGGTGCCCAAAACGCCTGCATCTATGAAATGGTTTTTCTCGAACGGGTCGCCAAATTCGCCCCGGATCGAGACACCGAGCTGATCGTCTATGACGCCACCGGTACAACCAGGACAGCCGAGGTGGCCCGGGAGCGGTTACGCACGGCCGGATACACCAGGGTGTACATACTCTCCGGCGGCCTGGCAGCCTGGCGTGCGGCAGGTCTTCCGGTGGAGCAGGGAGCGAAAACAGCTGAGGACGAGGACACATTGCAGGACGGCACCTACGCAGTCGATACCGAAAACAGCAGGGTCGAATGGATCGGCCGCAGCCTTGTCAGTCGGCACTGCGGCCGCATTGCCCTTCTCAAGGGCGAGCTGACCGTCGCCGCCGGCATGCTGTCTGCAGGACAGGTCGTCCTGGACATGCATTCGATCACCAATCTCGACCTGACGGACCCCGACTACCGAGATCTGCTGATCACGCACCTGAAGTCGGATGACTTTTTTGCGGTAGCGCACTTTCCGACCGCATCTCTCACCCTGACCGGATGGGACGAGCAGCGCGATGCAGCCTCAGGAGCACCCAACGGGATGGTGACGGGTGACCTGACGATCAAGGACGTCACCCGGTCGATACGTTTCCCGGCCACGCTCGCTCCGCACCAGGAGGGCGGCATCAAGGTTCATGCGGCCTTTGACATCGACCGTACCCTGTGGAATGTCTCGTATGGTTCGGGACGGCTTTTCGAGCGCCTCGGCATGCACTGGGTGCACGACCTAATCAGCCTGGAGCTGTTTGTGATCGCCAACAAAAGGTGAGTGCGGCCAGGGAGCGCTGTCGGGACGTGAGACAACCTCCCCGGAAAAGACATCAGATCATGGAGGAGCACCTATGCCTATTCGTCGTATCGCCAAGCTGTTCAAGAGCCGTCCCACCATCGAAGGTGCAGGTGTTCATCTCAAACGGGCCTTCGGCTATTCCCAGGTGCCTCAGTTCGACCCCTTTTTAATGCTGGACGACTTCCATACCAGCAATCCCGACGAATACCTGCCAGGATTCCCCTGGCACCCGCACCGCGGCATCGAGACCATCACCTATCTCCTCGAGGGGCAGGTTGCACATGGGGACAACATGGGCAACGCAGGCGTCATCAGCGCCGGAGACGTGCAGTGGATGACCGCCGGCAGCGGCATCATCCACCAGGAGATGCCCCAAGAAAGCCCCACCGGTACCATGTGGGGTTTCCAGTTCTGGGCCAACCTGCCCGCAAGCCATAAAATGATTGCCCCCCGCTACCAGGAGATCAAAGCAGTCGACATTCCGGAGGTGGCCATGGGGAACGGGGTAACGGTCAAGGTGGTTGCCGGCGAGATCGACGGCGTGCAGGGGCCGGTGCGGGATATTATCATCGAGCCGGAGATGCTCGACATCATGGTGCCGCCCGGGACCGTGTTTACCCATACGGTACCCGCAGGGCACACGGTTTTTGTCTATGTGCTGGAGGGTGAGGGGTATTTCGATGACCTGCGCGATGCCTACGCCTATGAAGTGGTGGGCCATGGCTGGACCGACCTGGAGCGGCGATGCGTCTGTGAACCGGAGACCGTGGTGCTCTATGAGCACACGGGAGACACCGTGCAGGTGACGACCACGGACAGACCCGTTCGGTTCCTCTTTGTATCAGGAAAGCCCCTCAATGAGCCGGTGGCCTGGTACGGGCCGATTGTGATGAACACACAAGAAGAACTGCGCGTCGCGTTCGAGGAATACAAAAACGGCACCTTCGTCAAATAACAGAGCGCACACGCCGGCTACTCGCATCTTCAGTTGTTGCCTCAACCGGGCTTTTCAATCCCTGGTCCGCAGGTGATCAGCACTCGTCCTTTCGCCTTTACCCGCGCTGTGATCGGCCGCTACCGACGAGGCACGAGGATGAAATCGCCCGAGTCGTGCCCGGCTGCAATCAAGGCCGAGTACTGCGGAACCTGGGACAGTCCGAAGGCCTCGGAGTTGTAGAGCACACGCTCATTGATCTGCTGATAGAGGCGAAACCCCTCGATCACCTCGTTGTTGTTCTGCAGGACATCGAGGAGCACCTTGGCAAAAACGGAATGGTTGCCGCCGCCGGCATCGAGCACCGGCTGCACCTCGCCCGAACTCAGCACCATGCGCGCATGCTGGCGGGATAGCCGCTCGAGAAAGTTGCGGCGGGCCGCGACGGACATACCCGGCTTGAGGGTGGAGATGGCGGAGCGGGTCATAATGCCGGCGTAGCAGGCATCGGCGATGACCAGCACCTGCTTGGCCGACATGATGTTGAGATAGTCGGTGATCTCCACATTGGGAATCCACTTCTCTCTGCTGTTGGGGGCAGCATCCACAGGCAGCCAGTAGCCGCGGCGGTTTTTACTGTCCAGCTCGCCGTGCCCTGCATAATAGAGAAGGAAGTTGTCCTGATCGTTCAGCTTGCGGAGAAAGCCCTCCAGGGTGCGAAAGATATCCAGACGGCTGGCGTTGCGTAGGACCTGAACCTCGAAGTCATACTTGGTCCGCAGGATTTCCCCTACCCTGTTGGCGTCGTTGACAGCAGTCTTCAGTTTCGGCATGTGCTGGTAATCGATGTTGCCGATGATCAGGGCATAGTACTTACCGAACTTGATTCCGGCAAACCTGTCGCTGGCCGGTCCGGCCTTGCCTGCCTCTTCCTGCGGCTTGAGACTGAAGCGAACCGAACCGGTCCTGCCCCGGTCGTCCACGGCTACGACGTACACGTCCGTGTCACCGCCACGCCTTACTGGTACCGTGACGGCGAATTTGCCGTCAGCCTGCAGCGCCTCTTTCTTACCGTTGACGGTGAACTGGGCCACACCCGCCGGCGCCCACACTTTTCCGCTTACCATGCGGTCTGCCTGGTCAGGCTCCACCATGGCCAGCCGTACACCACGGGTCGAGAGAACGAGCGGATCGCTGATCTCGATCAGGGGCGGAGGCAGATTGGAGAGCTTCTCCTGAAGAGCAGCCAGATCCCTGCGAAAGCCTTCCTCGGCCCGGGCACGGTTGTCGGCTTCCATCCGAAGGCGCTCAATTTCAGCACGCTGCTTGTCCAGCTCAGCCTCCCGTACCGACAACACCCGGTCCAGCTGCTGCCATTCGGCCCGGGATGCAGTGGTGCTGCTCTTGCGGGCTTCCAGCGCCTGCCGCTCCTTGTCCAGTGCCGCTCGCTGGGCGTCTACTCCTTCCTGGCGGCGTTGCAGCTCACGTCGGGTACGCTCCAATTCCTGTTGGGCCTGCTCCAGTTGACGCTGGAGCCCACGGGTGTTTTCTCTGGAGCGTTCCACCTCCTTGCGCAGGGCTTCCAGCTCCCTCCGTTCCCGGTCGCTGAGCCCGCTCTCCGCCACGGGAACGGGAGCAGTACGCTGCGGCTCGCTGGTCCTGCCGTACCAGCGCTGCGCCTCCTGCTGATTCTTGGGAACGCCGAGCCCATTCTCGTACAGATATCCCAGGCTCATCCTCGCCCGGGTATTGCCCTGTTCGGCGGCCTTGCGGTACCACATGGCCGCGAGGTCATACCGGGGAGCGGTTCCGAGTCCCTGCTGATAAATATCCCCCACGTAGGTCTGGGCTTCCGCATCCCCGGACTGGGCCTGGGGCAGCCAGACCTGGAGGGCGGTTGCATAGTTCGCCCGATCATGGACCACATATTCACCGCCGCGAATT
>JBFJXW010000229.1:0-5802 GCA_041622895.1 Desulfobulbus sp. | reverse complement strand
TCAACTGCGACGACTTGAGCCAGGAACAGCTGACGGCGCGGCTGTTCATTGCCCGGCGCAAAGCGGAAAAACGGTTGGCCGCGGATCCCGATTTTTATGTGGTCAGCCTGAGCGCCGGGATCGTTGTCTACAAGGGGTTGATGATGCCCGCCGACCTGCCCGGCTTTTTCCCCGACCTTGCCGACGAACGCCTGCAAAGCGCCATCTGTGTATTTCATCAGCGCTTTTCCACCAATACCATGCCGCGTTGGCCCCTGGCCCAACCGTTCCGTCTGCTGGCCCACAACGGCGAAATCAACACCATCACCGGCAATCGCAACTGGGCCACTGCCCGGGTGAACAAATTCAAAACTCCGCTCCTGCCCGACATCGAGGCCATTGCCCCCCTGGTCAATCTTAGCGGCTCGGATTCCTCCAGCCTGGATAATATGCTGGAAGTCCTGCTGGCCGGGGGCATGGACCTGCACCGGGCCATCCGCATGCTGGTACCGCCGGCCTGGCAGAACGTCGAACATCTGGACCCCGACCTCCGCGCCTTCTATGAATTCAATTCCCTGCACACCGAACCCTGGGATGGTCCAGCCGGACTGGTGATCTCCGATGGCCGGTATGCGGTCTGCGCCCTGGATCGCAACGGCCTGCGGCCTTCCCGCTGGGTGCTGACCAGAGACGACCTGTTGACCGTGGCCTCGGAAGTCGGAGTCTACAAATACGACGCCGGCGAGGTAGTGGCCAAGGGCCGCCTCGGCCCGGGACAGATTCTTTCCGTCGATACCGCTACCGGTACGCTTCGCCATACCCGCGAAGTGGATGACGAGTTGAAGCAGCGGCATCCGTACAAGCAGTGGCTCAAGGATAATACCCTCCGCCTCGAAGGCACCCTGGCCCAGGACAAGGCCACCAAAACGCTGGAGGGTGACGCCCTGCTGGCCGCCATGAAGATGTATCAGGTCACCTTTGAGGAACGCGACCAGTTGCTTCGCCCTCTGGCGGAAAGCGGCCAGGAGGCTATCGGCTCCATGGGCGACGACACCCCCATGGCGGTGCTTTCCCGGCAGCAACGGCCGCTCTATGATTATTTTCGCCAGCAGTTCGCCCTCGTGACCAATCCCCCCATCGACCCCCTACGCGAGGCGGTGGTCATGTCGCTGGAGACCTGCATCGGCCCGGAACAGCAGTCGATTTTCGAAGAATCCGAGATCCATGCCAGTCGGGTTATCCTGACCTCGCCGATACTGTCTCCGGAAAAATTCCGGGCTCTGGTCCATCTTGATCGCTGGGGCTATCGCCTCAGCCGCCTGCCCCTGCACTATGATCCAGCCGCGCAGGACCTGCGCGGCGCCCTTGCCCATATCTGCCACCAGGCCGCCGAGGCCGTTCGGGCAGGTCATGTCCAGCTCCTCCTCACCGACCAGGACTGCACGCCGCCTCTGCTGCCGATCCACGCCCTGCTGGCCACCGGTGCGATCCATCATCATCTCTCCAAGGAAGGACTGCGCTGCAACGCCAACATCCTGGTGGCTACAGCGACGGCCAGGGATTCCCATCAGATCGCCACCCTCATCGGTTTTGGCGCCACCGCAGTCTACCCCTACCTGGGTTATGCCGTGCTCGGCGACCTCTGCCGCGACGGTGAATTGGAACTGCCTCCGGATCAGGCCCTGAAAAATTATCGCAAGGGTCTCAAAAAAGGATTGTTGAAAATCCTCAGCAAGATGGGCATCTCAACGGTGGCCTCTTACCGGGGTGCGCAGCTCTTCGAGATCATCGGCCTGGATGAGGAGGTGGTTGACACCTGTTTTGCCGGAACACCGAGCCGCATCCGCGGGGCGGGATTCGCCGACCTTGAGGCTGACCAAAAAGCACTGGCCAGAGAAGCCGTTGCCCGCCAGCGGCCCATCCGTCCGGGCGGACTGCTTAAGTTCATGTACGGCCACGAATACCATGCCTACAACCCCGATGTGGTCCTGGGGCTGCAGGCAGCGGTGCGCAGCGGCAGGTACGAGGACTGGCGGACCTGCGCCCACCAGATCAATCACCGCCAGCCGGCGACTCTGCGGGACCTGCTTCATCTGCGTCAGAAGCGTACACCAATTCCCATTGACCGGGTCGAACCGGTGGCAGCGATTATCCGGCGCTTTGATACCGCCGCCATGTCACTGGGCGCGCTCTCTCCCGAGGCGCACGAAGCCCTGGCTGAGGCCATGAACAGTATGGGCGGGCGATCCAACAGCGGCGAGGGGGGCGAAGACCCGGCCCGTTTCGGCACGGCCAAAGTCTCGAAGATTAAACAGATCGCCTCCGGTCGCTTCGGCGTTACCCCGCATTATCTGGTGAATGCCGAAGTGCTGCAGATCAAGATTGCCCAAGGCGCCAAGCCCGGGGAAGGCGGCCAGCTGCCGGGAAGCAAGGTGAACGAGCTGATCGCTCGACTCCGCTATTCCGTACCCGGCGTCACCCTGATTTCCCCCCCTCCGCACCACGATATCTATTCCATTGAAGACCTGGCCCAGTTGATCTTCGACCTCAAACAGGTCAATCCCGATGCTCTGGTTTCAGTGAAATTGGTGTCGCGGCCCGGTATCGGTACGATTGCCGCCGGTGTTGCCAAGGCCTATGCCGACCTGATCACCGTGTCCGGGTACGACGGCGGCACCGCGGCCAGCCCGATCTCCTCGATCCGTCATGCCGGCTCGCCCTGGGAGCTGGGCTTGGCTGAAGTGCATCAAACCTTGCAGGCCAACGATCTGCGCGACAAGATTCGGCTGCAGACCGACGGTGGCCTCAAGACCGGCCTGGACGTGATCAAGGCGGCCATACTCGGCGCGGAAAGCTTCGGTTTCGGCACCGCACCGATGGTCGCCCTGGGCTGCAAGTACCTGCGCATCTGCCACCTGAATAACTGCGCCACCGGCGTGGCCACCCAGCGCGATGATCTGCGCCACGACCATTACAAGGGCACGGTAGCCATGGTGGTCAACTACTTTCAATTTATCGCCCAGGAAACACGGGAATGGCTGGCGGCGCTCGGGGTCAGCAGCCTGCAGGACCTGATCGGACGGGTCGACCTGCTCGAGCCGGCAGCCGGCCTTACGCCCCGACAGCAGCGTCTTGATCTGCAGCCATTGCTCCACACCGATGCGCTCTTGGCACAAAAGCCCCGCCACTGCACCCTCAGCCGCAATCAGCCCTTTGACCGGGGCCCGTTGGCGGAGCAGATGGTTCGCGAAATCCTGCCTGCCATCGAAAACCGCGCCGGCGGCACCTTTGCCTATGCTCTGAGCAATTGCGACCGTTCCATCGGCGCCCGGCTCAGTGGCGAGATCGCCAAACGCTACGGCAACCAGGGCATGAGCAACACCCCGGTCAGGCTGAAACTGACCGGTATCGCCGGCCAGAGTTTCGGGGCCTGGAATGTGGGCGGTTTGGAGCTGTATCTCAACGGCGATGCCAACGACTATGTCGGCAAGGGGATGGCCGGCGGCAAAATCGTTCTCCGCCCGCCGCACCGCTCGACCTTCACAACCGAGGCGACCAGCATCATGGGCAACACCTGCCTTTACGGCGCCACCGGCGGAAAGTTGTACGCTGCCGGCCAGGCCGGAGAACGGTTCGCGGTGCGTAATTCCGGAGCCCATGCGGTGGTGGAAGGCGTGGGCGATCACGGGTGTGAGTACATGACCGGCGGCCTGGTCACCGTGCTGGGACCGGCCGGCGCCAATTTCGGCGCGGGCATGACCGGCGGCTTTGCCTACGTGCTTGATCTGGACAACCGTTTTGTCGATCAATACAACCACGAACTGGTCGAGATCCAGCGCATCCGTTCCGGCTACATGGAAGAATACCGCAATCACCTCCATCAGGTGATCGAGGATTTCTGCCGCGAAACCAACAGCGACTGGGGCTGGCGGCTTCTGGACGACTACCTCGACTATATCGGCAAATTCTGGCTGGTGAAACCCAAGGCCGCTGATTTTTCCAGCCTGCTTAACCGCCTGCAGCAGCGCGGCGAATAACAACAACCACGGCACCCCCATGAAAGACCGCCTGAATAATGTATTCCAATTCCTTGACGTGGAACGCAAACTGCCGCCCAAGGTCCAGCTGGTTACCCGCAAAACCGCGTTCCGGGAAATCTACGAGTCCGTGCCCGAACCGCACATCCAGCATCAGGCCCACCGCTGTATTGCCTGCGGCAATCCCTATTGCGAATGGAAATGCCCGGTGCATAATCTGATTCCCAACTGGTTGAAGCTGATGTCCGAGGGCAATCTTCTGGCGGCGGTGGAGCTCTGTCATCAGACCAACACCCTGCCGGAGATCTGCGGCCGCGTCTGTCCCCAGGACCGCCTCTGCGAAGGTGCCTGCACCTTGAACGACGGCTTTGGCGCGGTCACCATCGGTAATGTCGAGAAATATATTACCGACCAGGCACTCGCGCAGGGCTGGCAGCCGGACATGTCCGGGGTGGTATGGACCGACAAACGAGTCGCCGTGGTCGGTGCGGGCCCTGCCGGTCTGGGCTGCGCCGATGTCCTGGTGCGCAACGGGGTGCGGCCGGTGGTTTTTGATCGCTATCCGGAGATCGGCGGGCTTCTGACCTTCGGCATTCCGGAGTTCAAGCTGGAAAAATCAATACTCGTCCGTCGCCGTGCGCTCTTCGCTTCCATGGGTGTTGAATTCCGGCTCAATACCGAGGTTGGCAAAGACATCAGCCTGCAGCAGTTGCTGGACGAATACGATGCCGTTTTCCTCGGCATGGGAACCTATGCATACATGCGGGGTGGATTACCCGGCGAAGAGTTGCCGGGGGTGGTTGATGCCCTGCCCTTTCTGATCGGCAATGTCAGCCAGAATCTCGGCTACGAGCACTTGGCTCCTTTTATCGATTGTGCCGCCAAACGGGTGGTCGTCCTTGGTGGCGGCGACACGGCCATGGATTGCTGCCGGACCGCGGTCCGCCAGGGAGCGGCAAGCGTCACCTGTGCCTACCGGCGTGACGAGGCCAATATGCCAGGCTCAAAACGGGAAGTGGCCAATGCCCGGGAAGAAGGGGTGGATTTCCTCTTCAATCGGCAGCCCATCGGCATCATCGGTGAACACGAGGTGGAAGGGGTGGAACTGTTGACCACGGAGCTGGGGGAACCGGATGCCACCGGTCGCAAGAAACCGGTTATCGTTTCCAACAGCCAGATCACCCTGACTGCGGACATTGTACTGATCGCTTTCGGTTTTCGCCCCAATCCACCATCCTGGCTGCGGCAACACCAGGTGGGCCTCAATAAGCAAGATCGGGTGGTGGCGGCGGAAACCAGTCCACACCCGATGCAGACTACCAACCCCAAAATCTTTGCCGGCGGCGATATGGTGCGGGGTTCCGATCTCGTGGTCACCGCGATATGGGAAGGCCGTCAGGCCGCTCAAGGTATCCTCGGCTACCTGGGACTCTAAGCACAGAGCAACGGCAGTCCCCGAAGACTCGTTACCCTCGCAGAGCGCTCGCTTCCCTGTGGCTCACAGGAGCGAGAAGCCTCCTTTGTGCCCATTGCACCAAGCTCGGCCTTCGTCCCCCCTCACCGGACACCTCCCCTTCCTTGCCCACAACGCCGAACAGCATCAGGTGCTGAAAACCACCCGCTGCTCCGCTTTTCGCCACCGTCTCCTGGTGGCCCCCTTTGGGTTCAGCAGCCTTTGTGACGGGTGCTTGAGTACGGCATGGGTGAGCAAAATCTCGTTATTCAAAAATCTTGTTTGTAAATTATAATATTCGGATACAATCTGTTTATGCACCTGACAGATCAC
>JBFJXW010000228.1:0-5820 GCA_041622895.1 Desulfobulbus sp. | reverse complement strand
CAAACCTTTTCATTTTCTTCAGGTATTTAAACTACCTACTTTGTATCCCAAATTCACTCATTTCATTTTTGGATATTATAATCTAATTTCAACCCTATATGGAGCAAATAACTATAAATCGTCACATAACCAGCACATTTACCAGACGGCATGAAGCGCCGCGACGCTGCCGCGGCCCAAGATGCCCCGTTTCCTGAAGTAACACGACAACGGTACGAAAAATCGAATGGAAGATGTGCAGAGGCTATGCAGGCAAGGATGGGACCTGGATGCCGCTGCAATATAAAAACGACCAAAAGATGCAGGAGGAAACAGATGGGAAAAAAAATGTATGGACTTTCAGTTATTATTCTTGGCCTGTCATTTACGGGGTTGGCTTTTGCTATGACTCCTCAGGAGAGGCTAGGCAAATCAATCTACACAGATACAGCATTTTCAGCAGGTGGCAATCAATCTTGCCAGACCTGCCATCATCCGAGTGCAGGGTTTGCAGATCCTGTTAATCGGAGAACGCTTACTCCGGTATCTGAGGGATCGGATGGCGTAAGTTTTGGAGGTAGGAATGCCCCGCCCGCGGCCTATGCCGTTTTTAGCCCCCCTTTGTTTTGGAATGAAGACGAAAAACTTTTTATAGGTGGCCTCTTCTGGGATGGCCGTGCGACAGGACGCACGGACATTTCAGGCACTGCGGACATTGGTGGAGGTGCGACCGGTGATACCCTTGCCGACCAGGCCAAGGGGCCATTTCTTAACCCTGTGGAGATGGCGCTGGAGGATGAAGAAGCTGTTGTAAAGATTTTCAAGGCTAACCGTAACTATGTCAAACTATATAACCAGAAATATGGAAATATTGCGTTACATGATACAGGTACCATATACGACAATATCGCCTTGGCAATCTCTGCCTTTGAAAAATTCGATGTCCTGAACAAGTTCACCTCAAAATTTGATGCCTTCCGTGCTGAACAGGCGATGAAGAATCAAGATGTCAGCCTTATCAAAGTGGGCACTCCAGTGGCCTCCGATATTTACACAACGGATGAAATCCAAGGTCTGGCTTTGTTTAATACAGTACCGGACCCCACTAACAAGGTTGTTGGCGCCGGATGTGCTCTCTGCCATCCTGTCCCATTTACAGGTGCCACCCCGGCAGAATCGGTATTCACCGATTTTTCCTATGACAACCTAGGCATTCCTAAAAATACGGTTATCGCAACTCTAGCTGGTCCTCAAGATACTGATTATGGGTTAGGAGCTCAAGTTGCTATATTGGAAACAGTACGAGAGTCGGACTTACCTACTTTCATTGGAAATGATGGGCAGGCTGTCGTAACTAGCGAGGCAGGGAAATTCAAGGTTTCATCGCTCAGAAATGTTGCTAAAACAGCACCATATGGTCACAACGGCTTTTTTTTGACCCTCCTGGATATCGTCCATTTCTATAACACACGAGATGTTGTAAGTGAAGGATGGGCGGCTGCGGAGGTGCCTGAAAACGTAAACAAATCAGAGCTTGGAAATTTAAACCTCACGCCTCTACAAGAGGAGCAGATAGTAGCTTTCCTGGAAACGCTTACAGATGGGTTCTTCGAGCGGTAAAAGCAAGTGTAATCCCAGGAGCCTGTCGGGCTTGCATAACATAAAATGTTGTAAACATGACGAGTAACAACCACAGGCATACTGAACTCCGACAGACTCCTGACTTGTGAGACAGGAAACGGCATATTCATTTCCAATTGCCAAGGCAATGCGAGGTGTCCCTAACCCATCCCGGACCAGCAGGGCCATTTGAAAGAATATTTGAGGTTTCGGATTTTTATCCAATGTATCTTTGACTTGCAGAGTTGTTGATCAACTTCCAAGCTTGTCCCCTTTTCAGCGTTGAATAGTGACCCTCCCCCGTAGATAACTTGGAGAGCATGCAAAACCGGGGGAGGCTAAGCCGGGATCCAATACCCAAAACTTTTGTTTCAATCAACTGCTGAGCACAGAGTGGCATTGGGGGAGCCGTTGTTAAGTAATGCAGAATCGAATTAAAGATTATCAGTACATCTCTTATCAGGCGGCTCTCCTGCCTCGGTTTGACATTCTTCCAGAGCCAGTCAGTCCGGCACTCAATTAGAAATCGTCAGTAAAGTCGTTCTGCGGCATGCGGACCTTCCAACCGCTCAACGCTAGCTCGGCAGGGTAAATGATACAGAAGCGATCAGGTGGATCGAGACGCTTTATGGTTAGGCGTATCTCAACGGGCGAGGCATTGCCCCCGCCCTTTCACGGCAACAGGAGAAGGTTAACGTCTGAGCATTGTAGAGATTTTCATGCCTTCGATGTGGCAAAATTAACGACCAAGCTGTGCGGAGCAAACCAAGCGCAGCGTAGTTTGCATCCAGACGAGCATCACACCAAGCATTAATAATCTCTAACAGCACTGATTGATGTTTGCTTTTTGTTTTATGCGGAACAGAATGGAAGAGCATGTTCCCCCCTATTCTATTCTTAGACGCAAGTGCTTGAGAAAACTCATGCGAAGTGGCTATATATGTCTGCATACCGCTTTTAAATGTCATCGTGTACAGCAAAGGAGAGAGTCATGCTCAAAGACGGAGAAAAAGGTGTCATCCGCCAGCGGGGAACCGAGGATATCCAATATGCCATCGCCCCTCACATGCCCTGCGGGCTGGTCAAACCGGACCAGCTCCGGGCGATTGCCGATGTGGCGGATAAATATAAGGTTTCGGCAATTAAAATCACCAGTGCGGCCCGGATTGCCATCATCGGCCTAGACGAGGACCAGGTGGAACAGGCCTGGACGGATCTGGGGATGGATCCAGGCCATGCCGTAGGGCTGTGCGTCAGGAGCATCAAAGTCTGCCCCGGCATTCAGTACTGCCGCCTGGCCAAGCAGGACAGTCTCGAGATGGGCATGGAGCTGGACCGGCGCTACAACGGCATGGTGCTCCCCAGCAAGATGAAGATGGGGGTATCCGGATGCAAAATCCAGTGTGCTGAAAACTGCATCAAGGACATTTCCCTTTACGGCACCCCCAAGGGCTGGTCTGTGATGATCGGCGGGAGCGGATCGGCATGGCCCAGACTGGCGGATCTCCTTGTGGAGGATTTGTCCCGTGAGGATGCATTGGAAATGGTGGCCCGCATCATTGACTATTACAAGGAAAATTCCAAGCGGGAGCGAGTGGGCCGCATGATTGAGCGTCTTGGGATTGACAAGGTCAAGGCTGATCTTCTGGCCTGATTTCCGGACTTCAAAAATAGAGTCGAATCCAGGAAGAAGACGGCATAGGCTTTTTGCTGGGTGCTGGCCGAAAAATGAACGTATATGTTCGCGCTAAAGGACTGTTACCGATAACTCGGTGTCGGTAACAGCATAATCGGAAAGAAGCAGCGCCTATGGGTCGCTTGACAACTTGAAATTGCCCTGCACCTCGACATTCTTGCCGATGTTGCCCAAATAGGCAAACTTGCCTGTTGTAACCTTGCATGCCGGTCGGTTGAACCTAATCCTGCCAGGTATCGATGCCTGCAACCGTGGTGGTGCACACTATTGTCGAGGTTGTGAGGTCACTGGGATCGAACTCCGTGCTATTCATTCGGCCTCGCGGGAAGGAGAGACAGGAAATCTCCGTTTCTTCCTTGACTGTACCTATCATAAATGTCCCCTTTTTGTCTCTTTTTCACATTTCTTACATACTTGCTCCTCATTTCAGCGCTAAGTATACATGCAACCGTTATGCAGTTATGCGGTTACCCCTACAATGCAGCGTTAAAAAAATACCACAGCTGTTTTTTGCGGGTGAAAATATGTCAGGCTCTCCGGTGTCCCTTTCCTTCCTCTCCTAGGCGCCGGGGAGTTTGGTATGTTTGCCCTTTTCGTGAAGATCGATGCCTATTGCCTCGGGCAATGTTTCTTTGGACGACCGGCCACGAGGATGCGTCACTTGGCACAATCAATCAAATATCAGTTGGCAGCCGCCCAAACGAAGTCAACCAGGAGGCGATCGTCAGTACCAATGATCGTAATGAACTATGATGACGAACCAAAATCCAGGGCTTGAAACAGGAGGGACACATCATTCTCACATGCTTTCAACTGCACTCGAATATGGTCAGGAAAAGCCAACGTTGCCGTATCTGCCGGTGGTGAAAGGATCAGAGGATACATGTCGATCCAAGTCTGACACCAGCTCGCCATACCTGCATTCTTCAGAATTACAAGGAATTGACCAGCTCTGTCAGCAGGCCGAAACAGCATTGAAAGCCATAGCAGCAAGAAACCAGCTTCTGGCTGACAGTGCTCCGTTTGGGATCATGATCATAGATTGTAAGGGGCGTATCACCTTTATGAACAGCAAGGTGAGGAATATCTCTCCCTGGCTTTCGCTCCAGGAGGCAACATCTGCATACGGTGCCGATAACCAGGTACGGGTTCCAGCGGACATCTTTGCCGATATACAGCAGTGCATCATCCAGCAGAAATCGCGGATAGTTGAACACTCGTACACCAATCAGCAGGGTGCTCGCATCCATCTGCGTTACTCTCTCAGTCCGATACCCGGCACCGATGGCGACGACGCCGAAGTTATGGCCTTTGTTGAGGACTGTACCGATCTTAAAAGGGCTGAACTGGCCCTAAAGGAGAGTGAGCAGAAATATCGTCGCCTGTACCATTCCGCACCCATCGCCATGGTCGAATGGGATATCACCTTCCTGAATTTCTACCTCGAAAACCTGCGAGTTGACGGCATTTCAGATTTCAGTGACTACTTGGAAAAGTATCCGAGCGAAATTTACTCTTGCTGGTCGTTGATCAAGACGATCAATTATAATCTGGCCTTTTCTGAACTGATGGAGCTGGAACGCGGCGCAACTCCAGCCGATAATTTTCTCGACACCGATTCAGATATTTTCAGGGAGATGGCACGAGAGATCATTCTGACGATCGCCCAGAGAAACACGGTAAACCAACGGGAATTGGCAGTGGTAACCGCGAAGGGGCAAACAAAATTCGTTGTAGGAAAATCGATGGCCATCTCAGGCAGCGAAGAGAATTTGGATCGAGTAGTGGTTGCCATGGTCGACATCTCCCATCGAAGAAAGGCTGAAGAGGCACTGAGTGCAAGTGAACAGCGATTTAAAGAGCAATCACTCAGAGATAATCTGACCCGTTTATTCAACCAACGCTATCTCTACCAGTCGCTTGCTGAATTGATTGAAAGTGCGAAAAGCAATGATACTCCGATATCCTTGATATTTATGGACCTGGACCATTTCAAACGGGTCGTCGATACGCACGGCCACCTCAACGGCAGCCGGGCCATCCGGGAGGTCGCACTCACTATCGACAGTTGCCTGCAGGAGCCTGCGTATGCAGTAGCGTATGCGGGCGACGAATTTGTGGTGGTGCTGCCTGGATGTGATCAGTCGCAGGCGTTCCAGAAAGCCGCTGAAATTCGAGCCAGGATGAACGATACGGTCTATGTGCTGGAAGGGGATGTTATGGTTTGCTTGGAAGCAAGCTTTGGCATAGCGACGTTTCCCGAAGACGCAGAAGATCTCAACGCTTTGATTGCCGCCGCAGACCAAGCGCTCTTTGGTGTCAAAGGCGCCGGTAAAAACGATATAGGTCGGTATCAAAACAAATCAGCCGCATCTCTCCTGGAACTCCAAGCATAATTGCGCACTCAATCCTCTTTTGGTGAGAGGAGTGATCTTCACGGTACACTCGTCCGGCGTTTCACCTTTTATCGCAGCAATAATGAAATGAATACTACACAAGAACAAACCGATATTTCTCGTCGCTCT
>JBFJXW010000227.1:0-5870 GCA_041622895.1 Desulfobulbus sp. | reverse complement strand
CGTATGCCGATGAAGGCAAACGGGAAATACGACCGTCTGGCAATTCTCCGGCTTTTCCAGCAATGAATACGCTGCACCAGGGATTTGCCGCCGGATATGCCTATTTGAGCGCCCGGGCGGACTTGCTCGATCGGATCAATGTCTTTCCCGTGGCCGATAGTGATACCGGCGCCAATCTCCGTATCAGCCTGAGCCCGCTTCGTTCCTGCGGTCCGGACCGGGCAGCCGTGGCAGCTCAGTTGGTCCGCTGTGCGACAGGCAACTCAGGGAACATCGCCGCTTCCTTTTTCAGCGAATTGCTTACCGCTGAAAGCCTTGACGATCTGCCTGCCAAAGCGGCCATGGGCCGGGACCGGGCCTGGCAGGCGGTTGCCGCACCGCTGGGCGGCACCATGCTCAGCGTGTTCGACTGTCTGGCAGACGTCCTTGCCCGATCACAGAGCATCGCTGCCTCCTGCGAAACCATTCTCGACAGCCTGCAAAAGACAGTCCTTGCAACGGCGCAGACCCTGCCCGATCTCCGTTCGGCAGGGGTTGTGGATTCCGGTGCCCTCGGGATGTACGTCTTTTTTGACGGCTTCTTTCGTACCGTCACCGGGCATCCTGGAAAAAGCCGATCCCTTGCTGCTCTCTTTCCCGGCCACCTCACGGTCGCACCCGATTTCAATCCGGAATGCAGCGATGGCCATTGCGTCGATGCGATCATCCAGCCGGCAGCCGGCAGCACCCTCACCACGGCAACCGTTGCCGCACTTGGCGAGAGCGTGGTGGTAATCCCGGATCGGTCGCGCATGAAAATTCACATCCACACCACGGATCCCCAGGCACTGCGCACCAGCCTGGACAGCCTGGGCGAGGTGGTGGGGTGGTCGGACCAACCGCTGCACCCGAGCACAACGAGCACTGCATCCCGCAATGAAGCGTCGGGCTGTCTGCATATCCTGACCGATGCGGCCGGGTCCCTGCCGCGTGCGTTGGCCCGGCAACACGACATCACTCTGCTCGACAGTTACATCGTCAGCGGCGATACCGCCCGCCCGGAAAGCCTCTGCGCACCCGAGACGGTGTATGCCCTGATGCGGGAAGGGCATAAAGTGACCACGGCCCAGGCCTCCCGTACCGAGCGGCATCATCTGTACGGCAGTGTCTGCGAGCAGTTCGGCAGAACCCTGTATCTCTGTGTCGGCTCGGCCTTCACCGGCAACCATGACGCAGCCGTGGCCTGGAAGCGCGAGCACGATTCCGGCGAACTCCTGGAGGTGTTCGACACCGGGGCGGCCTCCGGCAGGCTTGCCCTCATGGCCTTGCTCGTCAACCGCCTGGCCCGCAGGACCGAGGATGTGGATGCGGTCCTCGCATGCGCCCGCCGGCTCGTTGACACCAGCCGGGAGTATATTTTTATTGATACCCTGCGCCACCTGGTCGCCGGCGGCCGGGTTTCGCGGACCAGCGGTTTTTTTGGTGACCTGCTCCACAGAAAACCGGTGGTCAGCCAGACCAAAGAAGGGGTGCGTCCCGTGGGGACCGTCCGCAACCGCCAGGCGCAGCTCGATTTTGCCCTGAACAAGGTCCGCACCGAGATCGATGCCTCCGGCAAGGCGTTGCTGCTGCTGCAATATTCCGACAACCGGACCTGGGTCGCGGAGGTAGCCAAACCCCAGTTGCAGGCGTTCCTGCCCAAGGCGGAAATGATTCTGACGCCCCTTTCCCTGACGTCCGGCGTTCACATGGGGCCGGGAACCTGGGCTCTGGCCTTTGCACCGGTTGACTGATATGCGTGCCGCTGTCGTTATCCCGGTATTCAATCACGAGGAGCGGGTTGCGGACGTTATCCGCGAGGCAATGCAACTCGGCCTGCCGATTGTTGTGGTCGATGACGGTTCAACAGACGGCACGCCGGCGCTGCTGGAACGCCTGGAAGGAATCACGGTGCTTCGTCACCCGGTTAATCAGGGCAAGGGCGCGGCCCTGCTCACCGGATTTGCCGCTGCCGCACCGACCTGCGACTGGGCATTGACCATCGACGCGGACGGTCAGCACCAGCCCAGGGACGGCGCAGCCCTGCTTGCAATCGCCCGCAGCGGCCGGCGGGTGCTGGTCGTGGGGAAACGACAGGGGATGCGGGGGGACAATGTGCCCTGGACCAGCAGATTCGGTCGCGCCTTTTCCAACTTCTGGGTCTGGGTTGCCGGTGGTCCCAGGATCGAGGATTCCCAGTCCGGCTTTCGCCTCTATCCTCTGCCCGAGGCGCTGGAACTGAGCGTGCGAGCCAGACGATATCAGTTCGAGGTGGAAATCCTGGTGCAGGCCCGTCGCGCAGGCATCCCTACCGTTGAGGTGCCGGTTGGGGTGGTGTATCAGCCCAAAGGCGTACGGGTCAGCCACTTTCGCCCCTGGGTCGATTTTTTTCGCAATTCCGTCACCTTCTCTCGATTGATAGTTGCTCGTATCTTCAGGTGCGGCCGCAGCGCATGAGGATCGATTACCATGCAATCCTGGTCTGGGCGGCACGGCGGTTCGGTCCCTGGATTTTTGCCGCCGTCTCCAGAACCATCGCTGCCGGTTATTTCCTCTTTTCCCCTCGAGTCAGGGAGAGCCGCCGTTTGTATGGTGTTCTGTTTCCGCACCGGAGCAGTCTGTATCACCTGTGGTGTACATTCCGCCAGTACCAGAACTTCACCACCATCCATTTCGATCGTTTTCTCGCTAACCAGGGTCAGGCACCATGCTGCACTTCGTGCGGCGGCGAACAGCTGGAGGCGACCATCGGTCACTCCGGGGCCATCCTGCTCATGTCGCACCTGGGAAACTGGGAAATGGCCGCCCGGATGCTCATGCGGCGACGGCAGCATCTTCGGTTGCTGCTCTACATGGGCATCAAGGAAAAGGAGGGGGTGGAACGAACGCAGAAGGAAGAGCTGCGCAAGGCCGGGGTGACGATTATCGGCGCGGATCAGGACCATTCGTCTCCCTTTTCGGCGGTAGAGGGCATTCGGCTGCTGCAGGACGGGGGACTGGTGTCCATGGCCGGGGATATTGTCTGGCGGAAGGATCAGCGTCGCATTCCAGTTTCTTTTTTGGGGCATGTCGCCTACGTTCCGGAAGCCCCCTTTATTTTTGCCCTGGTTTCCGGTACTCCGATCTTCGTTTTTTTTGCCTTTCGCACCGGAACCAACACCTATCGGTTCAGCCTTTCGGAACCCATACGGGTCACGGCCGAATGCAGAGCGGAGAGGAATGCGCGTATTGCCGAGGCAGCCCAGCAGTATGCCGACCTGCTTGAACAGGCGTTGCGCGCGCACCCCCTTGAGTGGTACCATTTTGATCGTTTTATCGAGGCTCCCGCCTCGGACAGCCTGGCTTCGCCTTGACAGGTCCTTCGCTGTACCGGGTGATCGCTCGTGCTTCCCGTATTCGCTGGACTTCTGCTGGGCAGATGCTGATTATTTCCTTTTCATTTTGACGGAAATAAGGGTAGTATCACATCTTTTTCCCGAAATTCCAGTTGTTGGGATTTGTTACCAAAACGACCTGCCATGACCAGAGATGTACTGCAAGAGAAAATTCTGACCATCCTCGTTCAGGATTTTGAGTTTGAGCAACCGGGCCTGGATGACAACCTCCGGGATGAACACGGCTTTGACAGCATAGATGCTATCGAACTGCTTGGAAAAATTGAACACATCCTCGGCTTTTCCCTGACCAGAGAGGAAAAGGAACAGGCGATGGAGATCAGAACAACCAACGATATCCTTGATTATCTCGAAAAAATCCAACAGAGTCGCGCCCGTTAACCCGTTTTTCCCTTTGTCCCGATGAAACGACGCGTTGTCATCACCGCCTGTTCCGCCATTACCCCTATCGGGTACGGAAAAAAGAACATCGTCGACAGCCTGCAACAGGGGCGCTCAGGGGTGAAGCCCTTGCGCGACGACGGTCTGCTGACCGATCATATCCATTCCCGGGTGTTCGGAACGGTTGACTATCCCATCAGCTACGATTTCACCCGATCACAGCGAAAAACCATGGGGCCGGTCGCCTTTTATGCCTGCAAGGTCGCGGGGGATGTGTTGGCTGCCTCCGGGCTCACCCGGGAATTTATCACCTCCGGGCGGCTGGGCGTGGCCTTTGGCTCGACCCACGGCAGTCCCACCATCCAGCGGGATATCTACAAAACCTTCTTCCAAAACCTGAAGGAGGAATTTTCCTCCATTGGTGCCGTTGATTATCTCCGTTCCATGGTGCATACCACGGCGGTGAACATCACCAGGATGTTCGGCATCACCGGCCGGGTGATCGCGTCCTCGACCGCCTGCACTACCAGCAGTCAGGCCATCGGCTTCGGCTACGAGATGATCAAATACGGCATGCAGGATGCCATGCTGTGCGGGGGGGCGGATGAATATGACACCACAACGGTGGCGGTTTTTGACAACCTGCTCGCCTGCTCGGTCGCGTACAACGACACCCCCGAATGCACGCCTCGGCCTTTTGATAAACAGCGCGACGGCCTGGTGGTCGGTGAGGGGGGCGGTGCGGTTTTGCTTGAAGAGTATGAATCCGCCAGGAAACGAGGGGCTCCGATTCTGGCTGAGGTTATCGGCTTTTCCTGTAACAATAACGGCGGCGATCTGATCCTGCCCAACCTGCAGGGCATCACTTCCACCCTGCACCTGGCTCTGGAAGATGCGGCGCTGCAACCTGCGGATGTCGAGTACATCAGCGCCCATGCCACCGCCACCAAAATGGGAGATATCATCGAATCCCAGGCCATTGAGGCGGTGTATGGCAACACCCCCTATGTCACCGGCCTGAAGAGCTACACAGGGCACACCATGGGGACCTGCGGCGTGATTGAACTGATCATGACCCTGTATATGATGGAAGAGGGATTTCTTGCCCCCACCTTGAATCTGGAAGAGATCGATCCCCGATGCGCCATGTTGCGCCATACCCCGGAACTGATCAGTGCCACGACCCGGATCGCTGCTGTGCAGAATTTTGCCTTCGGCGGTGTCAACACCTGTCTGCTGGTTAAAAACGGTCACGAGGCAGTGGCGTAGTCCCGTGCGGATCAGCGGTGTGGACAGGGTTTGTGATATTGTCGTTACCCTCCTTTGCTGGATCTATTTCACCCTTGGATTTCTCCTCTTTTTTTCTCCTTTCTATATAGCGGCCGCGCTGTTCTCAGCCCATCCTGAATACGCCTTCCAGCGATACAACAGAATCTTTTACCGAGGATTTTTCGCAGTGTTGCGGCGCATTGCACCCCGGCAACGATGGGATTTTGATGCGCGCATCGCCGAGATCCGTTCGTCGGTGATCGTCTGCAACCATCGCTCCTACCTTGATCCGCTGGTGCTGATTGCGCTCCTGAACCGTTCGAAAACAGCGGTCAAACCGGTCTTTTTCACCGTGCCCCTGTTTGGTTGGGTTATCCGCACCGCTGGATATTTTCCGGCAGCGGCCACGGGGAAATGGGTCCGTCTGATGTTGCAGCAAATGGAAAACATGGAGCGCTATCTTGCCGAAGGCGGCAACCTTTTCATTTTTCCGGAAGGGACCAGGAGCCGTGATGGCGGCATCCACACATTCAGCCAGGGTGCCTTGAAAATTGCGCGGCAGTGCCGGGCGCCTGTGGTCGTTCTCTGTCTGCGCAATACCGATAAGCTGTTCACCCCCGGGAAATTCTTTTTTTCCACCGGAACAGACCATGTCATCAGTGCACATATCGTTGACCAGATACCACCCGAGGAGCTGCAGGTCGGCCTTTCGAGTCTCGATGATCGCGTTCAGCAGGGGCTGAAAAGCTGTGTGCAGGAAACGCGGGGATATGTCGCGACTGGCAACAGGGTCCAGCCGACAACTCT
>JBFJXW010000226.1:0-5898 GCA_041622895.1 Desulfobulbus sp. | reverse complement strand
GCAACGCGTGGTTGTATCCACACGGATGCTGCGGGATACGAACAGAGCTGAGTTTGCGCAGCCTAGAATAGGGAAGGGGGTCGGATTTAGAGAAGCTTAAAATGTGTGACAAGCGCAATACAGGTCGCACTTTTCCCTGTAGCGGGCACAACCTTTGGTGCTGCTGTATTTACCCTTTCGCATTACATCTGCACCTGACAGATATTCCTCCTTGACGATCGACGCCATCGTTCTCTGGGCTTGGTTCCACGTATGAGACAGCGCCAGCGGAACCTGGCCGCACGCCTGGACAAAAACCAAGCGGTCCGGGAGGGGGAGTCTGCAAAAAGAGATGCCTCGTGAGGGCGAATGGTGTATCTAGGCGGTATCGTTTGATAGTGTCATTCGTCCCCTGGATGAAGCCGGGCAATCGTCAATGGTTGCCTGACCCGATTATCTCTGTTTGAAGGCATTGTTTTTAGCTGCATGATCCGATCGATACCTCTCAGGCTCATCCCGCCCTTGGACACCTATCCTCGGGTCGTTGCTTTTGCGCAGACCGTTGTCGGAAAAATGCTGCTGCTGGTTGTCTTTGCTGCAGGCCTTTCCTTTCATACCGACAACTGGGTGCAGCTCACGGCCTGCCTGACGTTGCTCACCTACCTGCCGCAGTACCGTGGACTTCTGGTGGTCTTGGCCACCTTTGCCATGCTGTATCTGGCGGATTGGCCCCTTGCCACGCTCCCGCGAGCCATCCCCCAACAGCAGGGTGCTCTCTATTACAAACCGCTGATGGTGGCGGTGGTGCTTGTCTGTTTTGGTGTCTATTATACGTTGGTTACCAATAACCGCGATCGTTGGTATGCAAAGCGACCGGTGCGAAATCTGCTCGTTGCGTACCTCTTGCTGCTTATGGCGGCTGCCGAGCTCCCCCTATCCAGCCCGCTGGCCGTGTACTGTTGGGGATTTCTCATGGTACTGGGCAAATATCTGTGGTTTTTTAATTATTCCTTGTTAGACCGCCAGGCCAAAGACACCCCTCACCTGGCATTGCAGACCGGCTTCTACGCTCCCTTTTGGGGCAGTTCCGCCACTCCGTTCCCCAAAGGGGCCGGGTATTTGCGAAAAATTGAGGCCAAAACTCCAGAGCAGCTGGCTATAACCCAGCTCAAGGGGGTGAAACTGCTGTACTGGGCTCTGCTCCTGGGGCTTTTCGAGAAAGTGGTTAAGCAGTTTTTCTATGGCAGCGCTGATCCTGACCAAGATTTTTTAGGACTGCTGTATTCACTTCATATCCCGTCTTTTGCAGCGGTACTGTACGATGGGACCGGTCATACCTTTTCCTGCTCCATGAACTGGCTGGCGCTCATTGCCAATTTTTTTTCCCGTCTGTTGTGGATTTCGGTGTGGGGGCACGGCATCATCGCCTGTTGCCGGATGGCCGGTTATAATGCCCTGCGCAATACCTACAGACCGTTACAATCGGCAAGCATTGCCGAGTTCTGGAACAGGTTTTATTACTATTTTAAAGAGTTGCTGGTTGATAACTTTTTTTATCCGGCATTTCTGCGTTTTTTTAAAAAATGGCCCAGAGTGCGGATGCTCTTTGCTACCCTGGCTGCGGCTGGTTTCGGCAACGTGCTGTATCATTTCTTGCGCGATCCCGGCATCATTGCTGCCGAGGGCTTCTGGCCGGCCCTCTGGTCGTTTCGCGTCTATATGTTCTACGGCCTTGTGCTAGGGTTGGCCATCGGCATTTCCCAGCTCTATGAGAAAAAGAGCCGAAAGAATCGATCCTGGTTTCGAAAAAATATCGCGACTCCCGTGTACGTGGTCGGCTTTTATTGTATTCTGTCGATATTTGACAGCTCGGCGCGAGACCTGAGCCTGAGCGATCACTTTATTTTCTTCTTGAAACTCTTCAATATTTACCTCTCTTGAGGGATTGTATGGACAACAAGACAAAGTTACGAACCTTTCTAGAACAGTTGCTGGCCGATTACGGTGTGGATGCAAGTTTCGGCGATGACGACCTGCTCGTTTCCAGCGGTTTGCTGGATTCCCAGGCTGTGTTGCAGATGGTGGTCTTTCTGGAAAATGAGTTTGGCGTCGATCTGGCCGAGCGCGGTTTTGACCAGAACGATTTTGATTCGTTGACCAGCATGCTGGCCCTGATCAACCAGCGAGGCTGACCAGAACCCCGCCAACAGGGCAAAAATGTATGGAAACCATTGAGCAGGACCCGAAATATAACCTGGCATACGCTGTCCATCGGCACAGTTTGAGCGATCCCGCCCGTCTGGCCATCGCCTGCGAAGGCCGGGAACTTTCCTATGGAGCGCTGGCAGATCGGGCTCAGCGCATTGCCGCGACCCTGACGGGCAAGACTGATTGGCAGGATGCAAAAGACTGTCTACCCCGCGTCGGCATCCTTGCTTCGCGCAGTATCGATGCCTGTGCCGGACTGCTGGGTACCAGCTGGGCTGGTGGCACCTATATCCCGATCGGGCTCAAATCTCCCGAGGACCGGTTGCTCACCATCCTCAAACAATGCGACCTTTCGGCTCTGATCTGCGACGCGCAAGGCGCCAGGTTGCTGACCGAGCGGGTGTTGGCCGTGTGTCCGTCGCTGGTGCTGCTCCCCGCTGGCGCAGGCCCCGTGTGCACCCAAGACGGCCGGAACGTAGAGATGCTTGATTGTGAGAGCCTGCCGGAAGTGGCCACGCCCTTTCCTCCGGCAGCGATAACAGCCACGGATCTTGCCTACATTATCTTTACCTCGGGAACCACAGGCCCGCCCAAAGGCGTGATGATCCCTGCTGCTGCCGTGCGCCATTACATTGAAGTGGTCACCGAGCTTTTGGGCCTCGAGAGCGAGGACCGCGCTCTCGAGGTTTGCGAACTCAGTTTCGACTTCTCGGTCCTTGATATGTTCGCCACCTGGGAAGTTGGTGCTTCCTTGCACGTGCTGCCGGCAAACCGGGTGATGAATGCGGTCAAGTTTGCCCGCGAAAGCAGGCTGACGGTATGGAATTCGGTACCTTCCCTGGTCGGCATGCTCAATCAACTCAAGGCACTTGCACCAAACGCATTGCCCGACGTACGACTCACCGTATTTGGCGGTGAACCGCTGCCGCTTGCAATTGTCGAGGCTTGGCAGAAAGCCGCACCCCGCAGCTGCACGCATAACCTATACGGCCCCACGGAAGTGACGGTATCGTGTTTGAGTCAGCCCGTAACCTATCCGTTCCGGGTCACACCGAATCGAAACGTTATAGCCATCGGCACCCCTTTTCCGGATCTGGACGCCGCCATTTTTACCGATGACCAGCACGTTGCGGCAGACGGGGAACATGGCGAACTTGCCCTTGCCGGAGTGCAGCTGGCAGCAGGCTACCTGGATGCGGAGGCCCTTACCAGCGATCGATTCCCCTTCATCGACGGCAAACGCTGGTATCTGACCGGCGATCTGGCCTTTCGCGATACCTCAGGTGTGTTTCATCATCTGGGCCGGGTCGATAATCAGATCAAGGTAATGGGTAATCGGGTTGAGCTGGAGGAAATCGACAGTCACCTTCGGGAGCTTGCTCGAGCCGAACTGGTGGCGACCGTTGCCTGGCCGGTGATTGACGGCAGCATCCGCGGTCTGGTTGGTTTTGTCGCCGCCCCGGAGCTGCAGCCACAGCAAATCGTGAAAGGGTTGAAGCAGCGATTGCCCGCCTACTCGGTGCCGTCAAGAATACTGGCCATCAAGCAGATGCCGCTCAATCAAAACGGCAAGGTGGACAGAGGCGCTCTGATCAGATTGCTGGAGCAGGGAGGCGACCTGAATACCTCTGGTCGGTAGTGGGTTTTTTCCGGGAATTTCGTTTGTATTTGATCGAGACAGGCAACGGCCTCCGGATTATCCTTCCCAGGAGGCCGTCAGGCAGCCACACCGTGAAAATTCGTTTGCCGCTATTGCAGTGAAGGCTTCAGGGTTGCATCGGTCGGGGCTGGCAGGATGGGATACACAACTTCGGGCTGCTTCCCGGTCGTAGTTTTTAAAAAGGTTACTATCTTACTGATATCTTCCGTTTTCAGTTCCCCTCCGATCTGGGAATCGTTCATCACGGTAACCGCTTCTTCCAGACTCCAGACAACGCCTGAATGAAAGTAGGGCGGGGTGAGCGCAATGTTGCGTAACGAGGGCGACTTGAAGTTGAATTCGTCGTCCTTGGCATGGGTGACGGTATATCTTCCTTTGTCGCCGGCCATGATTTTTTCACTGGGCTTGCTGACTACCCCAAGGGCGTAATAGTCGTCGCCGCCCATATTGATACCGCCATGACATGATGTACATTCATTGTTTACAAAAAGCTGCAGCCCTTCTTTTTCTTCCGCTGTCAGGGCGTTGGTCTCTCCCTTGAGATAGGCATCAAACTTGGAATCCGGAGTGATCAGGGTTGCCTCGAACACTTCGATGGCCTTGGCCATGTTGTCAAAGGTGACCGGGTCTTTTTGATCGGGAAAGGACTTTTTGAACAGGGTAACGTATTCAGGCATGCTGTTCAGCGTCTTCACCACATTTTCGGGGGTATTGTTCATCTCCACCCCGGCCTGCACCGGTCCCTTGGCCTGCTCGGCCAGGTCCTTGGCCCTGCCGTCCCAGAATTGGGCGAGATTGAAGACGGAGTTCAGCACGGTTGGGGCGTTGCGTGGCCCTTGTTTCCAGCCGTGCCCTGTGGAGGTTTGCTGGTAGTCGGCACCGCCCATGCCGACATTGTGGCAGGTATTGCAGCTGATCAACCCGCTTTTCGAGAGCCTGGGGTCAAAGTAGAGCATCTTACCGAGTTCTACCTTGTCCGCGGTTGCCTCGTTGCCCTTTATTGCCGGAGCCTGGGCAGGAATGGGATCGAAAAGGGCTTGGGCATCAGCCAGCAGCGAATCTTCCGCAGCAACGGCACAGCCGACTGCGGCACAAGAGAGGGCAAAGGTAAGACCAGCGACCAAATAGGTTTTTTTCATGAGAACGCTCCTTTTTGAAATTACACGTCTTATCAGATAATTACCTGGTTGCATACTATACAGAGGCCGGTAAAAATCGCAAGTAATCATTCTTTTTCAAGTGTCATTCTCAAGAACCGACGCAGGGTACTCCGTTGAACAGCAATTCCGTGGAATCCTGCATGCATGCCGCATCACATGAATGCTCGCTGTTGCGCTAAGGATTGGAGTACAGGGAAGAGGCTGCTGGCTGCCGTGATTGGTTATCCGATTGATGGGGAGCGAGCGAAAAGTAGTCCCGTCAGGGAGGCAGGCGTTTGGTGAAAACAACATTCCAGGAGAGAGCGACGGCAGCCGAGGCTGCCCGGAACGCCATCGGAGAAAACAGGATATGCCTCAGGGATGCGCGATCCGGCAGTTGGCTGGAGTTTTCCCGGCCGCACACCGTTATCAGCACCTGCGGGGTGGCAGAGGTGCGGGACTGTCTGCGTGAGGTGGAGTATCTGGTGACAAACCGAGGATGGGCCGCCGCCGGTTTCCTTGCCTACGAGGCAGCTCCGGCCTTTGATGCCTCTCTCCAGGTGCGGTCGGATACCCGTTTCCCGCTGCTTTGGTTCGGCCTGTATCCGTTGCCGTGCCCGGTGGATCTACCCGATCCGGTCACTCTGCCGCCAAAGCTTGCCTGGAGCCCCACGGTCAGCGCAGCAGCGTATCACGAGTGTATCCAACGCATTCAGCACTATATTGCATCCGGCGATACCTATCAGGTCAACTACACCTACCGCCTCCGTACCCGCTTCAGCGGCGATCCCCAGGCACTGTTTCATCATCTGGCTGCCGGCCATGATCCCGAGTTCGGCGGGTATATCCAAACCCGGCAATGGGCACTGCTTTCCCTTTCGCCCGAGCTTTTTTTCCGGCTCGATGGTGCGT
>JBFJXW010000225.1:0-5998 GCA_041622895.1 Desulfobulbus sp. | reverse complement strand
TTTCTCTTGTTCCTGAGCCATCCGATGATTGCCATGGCCGTTATCGTGCCTTCTTTCCTTTTTTTTGCCGGATGCGGCAGCGGGTGTACTGAATATGTGGCCAAACGTGTTGCAGCATCCAGTCTGGCGTGGATACGGGATCGTCCCGTACTGCTGGCCGTTTGCCCCCTCGTCTTCGTCTCGGCGGTGTATCTGTGGCTGCTGCCCCTTCTCTTTCGCATCGGTTCCATCTGGCCCGATACCTTGCGCATCCTCACCAGCATTCTGTTGATAGGCGGACTTGCCTTCTGGATGGGCATGCCCTTTCCACTGGGGCTGAAACGACTGGGAAATACTACCCCCGACTTCGTCCCGTTGGCCTGGGGCGTCAATGGATTGTTTTCGGTTATCAGTGCCATAGCCGCCACCATCCTTGCCCTGCACGCCGGGTTCCGGGTGGTCATTATCGCCGCTCTCGGGCTCTACCTGCTGGCAGCAGCGATCGAACGACGCCTCTGATGCGAACTCCGGGAAAGTATTTGCCGCTGATTGTATCAGAATATCTGTAAGCGCGCCCGGATGTGGACCGCTCTGCAGGCAACACGAGAGGTACTGCACATGATGTGGAAAATAGTCTCTTATACTGTAGTCGGATATCTCCTCCTCTGCGCTCTTGTCTTTCTCTTGCAGCGCAAATTGCTGTATCTGGCCGATCATACGCCCTTGTCGGAGGTGCAGGCAACCAGGCAGGGCTTACGTCATTGGCCTTCGCCCGCACAATTTCAAGGTTTTATCAATCAAGAACCGGCTGCCCCCCAGGGAACCATCATCGTCTTCCACGGCAATGCTGGCACAGCCTATCATCGCGGCTTCTACGCCAAAGCGCTCTCCCGGCAGAATCTCCGCGTTATCCTGGCGGAATATCCCGGCTACGGCGGTCGAGCCGGACAACCCAGTGAATCGGTACTGGTCCAAGACGCGCTCGAAACGATACAGCTTGCCTATGAAGCCTATGGGGAGCCGTTGTTTCTCTGGGGTGAGTCTTTGGGATGTGGCGTTGTGGCCGGCGCGGTTGCCCGAACAGAACTTCCCATTCAAGGCGTGGTGCTGTTCCTGCCGTGGGATTCGCTGTCCAGTCTGGCACAGACGCACTACTGGTACCTGCCGGCACGGCGGCTGGTTCTGGACCGCTACAACAACATCGAGAACCTGCGCAACTTCAAAGGAAACATTGCCGTTATTCTCGCCGGCGACGACGAGGTTATTCCGGTGCACCACGGCCAGCGGCTGTATGATGCACTATCAGCCAGCAAGAAACTGTGGCTGTTTGGGGGTGCACGGCATAATGAGATGCCGGTCGCAGCAGACTTACCGTGGTGGCAGGAAGTTATTGATTTTATCTCGCAGTGAGGCCACCGGTGCAATCAGGGTGACTCAATAACAAGCGGCTATTGCCACTGCGCCGAGGAGTGAGATGTGAGACCGGATCAAGGGGTAAACTGTTTGAGCGCAGCGAGTTTTTGCACCGCCGGTTCCCGATCTTGCTGCACGGGGTTGCCTCAGGGGCCTGGCCGCCCTTTATTTTGATTTTTTCATTTGGAACGCAAAGAAAAGAAGGAGAAACCCGCAGGGATAGCCTATTCCAGCTGTGCAGGGAAAAACGGAGAACAGGGACAGCCGTAATCATGCTGTACCCTCGGATACGCGAAGCGTAGGATAACTTCCCACCCAGAGTGCGGGAGCGAGAGAACCTCCTATTGCAAGGGGAACGGCCCCCCCTTGCAACAGATTGACAAGTCCTGGCTTTCTCAGAAAAATACAACCAATCCTGTATCAATACGATAGTCGGGAACGTCGAACTCGTGCCCGAAATCTACCTGGCCGCCAAGCCTCACATGCAGATCATTCGAAATAAACTCCGGCACATAATCGATTCCGGCCCGCAACTCAAACCAATCCCTGCTCAACTCAACATCCTGGCTGAAGACGCCGATCGCACCGATCCCGATCAAGGATCCGCTCACCGGATTGTCGGTGCTGGAGAGCCGCAACACATAATTGGCGTCAAAATCGAGATCAAGCACCGCAGACACCGTCTGTTTCACCTTCACACCGGCACGAACATAGCTGTCATCAAGGGTCCGATCATCAAACTGCGCAGGAAATGACCCGCCGGTTTCCGTGTAGGCATCGAGACTGCTGTGCACCCACTCGTAGCTGGCCGTGGGCGTTACCAGGGTTTGCGGGGTAACCTGGATCCCGTAGCCGATTTCCATGGCATAGCCGTACTGCTCTGCGTCCATAGTGCCGCTGGACTGGTCGGTGCCGGAGGCGGTCAGATATTTTCGTGTGAGATCAGCATCCCCGTTGCCATAAGCTAAGGACAGCCGGCCCCGCAGTCCCTCGCCTTTGTAATCGCCATAACTCAGGAGACCACCGAAGATATCGATGTCGTTCTTCATCGAGCCGTTGGCGTCTAAGTCAAGCCGTTCTCCCGCTCGAATATAACCAACGCCAGCACGCAGCCAGTCAGTTGCGCCATAGATCAGCTTGAAGACGCCGCTTGATCCATCACCATCGGCTCTATCCTTACCGTAGTTATCGTATATCCCCTGCGCTGACAGGGCGAACTGCCCCTGAGACGGGGCATTGTTCTGCAGGTCGGAGGTGACGGCGTGTCGCATCCGTTCATGGAAGACAGCGCCCGAGACGATTGGTTGCAGCAGAGAATTCTGGAAGTCAGCCATACCAATGATGCCGGATGTGGGCTGCGGAGTTTCCGCTGCGGGTTCCGGAGTCCCGGCAATAACGGGCGGAGGCACCACGGGAGGCGTTGGAGTTTCTTCTGTGGGTGGCAGGGTTTCCACCGGTTCCGGCGTCACTCGGGCAATGAACGCCTGATCCCTTCCATTGAGTTGACCGATACCAACCACTACATTGCCGTCGTCGGAAACGCCATTGGCAACCGTGAGGGTATTACCTGTGGCAAGCGGGCTACCGCCGTTGTCGGTAATCCAGTCTTCCACCGATTGCATTTTTCCGGTCGTTTCGGAGGTCGCATACCAGCGAAAGGCGTGATCAGAAGAAGTATCGGTTACGCTAGCTCTTCCGACTACAACGGAACCATCCGCATTGACGCCAAAAGCTCTCGAATTCGTACCACCGAGGGTGCCGAGATCCTGCATGGTGCCGATACCACTTGACTCCGTCCAGCGGAAGGCATGCACTGCGGAGCTATTGCTTATGTCCGACCAACCGACTACGACCGAGCCGTCCGCATTGACTCCACTTGCCCACGATGAACCATTATTCTCAAGCGTGCCGAGATCTGTCATGGTGGGATTGGATAGCGTCCAGCGGAAGGCATGCACTGCAGTGTCACCAACAGAGAATTCCGAAAATCCAACCACGACTGAGCCGTCCGAGTTAACACTAAAGGCTTGGGAATTCGTACCGCCGAGCGTGCCGAGATTCTGCATGATGATGTTATTGGCTACCGTCCAGCGAACGGCATGCTCAGCGGAGTTGTCGCCTGTATCCGACCAACCGACCACGACAGAACCGTCCGCATTGACGCCGTTTGCTCGGGAATTGGTCCCGCCAAACGTGCCGAGATCAAGCATGTTATCGGTTACCGTCCAGCGGAAGGCATGCTCTGCGCTACTATTGCCTACATCCGACCAACCAACCACAACCGAGCCGTCCGCATTGACTCCACTTGCCCACGATGAACCATTATTCTCAAGCGTGCCGAGATTTACAATGGCGTTATTGGATGGCGTCCAGCGAAAGGCATACGTAGTATTGGAATTAGGGTCACTCCATGCGGACCCCACCACGACAGCACCATCCGCGCTGACTCCATTAGCGTACGAATATGCAATATTAGATGTAGGGATCCAGGTGGTATCAGCAGCATGGGCCGACCCAATGCAGCCAACAGATGCCATAACGAATACTGCGCACGACAGCACATCTTTCCGACGATAACTTCTCATCAGCACACCCTCCTCATAGCTCATTTTGAAGTGCTTAACAGGCTTGAAAAATAGCTATTATTCTTCAATCGCAGAAGGTCATGACCACATACCCTTCTTTCTTCTTGTGTGTATTGGCAGTGCTGCAGAGAAAACAATCCCGAGTTGCCAACAGCACAACGGGGAACAGACGGTACGACACAGAATGTCCGGTAAAGAAAAAACCGTGGAATCAAACAAATATCTAAACAAGTATATCAGTGGAGCAAGAAGGCCCCAATCTGATCGAAACCTATCGTATCATCCGTCAAAGTCAATGGTTTTTTTACGGCAACCTATCGAATTCCTGTAAAAAATTTATTATCGAGGCCTTTTGACAGAAGCTGAAGGGTAAAAAGATTGCATCCCTGGGCGCCCTTGAAAAGGAGTGCAACATTCGGCAGCGATCCTCTGTTCAAGATACAATCCCCGAGAGCTGCCAATCCAGTTTCCTGCCATTCCCCGACGATGTTCCCGCCAAGGTATATCTTTTGTGGAAAGAGGATATCCGGCGGAAAAAGCAGTTGGGAACCACTAAAAAATTCTTGTGAAAAAAAAAGCCGGGTCAATGACCCGGCTTTTTGGTTGTTGCGGCGAAAAAAATCAGAGTTTGAGCAGGTTCTGCGTCTCGGCGATTTCCTCGGCGGTGACACTCTGGCGTACCTTCTCCATCCGCTTCATGGTTTCGGCAAAGCGAACCCCTTCCGCGGCACTGATCCATTCCAACTGCAGCCGTTCGGGCCGCAGACCGATCTTCTCCATCTTCTTGTGAATGCGGGCCACCCGCTTCTCGGTCCAATGATTGGCGTCGATGTAGTGGCAGTCGCCGATATGGCAACCGCTCACCAGCACCACCGGCGCCCCCTGACGGAACCCTTCCCAAATGAACTTCTCATCCACCCGGCCGGAACACATTACCCGGACCAGATGCACATTAGCCGGATACTGCAGCCGCGAAACGCCCGCATAGTCGGCACCGGCATAGGAGCACCAGTTGCAGGCAAAGGCCAGAATTTTGTTTTCCGGCTCCTTATCCAGCATCGCATCCACCTGATTCATAATCTGGGCATCGGTGAAATGATTCATGCTGATGGCATCGAATCGGCACTCCGCCGCACAGGTACCGCAGCCCGAGCAAGCCGCCGAGTTCACCACGGCCGGTTTCTTGTTCTTCACGTCCACGGTGATTGCGTTATACGGACAGACCTCGGCGCACTTCCCGCAGGCCTTGCATTTTTCAGTAATGACAACCGAGGTGATCGGCTCGGTGGTGATCTCCCCTTTATGCATGAGGCGAATCGCCCGCATGGCTGCAGCCGATGCCTGGGTAACGCTTTCCTTGATATCCTTGGGCCCCTCGGCACAACCGGCATAGAAAATACCGCGGGTGGCGGCATCCACCGGCTGCAGCTTGGGATGCGCCTCCAGATAAAAACCGTCCGAGGTCAACTGCAGGCCCATGATCTCCTGCAGTCGCTGCGTGCTCGGGGCCGGTTTCATGCCCTGAGCCAGCACCAGCATATCCAGTTCATGGAACTCCAGCTTGCCGGTGGCCGCATTCTCCACCGCGACCCGCAGACTCCGTTCCTCATTTTCTTCCACCGAACCGGGCAGCCCGCGGATATACTGGGTGCCCACCCGTCGGCTGCGGGTATAGAGGTCCTCGAATCCCTTACCAAAGGCGCGGATATCGATATAAAACACCTTGATCTCGATATCAGGGTAATGCTCCTTGAGGATCAGGCTCGACTTCACCGTGTTCATACAGCAGATATTGGAGCAGTAGTGTCCGCCCTTCTGCGCGGATCGGGAGCCCACACACTGGATAAATCCGACCGACTTGGGATGCTTGCGGTCCGAAGGCCGGATCAGCGATCCTTTGGTCGGGCCGCTGGCATTGACCATTCGCTCGAATTCCAGGCTGGTGAGCACGTTATCGAACCGGGTGTATCCGTACTCGTCCATTTCAGTCGGGTCATACGGCTGCAGACCGGTGGCGACAA
>JBFJXW010000224.1:0-6051 GCA_041622895.1 Desulfobulbus sp. | reverse complement strand
TCATCCTTTGCGCCGACATCAACCACACAGACTTCGGCTCCAGCCCGTCGAGCCAAGGCATTGATACCGGCTCCGCCGCAGACAAAATTATGGACCATCTGGGTGGTAACCTCAGCTGGATACTGTGACACCCCCTCAGCCGTGACACCATGATCGCCGACCATGACCACCACCCTTTTGCGGGTGACCTGCGGCTGCAGTGATCGGGTCATCCCCGCCAGATCAACCGCTAGATCCATGAGATCACCCAGGGCCCAATGGGGCATGGTCAGTTGCCCCAGCCGGGATTCCGCTTGCTGGCGAGATTCCAAATCTTGAGGGTATATTTTACGAAAGGTTGCTTCAAGAAAACTTAAACCCGTATCGCTCGACATTATTTAACTCTAAACTCTTCTATAATGGTAATATTTAAAGTTTCGCCGGACCGGATCATTCACTGCCGGCCAGGGTTCGGTCATAGAGCTTGCCCACTCCGTATTCCTTGCGTCGTTGGAATTTTTCATAGGGGGGCCCCATCAGCTGCATCTCCGGATACTGTTTCTGAATCTGCATGGCGATTTCCATTTCTTTCGTGCAACCGGTGGAATAGGTTGCATCCTTTCCAGTCCATTCCGGAGGCACTTTCTTGCCCATGAGTTCAAAAGATTTAACGATGTCGTCAACACTCTGGAACCGCCAAATGTCAATAGTGCCGGACCGCTGGAAGATTTCCCACATATACATAATATCATCAGCATCCATACCTTCGACAAAATGTTCACCGGGATTAATGATCACCACGTCGTGGAGTGAGGAGCGCAGATGCTCGACAAAGACGTTGAGAATTTCCTTGGCGGTTTGCAACTGTCCTGGAATCGAGCCAACAATAGCCGAGTAGAACATGATGGTCTTGCCCATTCCCTTTTCCCGTTTGACCATATTAATTAGATCATCGGCCTTACGTCGCAGTGCCGCTCTAGAAAATCGGACCGCTTTGGGATGATGCGGTTTGAGTAAAATATCGATGGTGCCGTCATCACCCGGGATAATGGAAACGATATCACGGGTGAATTGAAAATGATTAAAGATATTCTCGCGACCGCCCGGATTACGGTAGACCACCAGATCAGCCTCTTTGAAGGCCCGGGCATAGGTGACCGAGGTCAGCAGCGGATTGAACGGTTCGCGCGTGCCGTCAGAAATGACGAGCAGCCGGTTGTCACTGTCGAGATAGCGAAGCAGTTCATTTTTTGAAATCTTAGGGTCACCGACAAGGTCCGAATCCTCGAGGAGGTCGTCAAGGGTCGGATCCTCGAGCAGATCGATAAAGGAAATTCGATGATAATAAAAGTCCTGTTTAACCGCCAAAATCACTTTGATACCGATCTTCATAAAAATCCGCAGGATCGCTAGATCAAAAACAATTTCTCCTGAGCGCCCCCCCACCCAGAGGATACAAGGCCTGCGCTTGCCGGAAATAACATCACGCAACCAGTCGCACATCCACTGCCACTCTGGAGTTTCCAGGGAGGTGTTCATCACCTTGCGGATGTAATCGATATCTGGAGGCTGATCCTGCCGCCAGATGGGCCGCACCGAAGAAAGCAGCAGTAATCGACGAAGTCGCAACAGATGCAACTGCAGATCGATATCGGTTAAACTCGTGCTGTCAGTAATTTCAAGGCCTTCCGGTGAATTAAAGGCCTTTTCAAAGGCATCGGAACGAAGAAAAGCGGCTACTCTCTTATTTTCCTGCTCCCGCTCAATAGCTAAAGGACGGTCAATTTCGCTGATGGTAGTAAAAATTCCGAGCAAACGTTTTTCGATCCGTCCGGGCAGCTGCACCTTATGGGAAATTTCATGATTATATTTGATGGTTAGCAGGTTGAGGAGGTAACGTTGTTTGTACTGATCGGTCACTACTTCGTGGACCAATTTTTCCAATCGGGTCCAAATACCAATGTACGCGGAGGTCAGCGCGGCATCCGCCTTTTTTTCGATGATCGCATGAAACAATTCATCGGAGCAGGGATAATAGATCTGCTCATCCTCAAGATGGACGATGAATTTAAGCTGCTCCGGTGAGGCCACGATGTCCGGATATGCTTCATAAGCGAGATGGTTTTCGGTAAAAAAATTAGTTAACCAGGCATCCCGTTCCGGATCCAATCCTTTGATGTAACGAGGGATCTCACTCATAATTCAATTCCTTTCTGCACCAGCAATGCTTGAATTTCCGCAACCACATCCGAGACCCCCCGCCCCTCCACGTTTATCTCAAAATCGGCAGCTTTACGATAGAGCGGCAGCCGATCATGAAAGAGCGCTTTCGCTTTATCCAAGTCGTGCAGCAAGGGTCTTTTTTTAATTTTTTTGGCTCCACGGGGATGCTGATTGATGGCAGCAAGGATACCCTTGACACTGGAATGGAGATAAATGACTCGACCAAGCCGAGAGAGATTATCTACCTTGTAAAATCCACCGCCGGTGGAAATGATAGTGTTGCTGACCCCCCGCTCCAGCCAATTGGCCACCTGCTGCTCAACTTGGCGAAAGGCGGCCTCACCCTGTTCGGAAAAAAAACGGCGGATTTTCGTTTTTAAAAACGATTCGATGAGGTCGTCTGTATCAATGGCAAAACGTCCCGAGGCCGTTGCCAGCGTCCGTGCCGTCCGCCCCTTACCCACGCCCATAAAGCCTATCAGTACGATATTATCGCTCACCGTTGCATCTCTCTTTTTCAGCGTTACCATCCATACGTATCAAAAAGTGATCAATCACTAAACATAATAGAGTTTATCTAACAGAGTACAGCATGCCAAACCAAGCAGTATCGCGCCCTGGTTCTGCCTCTCCAAATTCAGCTATTATTGAGTGCCCTTATATAATGTGCCAGTAAAAAAAAGTCCCGGTCCTTTACACTACCAACCATTTTTTGCGCAAAACATTGAGAAATATTTCTCTATGCCACTGTCTGCAAGCGAAAGGGGCGCGAACCCAGAAACACAGCAGAAGCCAGTGGTGTATTTTTTGCAAGCACCTTGGTATGAATAAAAAAAAAGTGACAGCTAAAAACAAGGCAACCGCTCCCCAAACGCCACGGCTGAAAAGATGCACCTGCCCGTATTGGCACCCTTCCAGTCGGGCTTGCTTATCGGTTGAAGAAGGCCTGTTTATTCCTGTATATCAGCACGTTGAAGCCTATTGCCTTTCCACCAGCTACTCATCTTGCGGTCACTATCACTTGACAACCGAACCCCCGGCTGAGACCAAACAGAATCAAGGATCTCCCCCCAATCGCCGCCGTTCTATCCGTGTACCTAATTACCACAATTTCCGCTTTTCCGAAATAACGGGCGATGACCAGACCCCTGGACTGCAAGAAGACGATGCCTGGACCGTTGACCTCAGCGACTATGGCATTCGTTTTGCCACCAGGCAATTATTGACTCCAGATACTGCAATCCATTTCTCCCTGGATTCTGATGATACCGCTACCAAAATAGAAGGAACGGGCAAGGTCATCTGGTCCGAACCCCTTGCAAACACTCCCCTGTTCCACGCCGGAATAGTCTTCATCGATCAAAAATCCTCCCCGGCAATCCAAGCACATAAAAAAAATCGACTGCATTTGATCTAAAAATAAGGCACATTTTCCCCATAAAAGATGACAAATCGGTGTTCGCTTGCAACCATCGTCTCATTTTTCTACTGAAGCACGTTACCAAAGATTTCCGGCTTTCAGGAAAAATAAATATTTTTCATCTATCTGATATTATGAGAAATAAATAAAATTATTCCGGCATTCACCCTTTAAATTAAGCGACAAGCAATTATTTTTCTTCGATCCAAGACAAAATTATCCCGAACGGGGCCCTACAAGATGCAAAGAATAAAGCCAGTGCAAGAACAACCGCATATTAAAATATCACAATACACTGAATTTAATGTGTTTTATTAAAAAAGCCAGCGAAGACAAGAGAAAAAAAGCCAGAACGGCACGATTATTGTATTATATAGGGAAATTATCTATTCATTCACATAAATTCCAGGGGGGCCAGGATGAAAAAACAATTACTCAAATGTGCACTGACAACAGTCGCCAGCATAGCGCTCTTTGCAACTAGCGCATTGGCACTTTCTAATGAATACCCCCTGATTCAACCTACGAACCTTGAGACAGCCCCCTCGTATACACCTGGTGAAGATTTCGGGTTTTATATCTGGACCAACGACGATGCAAGAACCTCATGGTCTGTTAGATGGTCCGGAAATGGTTCGGATACCTTTTTCTCTGGACACGTGTATTTAGAAAACAGCACATTCGATTCATTTTCTTTAGTAAGTTGGGATTATGGGCAAGTTTATATCTATTATGAAGACGATGATACCAAATTTTTTGGCTCAAGAACAAGTGTAGCTGAAGATGGCTTCGATTTTACCATAACAAATACGGGAGCTTCCTCAAATGTAGTCTTTGACCTTTTTGTGAATGATAGAACCGCTGATCCCTCCAAAATTTACCTTGGTGGATTGAACCAAACATCGGAAGCACTTGGTGGCACTAATCGCTTCACAATAGCAGCACCGGTTCCTGAGCCGGCTACCATGCTCCTCTTCGGGACAGGACTCATAGGACTTGCAGGACTTGCGCGACGCAGAAAAACTGAAAAATAACAGAAATTCGCTTCTGTTATAGAGTTACGAAACCGCTGGTTTACGACCAGCGGTTTTTTTTGTTTTATCCATCTCGGTAAAAGGATATAACCGCCTTCAACCACTCTGCCTTGTCTAAAAAAGCACAGACCAGAAAAGAGAAACGCTTCCTAATGGACAGAAAAACGAAATACGCGACACGTCCTCACCACTACAGCCAGTGCCTTTGTTCGTAATAACCGTAAATCACACCTGCTTTTCCGGAAAAACAAAAGCTGGCTTCCCCTGTTTGTAACGTACCCAATTCAACCCCCTCTGGATCCGAGAAATCTGCGACAACCGATCCAGCACAATGCGTTTACCGGGAAAGTCCATAAGACAAAAGCCAACTAAAATAGTGAGCAAACCTTGACCGGGAAGGAGTAGCATGGCCACCCCGGCAAGGATCAAAACAAATCCCACCCCATTGCGAACTAAGCCATTTATTAAGGCCAAGGCCGGGTGGCGTCGCTGACGGTTCTCGACCCGATGCCAATGGGAGATGAAATAATCCGACCGCATCCTGCCAATTAACCAAGGAATTGCAATCAAACTGCAGATAAAGGTAACAATGGAGAGAAAGCCTAGCACTTCGAGCACTTGGGAAAAGGGCAAGGTATCAAATATCATTGTCATGCACCTGAAGGCGGCTCGACAAGAATCTCCGACAAAGATCGCTTGGGCACATGATGCCCCCTTTTCTCGTCGCGCCAGTAGCGAATATCGCCTTCCGGACCCATATCTTCCAGCATAACGGTCTCAGCCGGATAACCAAGCGCAACTACCAACAACACTTGGTACCGGTCGTCCAGCCCTAATAACCGATGCACCATGTTTGATGAAAAAGCCCCAATGCGACAACCAAATACCCCTTGTGCGGCAGCGCCGAGTAACATGCTTTGGGTGGAGATACCAAGATCACAGTAGGCTTCACTTTCCTTGCCCTTCAACAATTGCCAATCCACTAGGCAGACAATGTAAGCCGGAGGCCGTTCACCCGCTGCCGGACCAGGCCAATCAGTAAGATACCCGGCCCAACCGAGCGAAGGAAAGAGTTCCTCACGCAGCTTTTCTTCGGTGACAAGCATGTATTTCAGCACTTGGCCGTTTCGCGCCGAGCCACTGAGGCGGGCAAGATCGACCAGCCCTTGCAATAGATCAGGTTCGAGCGTGCGCGCTTCCTGGAAACGCCGCACCGTGCGTGTCGTCCGTACCAACTCTTCTATCATTCTTTCTCCTTTCTGCATCCAGGATTATTAAAAACAGCAACGCCACATTGCCCTACCAAGGCCGTACTACGCACTCTTTATATAATTTCTCCACAACCAACCGGCATAAACCCCGTAAAAATTTTCGCAGGACAGCAGCAGGACAAAC
>JBFJXW010000223.1:0-6071 GCA_041622895.1 Desulfobulbus sp. | reverse complement strand
TAATTGAAAAAGTGGCCCCTGTTTTGCAAAGTTTTAGGTGTGTTTATTTGGCGATGGTGGCGTGACCGGCCTTGCGGGAAAAACAATAAAAGGGAGCGTGGGGGGTTGAGAGCGTTTTGAGGTCAGTGAATGCGTAAGAAGTGTCCGGTGCTGCAGCGATGGTTGTCGGGGTCGTTGGTAGTGCAGGCGGCATTAATCGTATTTGTAGAGAAAGATATAAGATGGGACTGCAACCAATGGAGCAGGGGGCTGGTAGCTGAGCCGTTTGCTGAAAAAGGAGGAGTGCATGAAATTTGTGAGTGCGATAATTAAGCCTTTTAAACTGAATGAAGTACGGGAGTGTCTGACAGCGATTGGTGTCAAAGGCGTTACCGTAACGGAAGTAAAGGGGTTCGGTCGTCAGAAAGGCCATACGGAAATGTACCGTGGTGCGGAATATGTAATTGAATTCCTGCCAAAACTTAAAGTTGATGTGGCAATTGACGACAATCAGCTCGATCAAGTGCTTGAAGGGATTAAAAAAGCCGCTTGCACCGGCAAGATCGGTGATGGCAAAATTTTCGTTTTTGATCTCGAACAGGTTATGCGCATCAGAACCGGAGAAAATGGTCCGGAAGCGCTTTAATTCATTGAAGGGGGAGCAACATAATGAAAAAAATTACCGTTCTTTTATTTACGCTTGTGTTGACGATCGTGACCATTGCGGCGGCCAACACTGTTTTTGCCACTGATGCCGACGTGACTGTTGCCGCTGCTTCGGTTGCAGCTTCGACAGTAGCCCCTGTGCCGGAAAAGGGCGACACGGCCTGGATGATAGTTGCTACACTGTTGGTTACGCTGATGACTATTCCCGGACTGGCGCTTTTTTATGGTGGCCTGGTGCGCAGTAAAAACATGCTGTCCGTTTTGATGCAGGTCTTTACGGTTTTTTCTCTCTGTGTCGTGCTTTGGGTGCTGTATGGGTACAGTATCGCCTTTACCGAAGGAAATGCTTTTTTCGGGGGGTTCAGTAAAATTCTGCTCAAGGGCGTTACTATTGACTCAGTGGCTGCTACGTTCAGCAAAGGGGTAGTGATTCCCGAGCTGGTGTATGCTTTCTTTCAGGCTACTTTTGCGGCCATCACCCCTGCCTTGATAATTGGTGCTTTTGCCGAGCGCATGAAGTTTTCCGCTGTACTGATCTTTATTGTTCTGTGGTTCACTTTCGCGTATCTGCCGATGGCGCATATGGTGTGGTATTGGGCCGGTCCTGATGCGTATACGGATCCTGACGCTGCCGCTAAAGCTGGTGCAACCGCCGGTTTTCTGTTCCAGAAGGGTGCGATAGACTTTGCCGGGGGCACGGTTGTGCATATTAACGCCGCCATTGCTGGTCTGATCGGTGCTTTTATGGTTGGAAAACGTATTGGCTATGGAAGGGAATCCATGGCTCCGCACAGCCTGACTATGACGATGATCGGTGCGTGCCTGTTGTGGGTCGGCTGGTTTGGTTTCAATGCGGGTTCGAATCTCGAGGCTACCGGTTTAGCGGCTCTGGCCTTTGGTAATACAATGCTTGCGACTGCTGCAGCGGCCTTGTCCTGGACATTTGCGGAGTGGGTGATCAAGGGGAAACCTTCCATGCTGGGTGCGGCTTCCGGAGCGGTGGCTGGTCTGGTGGCGATCACTCCGGCCTGTGGTTGGGTCGGTATTGGAGGGGCGCTGGTTATTGGTTTGTCGGCCGGTGTTGTCTGTCTTTGGGGTGTTACGGGTCTTAAGCGATTGCTCGGTGCCGATGATGCTCTGGATGTCTTTGGGGTGCATGGCGTTGGTGGTATACTGGGGGCAATTCTTACCGGTATCTTTGCTGATCCTTCTCTGGGGGGCATGGGAATATATGACTACGTTACCGAACAGGTGGCTGAGTATTCCATCTCCGGTCAGGTGATCAGTCAGTTGTGGGGTATAGGGACAACGGTTGTCTGGTCTGGTGTTGTTTCTGTCGTTGCTTATAAACTGATTGATATGACCATCGGTCTGCGGGTAACGGAAGAGGAAGAGCGTGAAGGTTTGGACACCATCAGTCACGGTGAGTCTGCATATAACTATTAATTATTCCACTTTCTTCTCTGTTTGGAATCGGGCGTCTCATGCAGGCGCCCGATTTTTTTTGCCGTTTTGTTTGGGCCTCACGGCTGTGGTTGCCTCTGGAAGATATCCTACAGTGGGTAGCGTGGGTTCTTGGGTTTTTCTGTTGGGGGCGTTGTCTTGAATTGTCTTTGGCGGCAGGGAGCGGTGTTGTTGTGGTTTGTCGTGCTGGGATCGGGGGGAAGGGGTTTCAGTTTTTCAGGTGTCGACCTCGAGAGGCTGTGGACTGCTGTGCATTTTTGTCGATATTTTCGTTTTTATCTATTTTTTGCATTGTTGTGTCGGTGTATTCAGACGGTAGTGTTCTCGACCGGTTTTTATTTTTCTATAAATATATTTTTATTTCAGCAGGTTATATTGTTGCGGTTTTGAGTGGTGGTTTTGTATGGCAAAGAACATAAATGTATCGAATAAAATATTAATATTACATATATGAAATTTAACAGTGTGTTGTTTTACGTTGATACAGTCCTTGGAACTAAGGGTGCTGGTTCTATGTAACCGGAACTTAATGGAAAAATTATATATTCTCCTTAATGGCACCAAAAGTGCTCTTCAGCGATAAAGGCTTGTCTGTGTCTCGCCGCATTTAATAAGGGAAACAGGCCGTGCGGCGCAATAAACAGTTGCGGTACCCGCTGTCAGTTTAATGTGACTGGCTATCATATAACAGGAGGAGGAGTATGAAGAAAATTGAAGCAATCATCAAGCCGTTCAAGCTTGACTCTCTCAAAGAGGGACTGGCTGATATCGGCATTACCGGGATGACTATCAGTGAAGTCAAAGGTTTTGGGCGGCAGAAAGGTCATACTGAAATTTATCGAGGTGCTGAGTACGTCGTCGAATTTATACCCAAGATAAAGGTGGAAGTGGTTGTTTCAGCCGAGCAGGTCGATCAGGTAATAAATAAAATAATGGAAAGTGTGAAGACCGGAAAAATAGGCGACGGCAAGATTTTTGTTCTGCCGGTGGACAAAATCTACCGAATTCGTACCGGTGAGCTCGATCGTGAAGCTATTTGATATTTCCCATAATCCAAGATTCAAAGGAGTTTGAACAATGAAAAAGTTATGTACAGCAATCGCCTTGCTGTTCCTTGTTTTGCCTGCAATATGTTTGGGTGCTGATGAAGCCGCTCCCACAATCCTCAGCAACAAGGAGGCTGTCGATCTTCTGCAGAAAAATTTGAATTTTGTTTGGACGTTAGTTGCCGCTTGCCTGGTATTTTTCATGCAGGCAGGTTTTGCCCTGGTGGAAACGGGATTTACCAGGGCCAAGAGTGCGGTTAATATCATGATGAAAAATTTGATGGACTTTTCCATCGGATCTATAGCGTTCTGGGCGATCGGTTTCGGTATAATGTTCGGTGTCAACAAGACTGGTTGGTTTGGCACAAGTGATTTCTTCCTCTCTGGTTGGACTGGACCGGATGGTGATGCCTGGGTGTTGGCTTTCTGGATGTTTCAGGTCGTGTTTGCCGGTACTGCTGCCACTATCGTTTCCGGTGCGGTTGCAGAACGAACCAAATTCGTCGCTTATCTCCTGTATTCGGTAACCATTTGTGCTTTTATCTACCCTGTTTTCGGCTCGTGGGCTTGGGGCAGCCTGTTGAACGGCAGCGGCTGGCTCGAAGGTCTTGGTTTTATCGATTTTGCCGGCTCTACAGTTGTTCATTCCGTTGGTGGTTGGTGTGCCTTGGCTGGTGCCATTGTTCTTGGCCCGAGGATCGGAAAATACGGTCCTAAGGGAGAGATCCGGGCGATCCCCGGCCACAATATTCCGATGGCCGCTTTGGGTGTATTTATTCTCTGGCTGGGTTGGTTTGGGTTTAATCCGGGTTCTACCACAACCGGTGACACTTCGATTGCTATGATTTTTGTTACCACCAATCTTGCTGCGGCAGCTGCTGCTATTACCGCCATGTTCACCTCGTGGATTATGTTTAAAAAACCGGATATCGGTATGAGCCTTAATGGAGCCCTGGCAGGTTTGGTCGGCATCACCGCTGGTTGTGCCAATGTGTCGCCGACCAGTTCAGTCATCATTGGCGCTATTGCGGGTGTATTGGTAGTTATTTCGGTGGTTGCGATTGATCGTATGCACATCGACGACCCGGTGGGTGCGATATCCGTACATGGTGTGTGTGGTGCCTGGGGAACTCTTGCGGCGGGGTTGTTTAATATGGAAGGTGTTACCGCAAAGATTATCGGTGTGCAGCTTACCGGTATTGGAGCCGCTTTTGCCTGGGCCTTTGGTGTATCGTTCGTCCTTTTCAAGGTGATCGATATAACCATTGGAATGCGTATCAGCGAAGAAGAAGAGATGATTGGTGTTGATATTTCCGAGCATAGTGCGCATGCCTATAATGATTTTCAAACCTTGAACTAAACGCTAGAATTGTACGCATAAATTTCCACAGTTTCCCCTCGCAGTCGTCTGTTAGCTGCGGGGGGATTTTTTTTTATAGAAAGGGAGTGCTGCAGCGGAATGAAATGCTTTGTTTCGAACAAATTACCCCGGCATCGAGGCAGCAGGTTGAGTATATGGTAATTTTGCGACTGGTAACAAGTTTTGCAATAACCTGTCAGGTAGTTTATGATTGCCGCCAAATTAGTTGTGAGCAGAGCTGTTTTTAGTCCCCTATCGCGAAATCTTATCTGCAGGTAAACAATGATCAATAAAGTAATTTTAATCGGTAATCTGGGGGCGGACCCGGAAATTCGTTACTCCCAGGATGGCGTGCCAGTCGCAACGTTCACTGTCGCGACGACTGAAAAATGGAAAGGTCAGGATGGTCAGATGCAAGAGCAGACCGAGTGGCACAGAATCGTGGCATGGAGACGACTTGCCGAAATCTGTGGTGAATATCTTTCCAAGGGATCGCGTGTATATGTTGAAGGCAAGTTGCAAACCCGAAAATGGAAGGACCAGAGTGGGAGTGATCGCTACACTACGGAAATCGTTGCGCGTGAAATGAAAATGCTTTCCCCTCGCTCTTCTGCGGGAGGAGGATATGGTGCTTCGGGTCAGGGGTACGGCGAAGATTCCATCCAGGAGCCGCCTCCTATGGGTGATGACGTACCGTTTTGAGAAGCCTGTCTGTTGAATTGGATTTGAGCCCGGATGAATGAATTCATCCGGGCTTTCTTATGTTGAATGCAACGCATGCAGCGTGATAGAAACGCTTTCCCGAAAACAGGGGACCGTTCGTTTTGTGAAATCGGTGAAAGCGAGTCATGAATCACTTTTTTTTAAAAAAAATAAACGAGGAGGCGCAATGTCAGAATTCACGAATGTTACTGTGGCAAAAAAAGCAAACATCTATTTTGGCGGGAATGTGACAAGTCGTACCGTCATGTTTGCCGATGGCTCAAAAAAGACGTTAGGGGTCATGCTTCCGGGGGAATATACTTTTTCTACGGATTCCGCGGAGATCAGGGAGATTCTTGCCGGAGAAATGGATGTGCTGTTGCCTGGTGAGCAAAATTGGCGAAAAATACAAAGCGGTGAATCCTTTGATATTCCTGAACGGTCGGAATTTTCTCTCAAGGTCCTCAGCGTGGTCGATTACTGCTGCTCGTATATTGAGAACTGAAACGACACTTGCGACACGCAGTTGAAGTTTTTTGGGGCTAATGCTCTTGCGGATTCGAAAAAATGTGTTGGGTGAGGCCAGCCGAAGCGTCTTGCCTGATACGAGCCAAATGTCGAAGGCCGGAAGCGGTGATATCGTGCCGTCGGCATTCCTTTGAGCATGTTCCTTTGTAGGTGTCTGTAAATTTATTGTCAGAGAAGTGAGGTGATGACCCTTAGGTCTGGGTGCGGCAGGGCGTGTTTGGTCTGGCCGAAACATCACGGTGCCTAGGGGGATGACGGAGACGGTTCATTCGTTAGATGATGGTAACTGAACGGCGTGTGACGGAATAAAGTATTTCTTTTCTTTT
>JBFJXW010000222.1:0-6082 GCA_041622895.1 Desulfobulbus sp. | reverse complement strand
GCCGCCACTGAGGCATTAAGCGAATTAAAGGAGGCCCTCATCGGAATGGTTACCAGAAAATCGCATTGTTTCTTCACCAGCGGCCGGATTCCTTTCCCCTCACTGCCGATTACCAGGCAGATCGGACCTGAAAAATCAGTGCTATACAGTGAAGCGGCGTCGCTCTCCGCCACTGCTCCAAAAATCCAGAATCCCCGTTCTTTCAAAATTCTCAACGTCTCTGCTAGGTTAACCACCTGGCTGATATGAAGATGCGCAACAGCCCCTGCAGAAGTCCGAGCCACGGTGCCGGTTACGGGAACACTCCGGTCGCGAGTCATGATGACATGGCTGAACCCAGCCGCTAATGCCGAACGGAGAATGGATCCTAAATTGTGAGGGTCCTGAATAGTATCGAGGACCAGCAGTTTGGGCGCTTCCAGCTCTCCCTTGCCGTCAAGGCTTTCCAGAAGAGCGTCCAGTGAAACAAGTCGCGCCTCGGTTTGTCGGGCGACCACCCCCTGATGCCGGCAGTGGCGCGGTACACGCATCCTGTTGGCATCGACAAAGCGGACCGTAATCGATCGCTCTTTCGCCGTATCAATAATCTGCTGAATACGAGGACCGGCCTTGCCTTGTTGGATAAAAATTTCACTGAGGCCTCCAGCGTTCTGCTGCAGAGCCTCCCACACCACATTAATACCCCAGAGCAAATCATCGCTTGGTTCGCTGGAAGATATTGGCTCAGATTCCTTCACGCTGGCCTTCTTTTTCTTCTCTGCCATTAGTGAACCTCAGCTACCGCCTGTCCAGCAATCGTGCGCCTCTGTCGACTGCGTTCGGCAATAATAATGCAGCGCAAACTGTCCACAGCCTCAGCGAGCCGGTCATTGACGATCAGGTAATCGTAAGCAGGGATGCAAGCCAGTTCTTTTTTGGCATTCGCAAGGCGAACGGCAAGGGTATTTTCATCTTCTGTACCACGTCCCCGCAGGCGTCGTTCCAGTTCGACCAGCGACGGCGGTGCGATGAAAATGGTGACCGGGTTTGCCCGTTGACGAACCTGAGCCGCCCCTTGGACATCGATATCAAGAATGACATCACTTCCGGCCTGTTGATGTCTGCTCACTTCCTCAACACTGGTCCCGTACATATTGCCATGAACCTTGGCCCATTCAAGGAACCCACGCGGTTGCCGATCACGTATCTCAGTGAAAGTTGCAGTGTCAACAAAGTGATAATCAACACCATCCCTCTCTCCTTTTCGGGGTTGTCGAGAGGTGTGGGATACCGAAAAGACCAGCCCCGGGAGATCGCGCATCACCTGATTAACAATGGTTGTTTTTCCGCATCCGGACGGAGCGGAGAGCACCAGCAAGAGGGCATTAGTCATCGTCATTAGCCTCGCTTTCGCTCTTATTCTTGTTTTTTTCTAATTGCCAGAAGGGATTGCGTTGTTCCTGATCAAGGGAGAGTAGTCGCTGATTAATGGTTTCCGGTTGTACTGAAGACAAGACAAGATGCCCGGAATCGAGGAGAATGATGGCTCTTGTTCTTCGGCCTTCAGTGACATCAATCAGTTTTTTTTCAATGCGGGCATCTTCTTTCAATTTCCTAATGGGCGATGAACCGGGATTCACCACTGCCAGAATACGATTTATCTTAACCGCATTACCAAATCCGACATTTACTAATCTACTATCCATAGATGGTCATAACCGCGCAATAAAAAGCAGCGCACAATAAAAAAGGGACAGTCGACGCATCACTCGATGTTCTGAACTTGTTCCCGGAGTTTTTCGATTTCATTTTTCATCTCAACACCCAGGTGGGCAATGTTGGCGTTGGCAATTTTGGAAGACAACGTATTCACTTCACGGAGGAATTCCTGCAGAAGAAAATCAAGCCGCCGCCCCACTGGTTCATCGCTGGCAAGAAAAGCTTGAAACTGGGTAATATGACTCGCAAGCCGGGTGATTTCTTCAGTGACATCACTTTTATCAGCCATGATTGCTGTTTCCTGGGCAAGGCGAATGGGATCAAGATCCAGCCCTTCCAGTAACTTGCCCACCCTGAGCTTGAGGTCAGCCTGACGCTGTTGTTGCACCTCTGGAATTCGAGTTTCAATTTGTGCAACAATACGCTCAAATTTTGCCAGACGATTCAGTAAATCCTCCTGCAAGGCCTGCCCTTCTTTTTCCCGCATAACATCGCAATCTTTCAATGCTGCGATCAAAGCCGCGCTGATCAGTCGCCATTCGGCATCCATATCCGGAGGCTGTTCCTCAAGACTGATAACATCGCGAAGGGTCAGCATATCACTGAGCCTCAAGGGCGAATCCAGCCCGTAATCAGTAATAAGCTGTTGCAGACAACGGTGGTATTGACGGGCAACGCTGTCATTGACCACGAGTTGGGGTTCGACTGTAGAAATTCCCTGAAGACTGAAGGTAACATCGACACGACCGCGATCCAAAGCTGTGGCTACTATTTTTTTTACAGGTTCTTCCAATGCTGCAAAAAGGCGTGGCAGTACCACCCGCTGGTCAAGAAAACGGTGATTGACGGTTCGAACCTCGGCAATCCAAGTCCTCCCCTCGCCAGAGGCTTCGCCCCGGCCAAAACCGGTCATACTTCGTGGTCGCATTCCTTTTCCTTTATATATTTGAAATGAGTAGGTGTACTAAGACAATTGGTGCGTAAGGAAATCCTACACGGCATCAAGAGCAAGTGTATCTAACAATTCGGACGCGGATACACTGGCCGTCCCGACCTTTCCGACTACAATACCTGCCGCATAATTGGCTAACACTGCTGCATCATTCATCGAGCATCCAGCGGCAAGTCCCAGCGCAAGTGTCGCTGCCACCGTGTCACCGGCTCCGGTAACATCGTATACCTCTTTAGCCATGGTCGGGATAGTCACCAGATCGTTATTGTCCTGCAGCAGCGCCATTCCGGCTTCTCCCCGAGTAATCAACACCGCCTCACAACCGATATCATCCCGGATCTGACGTGCAGCAGCAAGCAGGCTGCGCTCATCGTCTATCCGTATGCCGCTTATCTGTTTAGCTTCATGATGATTAGGGGTAATAACAGTGGCTCCAACAAAGCAATGAATATTCGATGGTTTTGGATCAACAACAAGAGGAATGCTTCTATTTTCCCTGTTCCTGACTGAGAGCAGAAGCTGATGCAGCCGCGTCATCAATTGTTCACTGATCATTCCTTTGGCATAATCAGAAACCATTACCGCGTCAAAGGTATGTATATGGGCTTCCAGGTACGCCAAAAGAGAATCGAGCGTCGGCTTTGCGGGTACTCCGGTCTGTTCCCGATCAAATCGAACCACTTGCTGTCCCTGGGCAACAACTCTTGTCTTAACGGTCGTCGAGCGTTGCCCGACGACCAATCCTTCCGTTGAGGCTCCCAAGGCTTCAACCAGTTCGACGATTTTTCGCCCCATGGCATCATCGCCAATAACCCCGCATAATGCTCCGCTGCCTCCAAGAGACACAATATTCCGCAGAACATTAGCGCTCCCTCCAAGCAAAAGATCTTCACGTTCCACATTGACCACCGGAACGGGTGCTTCCGGAGAAATACGCGACGCCGTTCCCCAGAGAAAGTGGTCAATAATGATATCACCAATTACGAGTACCCTGGCCTTGGTGAATTGAGGAACAATGTCCCGCAGTGCATGCATCGAATGATTCAAGGAGTTTACCGAGAAAAAATTACTCTTACTTCATTGCCTTATTGAGTTCTGCAATGATGGTGTCGGAAATATCCACGGAGTCAGAACTGTAGAGAACAACATTTCGGGGCAGGATGACTGCATAGCCTTCTTTTGCTGCAATTTTTTCCACTACACTTTCAAGTTTCTGTAAAATAGGATTCACATGCTGCTCACGTAATTTTTTCAGCTCAACATTGGCATTGTCCTGCTTCACAGCGAGGTCACGACGTTTTTTCTGAAAAGCGGTTGCTTTTTCCTGTTTTACGCTATTACTCCAGGCAGAGCTTTTCTTTTCAATTTCCTTCTGCAGGGCAATAAGATCATTTTCATCTTTTTTAAATGAACTTTGCAGTGATTTCATCTTCTGTTCGATAATACCCTGTGCCTTTTTGCCCGCTGTTGAGGACGACAGCACCTTCTTCATATCAATAACGCCTATTTTCGAATCAGCAGCCAAAGCCTGACCATTGATTAAAATTGCTGCTACAATTAACAAGCTGCCAATGCAGCCAATCGTACTTTTCACAATATTCACTGTCATTACTCCTTTAAAATAATTATGATCCTCCGCCAACAATATGACATTGAAACAAGGCGGAGAGTGGAGGGTGGGAAAGAAAATACAAAACCGGGTAAGAGCCACGCTCCAACCCGGTTATCAATCAATCAATCAAAACAACATATTACTTTACTATAACAAAGTCATCTCGTCGATTCTGCGCCCATGAAATTTCATCATGTCCGAAAAGAAGCAGTTTTTCTTCGCCAAAGCTGACGGTGGTCAATTGATCGGCATTCACACCGAGATTGACGAGATAAGATTTTGCACTCTGCGCACGACGCTCACCCAAGGCTAAGTTATATTCCTGGGTTCCTCGTGGATCACAGTTTCCTTCAATCCTGATCGCGAGTTCAGGATTCTTCTTAATGAAGTCCGCATTGGTTTCAATGCGCTGCACCTGTTCGCCAGCAATAGACGAACTGTCGAACTCAAAGTACACAGGTACCATCGGCCCCGAGGTCCGGCCTTCCATAATTCCGGAATCTTCAGTTTCCAATGATTCTGTTACACCAGCCCCTTCCATTCCCGTCGTGACAGGGGCTACCGACTCCGGTGCTTTCTTGCTGCAGCCCGTTACTCCGAGCCCCAGCAAAAACACCACTGACACAGCCAAACACAACGCTTTTTTACTGCCCATTACTCCCTCCCATATAAGTGGATAACAACCAAGTTACACATGGCTTTAATTTACTTCGCCAATGGGGAAATACAACAAATTTTTCCTGAAATTTTTATTTCCTTGCAAAAGCATGACTGCCTTTTTAAAATCTACTCTTTATACGTGTCTTGCGGGGTAATTTTCCCCTTTTTTTAATGAGAAAAAGAATTAGTGCCGTGACTGCTACAAAAACAAATACTCAACCCCTGACAGAAAACAATTTACTCTGCACCAATCGTTTCGGAACCTTTTTCGGGGTGAGACAGGAGGTTTTTGACACTGTCTGGAACAATTTGGCTGATCCGCGAGGAAATGCCGTCACCTACGTCTCCATGGAAATCGGTGCCGACCCGGATGTTTTTCACCCTCTAAAGGATTTCCTCTTAAAAAACAACATTACCAAAAGCCCCAACCCCCAACTCGACAGATTACTGCAAAAATACCTGCACGGACCGCGCAAAATCCCCAATTACAGCGGTGGGCTCGGCGTCCTTGCCGGCGATACATTGAAAAGTTTTGCCGACACCCATACTCCCGTCCTCGCCGTCAGCCTGTTATACAGGGAAGGTTACTTTTCCCAGATCGTCGACTCCAAGGTAGGACAAATCGATCATGCAACCTCTTGGGCACCGGAAGATACGCCCAGCCTATTTCAACTCAGAAACCCGCAGTCGCCCGAGCAACCACTGTGCATTGAAATCCCTTTTTACAACGGGCATCAAAAACCGATGATGATCAAAGCGCAGGTTTGGATGAAAATGGAAATTGCCGCGCAATTGGATTATTTTGTCCCAGAATTCCTTCTTGATTACAGCCTACCGGACACCCCGGGATGGGTCTTGGAATCTGCACACCAGCTGTACAACGCAAAATCGACCATCATTAAGGCCAACCAACGACGCATGTTGGGCTCGGCCATTCTGCCCTTGCTAGATACCCTGGGATTTCCTTCCAAAACCATCCATCTCAACGAACAGCACGGGATAACGGTTACCTTACACCTCATCCACCAGGAACTGCAGGCAACTCTTGGCGATGCATTCCCTGATCGCATAAGCGATGCTGATATCCTTGCTGCAGCGGAGAGAGTATCCCGCAGGATTGTGTATACCATACACACCCCGGTCAAAGCAGGGCATGATCG
>JBFJXW010000221.1:0-6091 GCA_041622895.1 Desulfobulbus sp. | reverse complement strand
AGCATGCCGCCGCTGGAACGGATAACGGCGCTCTACGACTACAAAATTGAATATTTATCCACCAAGGGCGCTTTCTCGTTAGGCTGCTTTCTCTGCAACATCACACTGGAAATGGCAGATGTCAGCGAATCCATTGCGCATGAAGCAACCCGCTGTTTCACCGACGAATATGCGCCGCTACGTGCCTGTCTTCAGGAAGCGCAGGCTCAAGGAGCTCTTGACCCGACTCAGGATGTTGAGCAGTTGACACATCTCATCCGCAATAGCTGGCTGGGCGCGTTGGTTATTATGAAAGCCAATAAATCCGAAGCGCCACTGCGAGAGTTCCAAGTACTTTTACACGATATTCTGCAGCAAGCAGCCGTTTGAACGCCTGATTTCAGAGCGAAATGCTGGCGTTGCGCTCAACCGGTTTAAAAAAAGACGACTGGTCATGTTGACCAATAATCCAAGGAGGAAACAATGGAAAATGTAACATTCAGGGCAATGGTAGTCACGGAAACCGAAGACAAAAAATACATTAGAGAGATTAAGAAAAAAACCATCGCCGATCTCCCGCCTGGTGATGTGCTGATCAATGTTCACTATTCCTCACTGAACTATAAGGATGCCTTGTCTGCCTCAGGTAACAAGGGCGTGACCAGAAAATATCCGCATACTCCCGGCGTTGATGCAGCCGGCGTGGTTGCTGAAAGCACAACCCCTGATTTCAAGCCGGGCGACAAGGTGTTGGTAACCGGCTATGACCTGGGCATGAATACCTCTGGAGGATATGAGGAATACATCCGGGTTCCTGCTGCTTGGGTGGTGCGCTTGCCTGAGAATCTCAGCCTTCGCGAAAGCATGATCTACGGCACGGCAGGATTCACCGCCGCCCTGTCCTGTTTCAAAATGATCAATAATGGCGTGACCCCCGACAAAGGACCGGTTCTGGTGACCGGGGCAACCGGCGGCGTGGGCAGTATCGCTGTGGCCATTCTTGTGAAAAGCGGCTACGACGTGATCGCGGTCAACGGTATGGTTGATGAAAAAGACTACCTGCTCCAACTGGGGGCAAAAGAGGTTATCTCCATCGAGGAAGCGGATGACAAAAGCGGACGGCCGCTGCTGAAACCGCGATGGGCAGGCGCTATTGATACTGTTGCCGGCAACATTCTGGCGACGGCCATTAAAACAACCCAATACGGCGGAACTGTTACCTGTTGCGGCAATGTGGGCTCGGCCGAGCTGACCTCTTCAATTTACCCGTTCATTCTCAATGGGGTCAGTCTGTTGGGTATCGATTCGGTCAATTGTCCGGTGGATCTGCGGCTGCAGGTGTGGAATAAAATCGCATCGGATTGGAAACTGGATCACCTGGAAACCATTACCACCGAATTGGAGTCGCTGGAATCGCTGGATGAGCGGATGGGCTTAATTCTTCAGGGTAAAAGCAAGGGCCGGGCCATCGTCAAAGTATCGTGATGCCCCGATAACAGCAGCTGCTTCCCCACCAGAGGATGCTCCCCGTAGCCCATGGGTTCGGGAGGGCACGTTCCGGCAACCGGCACTGAAAAAATTTTCTTCGGTGCCGGTGCACCTTATCCCCTCTGTCTGCATTTTCTCCTGTACCATAAAGGCCCGCACGTTCCGTGCGGGCCTTTAACTATATTATTCGGCCTTACGTTTGTCCTGATACGCTCCCGCAGCGTACGTCAGCTCGTAGCTGTGCGAGTAGATTTCGATGAGATTACCAAAAGGATCTTCACAGTACACCATGCGATAGGGCTTTTCTCCCGGGTAGTATTCACGCACCGGCATTCTCTGTTTACCGCCGTTTTCCACAATTTTCGCTGCCAAACCCTCGACGTCGGGGTCTTGTACGCAAAAGTGAAAGACACCGGTTTTCCAGTATTCAAAGTTGTTTTCGCGCTGTTCGGCGTTTCTAAATTCGAAAATTTCAACACCAATCTTGTCGCCGGTAGCCATGTGGGCAATACGAAAACTGCCCCAGCCTTTACCAAAAACATCATTACACATCACGCCAATGGCAGAATCATCGGCAACGATTTCGGTGGGCGGCATAATCGTATACCAGCCAAAAACATTGGTGTAGAAGGCAACGGCCTGTTGTAGATTTGTTACGGACAATCCTATATGCGAAAAAGTTCTGGGGTATGTCATTGTATTGCTCCTCTTTGAAGGGATTTTATATGTTGCTTTCAACTGTGACTGTACTATAACTCTTCGAAATACCGATACAAGGAGGCACTTTTTCGTTCGATACACACCAATGGGTTCGTATCGGCATCCAGTGCGGGCTGTGGAGATATTTTTTTTTTGAACAAGGAAACCGAGATGATCGAATGGAACGGTAAAGGGTATCACTGCCCGGTGGAAGTTTCGATGGATGTACTGTGCGGCAAGTGGAAATGCCTTATGCTTTGGCATCTCCATGAGGGGCCGAAGAGATACATGGAGCTGGAGAAAATTGTGCCCGGAGTGAGTCAGAAAATGTTGACGCAACAGCTCAAGGAGCTGGAACGGGATGGGTTGCTGATCAGAACGGTGTACCCTGAAGTACCACCCCGCGTTGAATACACGCTGACCGACTTAGGGAACAGTGCCTTTCCTATCCTTGAAATGATGCACTCGTGGGCTGTTCATCGGCTCGGCCTACCTGAGCAGTCAGCTTAGTCATTGAGCATCAGGCCCTGTACCTGATTGTTGCAATGCGGTCTCTATCTGCTCCAGGTGCCATTGCTGCCATGAACAGAGATGCGGCCGTGGAACTCGCCCGTTGGCGGTATCACTCCCCCAGATCGTTTATACCAGGGGCCGCCCCTCCCCTCAGCGGTTGACGGGGTACCGATTCCCTGCGAGAGGAGGATACTGCTGCCCCCCTATGATAATGACAGGGGTATGCTGCTGCACTCTGGATCAAAGAAAACGGTTCGCGTTTGCCTGATGACGCTGTTGCCGTCGACTGGAAAGACACCCCTGGATTACGGACGGATATAGTGCGCAGACGTTGATTACGGCGGAATACGTCGACATCGTGCTTGCAAAAAAATAAAAAGTGCAGCATGAGGAGCATGCAGTAAAAAAGTACTGTATTGTTTGCTGGTACTGATCGGCCCTCTGACGACGTTCAGGTTCCGGATGCCTTGATTTTTCAAGAAGAAAACACCCCCTGTGCCTATGACCTTCTCGCGTATCCTGTTGTTGCTCAGTGCGGCGGCCGCTGACAGGTTCAACCGTCCCGCCGAAAAATCTACCCAACCAGGGCGACAAAAGATCGTGGCCTGTCACGACTGCGACCTTCTCAACCGGCTGCCGGATGACATCCAGGCCACCGTGCTCTGCGCGCGCTGCGGGGCCGTGTTGTATCGGCATCGCCCCAACAGCATTGACCGCAGCCTGGCCCTGACCTTTGCGGCCCTGGTCCTTTTTCTTGTTTCCAACAGTTTTCCCTTCCTGGCTCTGAAAAGCGGCGGTTTTATCCAGGAAACCACACTGCTCACCGGCATTCGCGAACTCTGGCAAGAGGGGTTGTTCGAAGTGTCGCTGCTTGTCCTGCTCACCTGTGTCCTGGTACCGTTGGCGCAAATGCTCGGCTTGCTGTACATTCTGGCACCGCTGAAATGGGCCCGCCGGCCCGCGCCCCATGCGGTGCACGTTTTCCGCATGGTGACCGAACTTGCCCCTTGGGGCATGATGGAAATTTTCATGATCGGCATTCTGGTGGCCCTGGTCAAACTCGGGCATATGGCAACCATCGTTCCCGGCATTTCGGTTTTTTCGTTCGGTTGTTTGATCTTCGTCATGGCCGCTGCCTTTTCAAGTCTGGATCCGGAACTGCTCTGGGACCGTCTGGACCTTCGCCGATGAACAAACAGCACGCCACCGCCCGTCAATTGGGCATGCTCAGTTGCCACGATTGCCATCTGCTGGTCGAAAGGCCGCATTCCCACGCGCACAGCTTGTGCCCACGCTGCGGCGCCCACCTGCATCTGCGCAAACCCAACAGCCTGGCACGGACCTGGGCACTGATCTGTGCCGCCATTATTCTCTACATCCCGGCCAATGTTCTGCCCATCACCATAACGACCTCGCTTGGCACTAAACAGGCAGACACCATTCTCAGCGGGGTTATTTATTTCATGCAGAGCGGCTCTTGGGAGATCGCTTTGGTGATTTTCGTCGCCAGCATCTTTGTGCCGTTTGCCAAGCTGCTGATTCTCATTTTCTTATTGTTGAGCGTCCAGTTCCGCTCAACCTGGCGCCCCAGGGATCGGACCATCTTGTACCGCATGACCGAGCTGGTCGGTCGCTGGTCGATGGTCGATATCTATGTGGTGACCATCCTGGTCGCTTTGGTCAAGCTGGGTGCCATTGCCACGATCGAAGCCGGACCGGCCGCCGTTTATTTTGCTTCCGTGGTGGTCATCACCATGTTTGCCGCAGAAAGTTTTGATCCCCGTCTTATCTGGGATGTATGTAAGGAGGATGTATGAGTGACCGCCAGCAGATTGAGGAACAGGCTACACCAGCCAAAATTCAGGTGAGCCGCGCTTTTTCCCTAGTCTGGATCGTACCCATGGTGGCCCTGTTGATCGGTGCCTGGCTGACGTTTCAAGCCATTAGCGAAAAGGGACCCAGCATTACCATCAGCTTTGTCAGTGCCGAGGGGTTGGAAGCGGGCAAGACCAAGATCAAGTACAGAGACGTGGACATCGGGCAGGTCGAACAGATCACTCTGAGCAAGGATCTCTCGCATGTAACGGTAACGGCCAAACTGGACAAGGGCAGCGAGCAATACCTGACCGATCAAACCAAATTCTGGGTCGTGCGTGCCCAGATACGCGGCGGCTCAGTTTCCGGCCTGGGCACCTTCCTCTCCGGTGCTTACATCGGGATTGACCCAAGCAAGACAGGGACACCGACACAGACATTCACCGGCCTTGAGGTACCGCCGGTGGTGACCCTGAATCAACCGGGACGTCATTTCAGACTCAAAGCCGACAGCCTCGGTTCCCTCAATATCGGGGCTCCGGTATATTACCGGCAAATTCAGGTTGGCCAGGTGGTCAGTTATGGTTTCGGCCAAGACGGCAAGGAGGTGGATGTCCAGGTTTTCATTGAAGCGCCCCACCATGTCCGGGTCACCGAGAATACCCGTTTCTGGAACGCCAGTGGTGTCGATGTCACGCTCAATGCCCAAGGACTCAAAGTTCATACCCAGTCGATGATTTCCATCGTCGGCGGCGGCATCGCCTTTGACCTGCCCAACGATACGCCGCCGGGCAAGGAAGCGCAAAAAGACGCGACGTTTCGCCTCTATCCCGACTTCTCCAGCATTCAAGAGAAGAGCTACTCCGTCCGCAGCTATTGGATGCTGTTGTTCGACCAGTCGGTACGCGGGCTCAGTGTCGGAGCCCCGGTGGAAGTCTACGGCATCAAGGTCGGGGAAGTGGTCAACCTCGATCTGGAATTCGACGCCGACATAAAGAAATTCCAGATTCCGGTGATCGTTGCCATCGAACCGGAACGAATCCGTGTCGTCAACAGGAAGGATGCCACCAAAACCGAGGATGATCATAAAGCACTGATCGAATGGCTGGTCGAGCAGCGAGGCCTGCGTGCCCAACTGCAGACCGGCAACCTGTTGACCGGCCAGCTTATGGTGAACCTGGCCTTCTTTCCCGAATCGCCGAAGATGACGCTCGGCCAGCAGGACGGCTACCTGGTGGTGCCGACCATAGCAGGGTCGTTCGAACAGTTGCAGGAAAGCCTGATCAAAATCATCGGCCACATCGAGAAAGTCCCGTTTGATCAGATCGGCTCCGATCTGCGGCAGGTGCTGCAGACAACCCAAAGCACGCTGCAACAGATTGGCGGCTTGGCAGGAAAGCTCAACAGGGAAACAACGCCGCAATTGCAGGCGACGTTCACGGAATTGCAGAAAACCTTGATTGATCTGCAACGGACCCTCGGTAAAGACTCGCCGTTAAAATACACGACGCAAAAAACCCTGGAGGAACTGACCCAGACACTCCGTTCACTGCGTGATCTGGTAGATACGCTGGAGAACCGGCCGCAGTCGATCATT
>JBFJXW010000220.1:0-6100 GCA_041622895.1 Desulfobulbus sp. | reverse complement strand
GAAGGCCAGTAACCCAGCTCCTGCAGCGAGAGGCAGGAGCAATCCTTTGAGTCCCTGGGTCTTGAACCGTGTGAGTTGCAGCCCGGTAAACAGTCCGATGGCTGCAAAAATGGAAGTGGATAAACCAACAGAAAGGTGCGGCTGTTGACGAAGAACGATATTCAATAAGTTAGCCAATGCCCCGTTTGCCAGCAGGAGCAGCCAAGCTAAACCATAACCAATGGTCTTGCTGAGGAAGTGCATAATAATGCCGCCGATAAGGCAGTTGCCGACCAGATGCACCACATCTGCATGGAGGGTGAGAGCGGTCAACAGGCGCCACCATTCACCGCGGCCAAGAACGGCCGCGGAGTCGATTGCACCTTGTGTAAACCACGAATTTCCGACAGACCATGGACCGGTAAGCGAAAAAAACACGGCAAGCAAACCCATCATCAGCAACGTGGGCGGTGTCTGCGGATGCAGGCGCTGGCGCGGTGGGGGGGGGAGGGGCCAGTTGACATTTTCGCTATGATAGAGGTCGAGATGATATTCAGCTAATGCTGCATCTTGACGCTTTACCAGCAGTTGGTGTGTCGATTCATCAATACAATGATCGATTCCGACAGCGGACAAAACCAGCGACAGTACCTCGAGTTGTTCCTTTGCAGCACCGGAAATAGGTATCAGGGATTGATCAAAGTTTTCCTCAGACGGCATATTTAATAAATTATTGGTGTTTTTATACGAGAGCACCCGTAGGGGGCAATCGGGAGAAGAAGGCAAGTCCATTGACCGGAAAGCCTTGACAATACGTGTATCCTTATTACAATAATGTCCGTTTATCTTTAGCATAGTTGGAGCGATTAGCGCTCCCGTCCTGTGCTATACCCTGCAGGAATATCCCTGCTCTTTCAGAATGTACGTATGGTAAATCAATTATGCTTGCTTTAATGAAACGTTGTACCCCCTTTCTGTTGGTTTTCCTGGCCTTGCTCCTCGTCGATGCCGGAATAACAGCAGATAATGCCGAGGCGCGTTCCAAATCTGGTGGCAGGTCCTTCAGCAGCTCTTCTCGTCAGGCCCCTCAACAGGCGCCCAACTCCATGAGTCAGAATACGCTGCGGAATCAGCAATCTGGCGGTTTCGGTCGGGGAATGATGGGTGGATTGCTTGGCGGTGCACTGGGTGGCCTGCTTTTGGGCAGTATGTTCGGCATGAGCGGCAGCGGTATGGGAATTCTTCCATTGCTGCTGCTTGGCGGCGCCGGTTATTTCCTGTACCGGCGGTTTGCTAATCGTCCTGCCAATTCCTCAGCCGCCGGCTATCAACCGCCCCCGAGCGCCAACAGGTTTCAGAATGGAGGCACTGGTTTTGGTAGTAGTTCCGTTCCTCCTGTACCCCCGGTTCCACCGGAACCTGAGGCCGGAAATATCGAGACTGGTATGGCCGCTATCCGCCAGACCGATCCTGGTTTTGATGAAAACCATTTTCTCGAAGTGGCGTCCGATGTGTTCTTTAAAATTCAGGCCGGATGGATGCGACGCGATCTTTCCACGTTCCAACACCTGCTGGGAACACAGTTGGTTGGAGAATACGAAAGCCATTTTGCCGACATGAAAGCGAAAGGACATATCAACAAGTTGGAAAGTATTGCCGTTCGACGGGTGGAGCTGGTTGGGGCAGGAAGTGAGAACGGTGAAGATTTTGTTACCGTGCTGTTTACGGCCAATCTCCTCGATTACACGGTCGATGAAAAAACCGGTGCCGTTGTGGAAGGCAGCATGACCGAACCGGTGAAATTTGCCGAGCAGTGGACCTGGGCACGTCCGGTACGCACCGAAGAGTGGAAATTAGAGGGTATTGAAGTCGTAGAAGACTGACAGCGTCCTCCTTCTATGTGAAGGACTTGGGCCGCACCTTTCTAGAAAGGTGCGGCCTTTTTTTTGTTGCTGGTGTTGCTCTGGTGTCAGACGCACATCATGGAACCATGCGTGATCATACGGCGCCTCCTCGTCTCATCCTAGCAATTCTCTGGGGGAGCCGCCGGGGATTTTCAGCTCCCGTGCCGTCCCAGGCCGTGCGGTTCGATCAGAACGTGGGGTCCAGCCGATCGATTGGTGCCCGAGCGCAGCTCGGAACGTGCCGAAAATCGACAAGAGCGGTGAAAGCGGGAAGAGAAAAGAGGTAGAGCAGCGATGCGAAGAATCTGCTGGGATGATTTTGGTGCAAATGAAATGCGGTTTGGTCGGATGATCACGGCCAAATTTTTTTTGAGGTAAGGGAGCCAAACCCGCGTACATTCTGCAGGTAGATTGCGAATTGCCAATTGATGAAAAAAAACGTGCTGCCCGCTGATCATAGCGGGCAGCACGTTGAATGAATACCAAAATGTTTGCGGTGGCTGCACACTCCACCTGCCCTCGCAAAAGGATGTCGTAGTTACAGCGCCTTTATTTTTTCCGTCAGTACCGGCAGGAACTGTTTCAGATCGGCCACCACAAAGACATCAGCGACCTCGCCGATAGGCGCGTCCTTGTCGGTGTTGATCGCTACGATGAATTCCGATTTTTTCATGCCGGCCAGATGCTGGATGGCTCCTGAAATACCACAAGCCACATAGAGTTTCGGGGTTACGGTGCTGCCGGTGGTGCCGACCTGACGGTTGTGGTCCACCCATCCTGCGTCAACCACAGGCCGGCTGGCTCCGTATTCACCACCCAGTGCCTGGGCCAGTGCCTCAACAATAGCAACATTTTCCGGTTTGCCCAAGCCACGTCCTGCGCTGACAATAACATCGGATTTGGTCAGATCAACGCCGCCTGTTTTTGCTGCTTCGTACCCCGTACACTGCACCTTGGCACTGGCATCGGTATCAATTGCGATCACCGTCGGCGTCCCAGACGGCTCTTCTTCCATATTGAAGGCACCTGCCTGGAGAGTGAGGATAGTTTGCGCAGTCTTTGGTTTGATCTTCCGCCGTAATTTGGCATTGCAAACCGGAACAACGGGTACGCCGTCTTCGACGGCAATGACCTCGGAGATCTGGGCAGCTTTCAGGGCTACCGCAACCCGAGGAGCCAGATCCCAGCCGTAGGAGGAGTGATGGAAAACAATCATATCGGGCTGTTCCTTGGCAATGACATCCAGTAACAGCTGCTTATGCACCGTGGGGCTGTATTCGCCGTATTTGGCCACATCGGCCAGATACAGGGAACCGCCGAATTTGGGCAGGTCATTGGGGCTGCCCACCAGAAACATGGAGGTTTCCGACCCGAGTTCTTGTGCAAAGGCCATCAGCTGTGAATATTTAACACGCAGTTTTCCTTCCCGGAATTCCGCCACAAGTAAGGTTTTCATGGGTTTCTCCTATGCCAGTACGCCGGTTTTATCTTTGAGCAGCTGGATCAGTTTATCGGCCAATTCTGCAGGCTCGCCTTCAAGGACCAGGCCGCCGCCTTTTCGTTCAGGGAAATAGAACGACGCCGTCTCCTGCCTTCCTTCAAGGGCAGTCAGATCGGAAACAGCAACAGTCAGCAACTCTTTCTTCTTGGCCTTCATGATATTGGGCAGGGTAGGATAGCGCGGCGTGTTGAGACCGAGCTGACAGGTCAGCACCACCGGCGTAGTTGTGCTGACCAGGGACCTGCCGCCGCCTTCCAGTTCGCGTTTGACATTGACCGCACCATTGTCGAAGACAAACTCGACAATCGTGCTGATCGCCGGAAGACCGAGCAGTTCAGCCACCATAATACCCACCTGAGCGCTGCCCCGATCCTGGGACTGCATACCGGTGAAAATGATATCAAAATTCTTGTCCTTGGCATATTCCGCGATCATCGAAGCGATTTCAATGGGTTCTCGTGTATGGGAGTCGTTGTCAGCGATATGCACACCACGATCACACCCCATAGCCAGTGCTTTTTTCATGGTTTCTTTCACCTGGTCCGGGCCGATGCAGAGCACCGTCAGGTCGGCATCACCAACCTGCTCTTTTAGACGTACAGCCTGTTCCACGGCGTATTCATCATATTCGTTCATCCGCCAGGCCAGGTCGCTGCGGTCATACCACTTGCCCTCGGCATTGATCTTGAACTTGGATTCCATATCCGGAACCTGTTTGATACAAATCAGTATTTTCATCGCGCTCCTCCAGCAATCAGGCTAGGTGATAATTGATGGTCTATAACTAGGTAGTGCAGGCAGATCCTAAAGCCGCTTGGCAAGGATTTCGGCTATGTCTTTTGGCCGTAATTTTTCTTCCACATCCGCGCCTTTCACGCCGTCTTCAAACATTGTCAGGCAGAATGGACAGTTGGAAACCAGATGGTCGGCTCCGGTTTCAACAGCCATCTGTACCCGTTTGATGTTGATACGTTCACCGATGGTTTCCTCGGCCATTATCCGGCCGCCGCCGGCACTGCAGCAGAACGCTTCGTCCCGGTTTTTTTCCATCTCCGTCAATCTGCCGCCGGCCTTGCGGATCAGGTTTCTTGGTGCCTCATAGAGGTCGTTGTGCCGCCCCAGGTAGCAGGAATCGTGGTAGGTGCAGGAGAATGCCTCTTTGTTTACCTGCAGTTTACCCGCAGTGATCAGTTCATCGAGAAAAACTGCATGGGGCTGCACTTCTATATCAAAATCAAAATCCCGGTAGTCCTTGGCCAGGGTATTAAAGCAATGCGGGCAGGTCGTGACGATCTTTTTAATGCCATACCCCTTGATGGTCTCGACAGTCTCCATTGCCATGGTCTGATACAGGTATTCGTTGCCCATTTTCCGCATCGGTTCGCCGCAGCATTTTTCTTCTTTGCCGAGGATGCCGACCTTGACGCCGGCTGCCTGGCAGAGCTTGATGAAGCTTTTGGCAACGGCAATGTTGCGTTTGTCAAAAGAGGCATAACAGCCGACAAAATACAGCACATCGACTTCCGCGTCTTCATCCAGAGATTTGATTCCGAGATTTTCGGCCCAGTCGCCGCGAGAAGCGTAGCCCATACCGATAGGGTTACCGTTTACCTCGGTTTGCTCCATGGCGGTCATGACTTCCTCGCCGGGGAACTCCCCTTCCATCAAAACGAGGTTGCGTCGCAGTTCAATGATCTTGTTGACATGCTCGATGGAGGCAGGGCAGATATCCTGGCAGGCACGGCAGGTGGTGCAGGCCCAGATAGCATCCCGTCCGATGGTGTCGATGAGATTGGCCGTGGGGTTGGTGAAGGCAATGTCGCCGATCTGATTCACCACTTGCATCGGCGATAAAGGCTTCCCGGTGGTGTAGGCCGGGCAGCGATCCTGACATCGTTTGCACAAGGTGCATGCATCGGCGTCAAAAATATCCTTCCAGTACAGATCCGGCAGTTCATTGGCGCCGAATTTTTCCGTATTCTCATCTTCCAGGTTGATGGTGGTCAGTTTGCCGGTGGATCCCAGATCGGCAAGAAAGAAATTGGCACTGGTGGTGAAAATATGACGAAATTTGGTGAAAGGAATGATCGCCACAAAAGAAAGGGCGAGCAGCAGATGGAACCACCAGAGACCGGTGTGCAGGGCGCGCAGGCCGCCTTCGCTCATTCCGCTGACCATATTGGCGAAAACCAGACCCACTGGTGACCAGGCCGCCAGCGGGGTACCGAGCTCGGTGACCGCCATACGGGCGCCTTCGATGAGAAAGCCGGTGATGAGAATGGCCAGGAGCAGACTGTGCATGATGGCATCATCACGCTTGGTCACCAGGCCTTCCGGCCGGATCAGATACCGACGTACCAGCAAACCGCACAGCATGACAATGGCCAGCAGGCCGGCAATATCGAGCGTTACAGAAAAAAACAGATAGAAGCTGCCTTTGAGAAAGGTAACGTCAAAGAAAAGATCAGTGAAATCGGCCTGGATGACAATGAGGCTGGTGCCGATGAACAGCGCTACAAAGCTCCAGAAAAACAAGGAGTGCGCCACGCCGGGACCGGCCACTCGGAGTACTTTACTTTGCAGAAAAACGTTATCCAGCAGATGACTTATTCTTTTCTCTCGCTGGTCGGTTCGTTCCAGTGATCGTCCCAACCGATAGACCTTCAATCGTTGCCAAAACCCGTACCCAAAAATCGCAAAGGCGATCAGCAACAGT
>JBFJXW010000219.1:0-6118 GCA_041622895.1 Desulfobulbus sp. | reverse complement strand
CGCTTTTTGCGCCCACCGCCAATAAATAGGTAGGCTGGACATGCATCTTTTTTCTTGTCTGCCAATCATTTCAAATACAACGACAACAGGCAATCCCTGCGGGCTTCCCATTCTTTTCTTTTTGTGCCCAAAGAAAAGAACCAAAAGAAAGGGCAGCCAAGCCGCTGAGACTACCCCGTTCGGCAAGGTTCGGAACCGGCGGGGCAAAAACTCGCGGCGCTCAGACAGGTTGCCCCTGCATCCGGCCCCGGACCTCGCCGCCCGGCTCAGCGGCAATGGCCTTCATTCACCCCGAACACGCTTTTTCCAGAAAAGCAACTCCTCGGCGGGATCGGCATTGGGGGCGATAACGATCCTACTCTTGTTGCGTGGGACATTGGTAGGGTGGCACGCTTTTTTGCCCACCGCCTCCATTTTTCACGGGTACGTCAAACAGGGTACATACCCCGAAAATTGGGGCAATGAAATGCAGGGAATGCTGACAGGGGTAACGGGGGAATGAACTTTGGTGGGCACAAACTGCGTGCCTACCCTACCGTACTGTCCCCTATTCTTTTTTTTACTGAGCGTATCCATAAAACTGTCCGCAATTATACAAGTACCTTTTGGAGGAAATTCATGTCACGCATCCGCATACTATTCATTTCCGTCCTTGCTTTCACGCTGTCCAGTTGTGCTGCAAATGTCCAACATCAAACCGGAACGAATCAAAAGCTGAACGTCTCGTCCGCCGCTACCAAGAAACTTGTCATGGTAGTAGAAGGCAGCAAGGTGGCAACGGAATCTAAAGACTGGGAAATGTTCCGTGCAGAGTGGCGAACTGCAATGAAAACAGTATCAACGAACGCTGGAATTTCATTTGAGTATCAGGAGTCCATAAACCAGGAGATACCCCCTGATGCAGCTACCCTGGTTGTATTGACAGTGAACGACTACCGTTACATCACCCCTGGCGCACGTTACGGATTTGGTGTTTTCACAGGAAATGCATACATAGATGCAAATGCAACATTCCTGGAGATTCCCGGAAAAAAACCTGTAGGTACACGAAAATACGACACCTCATCAACTGCCTGGCAAGGTGTATTCTCTGCAATGACAGATAAGCAAATTTTCAGTATCTGCGAAGAAATTGTCAAAGAAATCAGGTGAATGTAGCTCTGGAAAGCAGGCAGGGCGAGCAAACGTCTCTTTGCTTGCCCTGCCAATCTTTGCAAATACAACGACAACTGGTAATCCCTACGGGCTTCCCCGTTCGCCAAGGTCCGCAACCGGCGGGGTCGGGGCATTGGGGCCCGTAACGACCTCAAGCAAGGCACCCGCGAAGCCGACAATCTACTTTATAGTCGGGTTTTCTTTTTTTACCCATGTTGTGGCGTACAAATCTGACCTGCGGCTTTCCAGGTTGCGCACACTTCCATGTTTGCGGATCTCTTTGAGCAGGTCGAGATCCAGATCTGCCAGCAGCGTCATTTCGGTGTTTGGCGTTGCCTCAGCAGCTACTGCATCATGCGGGAAGGCAAAATCGGATGGCGTTAAAATGGCTGCCTGCGAATACTGGATATCCATATTTTCGACCTTGGGCAGATTGCCGACACTGCCGGTAATGGCCACATAACATTCGTTTTCAATGGCTCTGGCCTGGGCGCAGCGCCGGACTCTCAAGTACCCATTTTTGGTGTCTGTCCAATAGGGTACCAGTAATATTTTAATGCCTTTGTCGGCAAGGATCCGGGAAAGCTCCGGAAATTCGACATCGAAACAGATGAGAATGCCGATTTTGCCGATATCCGTGTCGAATACCTTCAGTTCATCTCCTCCCTGAAATCCCCACCACTCAAATTCGTCGGGAGTAATGTGCAGTTTATATTGCGCATCCCAGGTGCCATCTCGGCGGCAAAGGAACGAGACGTTGAATAGCTTTTCCTCCTTACAGACAGGAAGGCTTCCTGTGACGATATTTATGTTGTACACCATCGCCATTTGCAGGATGGCTTCCCGCAATTCGTCAGTAAGTTCTGCAAGTAAACGCATGGCAGCAGAGGGCTTTTGCTGGTCGTAATTGGCAAGAAGCGGGGCATTGAACATTTCGGGAAACAGAAGAAGGTCTGCCTTGTAGCCGGATACTGCATCGACGAAAAATTCTATCTGCTGCAGAAAATCGTCAACTCCTTGAAATGACCGCATTTGCCACTGTACGGTTGCTATGCGTACATTCGATTTTCTTCCCCAGATAATTTTCTTTTTGCTTTCGTAAAAAATATTGTTCCATTCCAATAAAACGGCGTAGCTTTTAGAACGACTGTCCTCAGGGATATAGTTTCGAATGGCTCTTTTGGGGTGAAAATCATTGGACAGCTGAAAAGTTAGAACCTGGTCTACAATCTCTCTATTCTTGACCTTTTCGATGTACTGGTCAGGAGTCAATTCGTTGGCGTACTTGGCATATCCCGGGATTCGACCGCCAACAATAATTCCTTTCAGGTTTAGTTTTTCACACAGCTCCTTTCGTGCGTCGTAAATTCTCCTCCCAAGACGCATTCCTCGATACTCTTTGTCGACAAAGACATCAATGCCGTACAGGTAATCACCTTCAGGATCATTTTTACTGAACTTTCCGTCGTCAACGATATCCTCATAGGAGTGGTTCACTTCTATTTTTGAGTAGTCAACAATCAGAGTAAGCGCAGCGCAAACAACTCTCCCATTATCTTCTATACAAATTTGTCCATCAGGAAATATTTTCAGAAGTCGTGTTATCTCCTCCTTGCTCCACGCGCCTCCCATTCCAGCATACGATTGCTGCATAATGGCTTCAATGTCATCATAATCAGACATCGTTAAATTTCTAATTTCCAGTTTATGATCAATGGTATCGGTAACCACGATGTCTCCTTTCTTAGTGTTCCAATGCACATCGGTGAGAATGGTGTATGCCCGGCATAGGCGTAATCGTACGAGGTGCAAATACCCTTACATGCAACCCCTGGTACTAGCACGAAACAGGACCATAAATACCAGCCGAAGGCAAGAGCGGAACGGCGAAGGGCTGTCCGGAAGAAGCATTATTGTTGACCGATTGCGGCCGAGTGGACTAATCAGGGAAAAAGCCAAGCGGACACCCGGGCAAAAAGAAGGCTTCGGGACGTGTTTCGAATATCACGCACTCGCTTAAAAACACACCGAAAATGTTCGGCGATTGTTGTACTCATTCATTCAATATGTACCATCGCCTCAACGGAGGAACACTATAATGACAGCTGAATCGTATGAAGAAATGTGGAAAAAACTGAACCTGGATATCCCGGCGCATGACGGGTTGCTAGCGGTTCTCGGCAAATTTTACGGTGACATTTACATGTCCCAGTCCGGCCGGCTCCAGGGTATGGAGTACCTGGATTTCGTTCTCAGCGAGGTACACGGCCTTCGCATCCAGGAACTGCAGGATGCCAAGGCCGCCGGTCGCAAGGTGGTGGGCTCGTTCTGCGTGTTCGTGCCGGAAGAACTGACACTTGCCGCCGATGCGGTTCACATTGGCCTCTGTTCGGGTGCCGAGGTCGGCACCGCCGAAGCGGAACAACTGGTGCCGCGCAATACCTGCGCCCTGATTAAATCCTTTATCGGCTTCAAGCTCGCCCGGCTGTGCCCATTTACAGAATCCTGCGATCTGATCATCGGTGAGACCACCTGCGACGGCAAGAAAAAGGCCTATGAAGGATTTGCCGAATATGTGCCTCTGGAGATCCTGGAAGTGCCGCAACGGAAAGAACCCGCAGACCGGCGTCTGTGGAAAGACGAAGTGCTCCGCTACAAACAACTGCTGGAAAAGTTGACAGGCACCATCATCACACCGGAAAGGCTGAAAGCCGCCATCCAGGTGGTTAACGCCAAGCGAAGGGCGCTGCAAAGGTTGAACACACTGCGCCAGGCCGATCCGGCTCCTATTTCCGGCCGCGACGCCCTGCTGATCAACCAGGTCGCCTTTTACGACGACCCGGTCCGATTCACAGCCAGCATCAATACCTTGTGCGATCAGATGGAAGAGCGCATCGCCAAAAACGAAGGCATAGCCCCTGCCGGCACGCCTCGATTGCTGTTGAGCGGATGCCCTATGGCCGTACCCAACTGGAAGTTGCCGTACATCATCGAAGGAAGCGGTGCGGTGATCGTCGGTGAAGAATCGTGCATCGGTGCCCGCAATACCCGCGACCTGGTAAACGAAGAGGCCAGCACCATGGACGAGATGATCGATGCCCTGGTGACCCGCTACCTGCAGATTGATTGTGCCTGTTTTACACCGAACACAGAACGGCAGGATAATGTCAAAGCCATGGTCAGGGACCTCAAGGCCGACGGCGTCATCCATTACAGCCTGATGTTCTGCCAGCCTTACGAGCACGAAGCGCTGAAACTGGAAAAGACCTTGCAGCACGAAGAGGTGCCCATGCTCTCCATTGCCACTGATTACAGCATGGAGGATGTGGAGCAGTTGAAAACGCGGGTCGAGGCCTTTATCGAGATGATCAAATGATTGTTGCCGGCCTTGATATCGGTTCCCGGTCCATCGAACTTGTCGTCATGGACCGGGGAACGGTGATCAATCAACAGAAGACGGCCACCACCTTCGATCCCCTGTCCCAGGTACGAACAGTCATGACAGGCCTGGTGCTCGACCGGTTGGTGGTCACCGGCTACGGCAGGAGTCTGGCAGAGTCAGCCGGGTTGTGTCCGCAAACGGAAACCATCACCGAGATCAAGGCCTACGGTTTGGGAGCGGTGGCATTGTTTCCCGAAGCCCGGACCATCCTTGATATCGGCGGCCAGGACACCAAAGCAATTGCGCTTTCCGCAAGCGGCAAGGTCCACAAGTTCGAGATGAATGATCGCTGTGCCGCAGGCACCGGCAAATTCCTCGAACATCTGGCCACGGTGTTCCAGATCCCTCTGACCGAATTTGGCGCCTATGCGCTGGAAGGTACGCACAAGCTGCAAATCAATTCGATGTGTACGGTCTTTGCGGAAACCGAAGCTATCAGCCTCATGGCTCGCGGCCGCAATCCCAGAGATATTGCCCTGGGGCTGCATGCCTCCATCGTGCAACGGACAGCCACCATGCTGTCCCGGGTCGGCCTCACCCCTCCCCTGCTCTTTGCCGGCGGCGTGGCCAACAATCCCTGCGTGGTTCATCTGCTCAACGAAATGTTGGGCATCCCGCTCCTGCTGCCTGACCAGCCGGAAATGGTCGGTGCCTATGGAGCCGCGCTGTACGCCAACCGTTGACAGCACCTGCCCTCTCCGTTCTTTTTTTCCCAGCCCCTCTGCAAGATGCTATCAGAGAGCATACAAAACCGTGGACGGCTGAGCAGCTGCTATGGTCCAATGAAAACATAGCCCGGTGCGGTGGTCACGCTGTTGTACCCACCGTTCCAACGGAACGATCCTCCCTTATGAACGGACAGGCCCAGCCACTGCCGTGCCGGAATACGATCAAACTTGCTATTTACAACCGAGCGAAAATCTCCCTATTGTGCAGCATGGATGAACGTAAACTAAACACTATCCGTATCAAGAGAGTGTACCTGGAACCGGAAGCGGTGGACGGACGGCGTATTCTCGTTGACCGGCTGTGGCCCCGTGAGCTGTCGAAGGAGAAAGCCAAGGTCGACCTTTGGGCCAAGGAGATTGCACCCTCCACAGCCTTGCGGCGCTGGTATGGACATGACCCGAACAAGTGGACCGAGTTCAAAAACCGCTATGCCGCGGAATTGGCTGCCAACTCCGTTCAGGTTGAGGGAATTTTGCAGGAAGTTCGTGCCGGCAGTGTTACATTCCTCTACAGCTCAAAAGAAGAGCACTTGAACAATGCGGTCGCGCTGAAGGAATATATAGAGGGTGTCTCGAATCATTAGATCTTCTGTTCAAGATCAAGCCCTGCGAAAAAAATACCACAGGCATATGCCTACTATTCCGAGGATATTTTTTGGCGCATAACGCCGAGATTGGGTTAACAATCAATTCCGCAAGACAGCCTGGAGTCAGTTATTACTCCTAGTTGGGAACACTAAGGGGAAATGACTTCCTCTTTCTTCTCTCTGGAAATGTGGACGACCGCATTTCT
>JBFJXW010000218.1:0-6145 GCA_041622895.1 Desulfobulbus sp. | reverse complement strand
GATTCGCAGGGAAATCCACAGCCCATGAATGCGAAGTGGAATGTGCTTGGCTATGGCAACAATGGTGTCGAGGAGCATGCGATCACAGTGCATATACGATAACCAGGAGCCGAACTCCGCACCCCTGGGTTCTTTTCGTGCATGCATTGTGCATGATGCACACAAGAGCGTGCCAGCGAAGTAATCGGTAGTCTTCAATTGATCAAAGGGAACAATATCTGAACGATGGCCACTGCACTCTTTGATGCCTGGACAGATAAATATGACCGCTGGTTTGAAACCCCAACAGGCCGGCTTGTCAAAAAATATGAATTATCCCTTTTGCTTGAGTTCTTGAGCCCCCAATCCGGCGAGAGGATTCTCGACGTGGGATGCGGTACCGGTGTTTTTACCCGGGATGTTCTGGACTGCGGAGCCATAGTGACCGGCATCGATCTGTCGGTTGCCATGCTGCAAAAGGCGATTGACCGTGCTGCTGATGCGGGTTTTGCTGGTCTCTGTGCCGACATGTGCGCTTTACCTTTTCCCGACAACAGCTTCGACAAAGTTTTTTCCATGACTGCAATTGAGTTTGTCGCTGACGCTGGTAAGGCCGTAACCGAACTTGATCGAGTCACCCGCAAGGGAGGCTGCGTGGTTGTGACTACTTTGAATAGTCTCAGTCCATGGGCAGAGCAAAGAAAACAGAAAGCCAACAACGGTCACACGCTCTTTCAAGAGATATGTTTCAGGTCTCCAGCTGACATGCGTCGGATCGTTCCTGGAACAAGTCTCATAAAAACAGCAATTCACTTTCAGAAAAAGGATTCTGTTACCAGGATCCCTGAGATAGAACGAAAGGGAAGGGAACAGCACTTGGATACCGGCGCATTCCTGGCAGTTCGATGGATTAAGGCGTGAGCATGGTGTCCACTATTCGATGGGTAAAGGCGTTGCGCAAAAGCGCTCAGGTTGGCCAACGACGAGAAAGTGATGGTCACATTTAGTGATGAGAAAGCAGGCGCTGATTGGCAACGTAAGAGAAGGTGTGGTTTCGGGAGGGGAAGGGATATGAAAGCATCACACTCAATAGAGAGAATGTTCCTTAGTTTCTTGTTTACATTACTATTGCTGAGTGGATTTAGCGGCATAGCCGCTGCAGCGTCACCAGCGGGTGCTGTAGCCATAAAAGGATATGATTCCGTCTCGTTTTTCCAGGCGGGCAAGGCGCTCAAGGGTAACGCGTCTTTTACCGTTCAGTGGCACAACCTGACCTGGTATTTTGCGACCAGAGAAAACAGGGATCTGTTTGCGGCCAGTCCGGAGAAATACGCCCCGCAATACGATGGCTATTGCGCCTGGGCCATGACGGAGGAGCGGAAAGCCGTAACCGATCCGGAAGTGTGGAAGATTGTTGACGGGAAACTGTATCTGAATTGCTCCAGGGCAGCATATGAAAAATGGAGCAAAGATATCCCCGGTAACATCAAAAAGGCGGATGCGAACTGGCTCAAACTCAACAGCGGAAAGTGACCGCTGATTTCCGCCAGGGTGCGGTGACAGGAACCACCTCAAGCCGCGGGGTGATCATCGTCCGCACCTGGAATGAAGATGATAAGGTGGCTGTGGCGATCAAGGCTACCGACGAAGGGCCTCTACCCGGAGGGGGACGGAAGCCTACCCCTTTCTTTCGAGGAGAGCGGTATGAAAAAGAGCATTGTTGGAGTTCTGTGCTGGCTGGTACTACCCATGGCGGCGCATGCGCAGAAAAAGGAAATCGAGGTCGTCAGACAGAAAATAACCACCGAACGCGGCGACTTGCGTATTATCCAGTTGGATGAAGGGCGGGTGGGCAACGAATTCGCCGTTCGTCTCAATGGCCGCGTTGTTGTGAAAACGGGCGGAGAGATGAGTAAAAGCGACTTCCGCTTTCATGACTATCCGTTGCCCAACGTCATTCTCCATATCAACAAAGGAGTGGTGCCCTTTGATGAAGTGTTCGTTCTCCAGCAGCGTATGTGGGGCAATGCCTGCGACGGCGGCCCGATCTGGTTTCTGGGAGGGAAATCCGACGGCAGCTATGCCATCTCAGATGCCATTGAGTATTGCGGCGGTCCGCCGCCGATCCTGACGGTGTTGCCGGAAAAGGTGCACATCACCGTTCCCGGCCACGCCCCTCATCGCGGCGTCGGCTATATTCCCCAGGAGGTGTGGGTGTATAAGGACGGCAAGGTCAGTCAGGTGAAGCAGGCAGAGAAAAAAAAGAAGTGACCTCTTCCATACATGCTGAGATCCAGCGGAACCTTTTGGGTTACTGATTCCTGGCCGATCCGGCTCACCTGGCAATATGGGGTGCACTGATGACGGCCATGCCAAAAAGTGAACGGGCAGCACGGTTCTGCCATTGCTATAACCACACCGAAGGCAGGAGAATTGTCCAGGTGTCTCCTCTACATCGTGAACAGGTCAACCTATGGAAGATTCAAAACGTGCCACGCAACGTCTTGCCAAGATGTATGCAGACCAGGGAAATCCAGACGGATGGTTTGAGGAATTTTATGCCCGTGCCGATGGTGACATACACAAGGTATACTGGGCCGATCTGAAACCTAATCCTTTATTGCTCGAATGGATTGAAAAACACGGAGTCACCGCAGGAATGCGGGCGATCACGATCGGTTGCGGTTTGGGCGACGATGCCGAAGCACTGGCAAGTCATGGCTGCCGGGTAACTGCCTTTGACATCTCCACATCGGCTATTGCCATGTGTCTGCAACGATTTCCCGACAGTACTGTGGACTATAAGGTCGTCGACCTGTTCAGCCCGCCTGCAGAATGGCATCAGGCATTTGATTTGGTGTACGAGTGTAACACCATTCAGATCCTTACCGGGCCGGATCGTATCCGGGCCATTGCGGCCATCGCTGATCTGGTTGCTCCGGGTGGGTACCTTCTCGTTTCATGCCGCAGCAGAGACACAGGAGCGCAAACCGATGCCTTCCCCGTTGCTATGGATCGTCACGAAATAGATGGATTTAAGCGGGGCGGTTTATCCGAGACCCATTTCATCGCCTACGACGACGATCAGGATCCGCCCGTGCCCCATTTCTTTGCAGTCTATCAACGTTCTGAGCGTCCCAGGTAAGTTGAGTAGCATATGGGGGTGCTGCGCATGTGCGTTCCTAGGAATGGGCAATGTGGTGTGAAACGGGTTCGGTACTATGCGGCGACAGCATATTGCAGCAGCTCAAGGAATGGGCACAATGCGCTAACTGGCCGTGCGCAGTCATTTTTTGTCAAGCAGATATCCCGTGCTTGAGCAGTGACGCCGCAATACTCCACATTGTGGCCCAGACCACCGTGTCGAGAATCCGCCAGGATATTTGTTTGCGAAAGACTGGTGCAAGCATCTGGCCGCCAAGGCTGAGACAGATAAACCACAGGGTCGAGGCAGAGACAGCTCCGGCCCAGAACAACAAGCGATTTTCGCCATGAAACCGGCTGCTGATGCCACCTAAAAGTATAACCGTATCCAGATAAAAATGCGGGTTAAGAAGCGTAACTGTAAACGTTGTCAGGATGGCGGCGCTCAATGAAAGAACGGCCCGGTGGTTTGTCTCAAGACTCCCGCCCCGTAAGGCAGATCGGAGAGATCCGCAGCCATAGACAAAGAGAAAACCTGCCCCGCCCCATGCCACCCACTGCGCGAGAACTGGATTGGTGGACACCGTCCCGCCAACACCTGCAACTCCAGCGGTAATAAAAACGGCATCGCAAAGGATGCATATGAGAGCAACGGCCACGTGATGGTTGCCGCGAACCCCCTGCGATAAAACAAAGGCATTCTGCGCGCCTATGGCCGCAATCAATCCTCCGCTTGCCCCCAATCCCTGTATAAAAGGCGCTATCATCATTCGTTCCATTTCCTCAATTAGTCGGTGCTTGAGAAAATAGATGAGACCGGGGAAAAAGTAAAATTAATTTATTTTGTGTATTATTAAATTTTCTAATGACAGATACCCATGCTTGACTATAAACTCATCGAAGCTTTGGCATTGGTGGCGCAGGACGGTGGATTTGACAAGGCGGCGAATGCGCTGCATATCACCCAATCTGCGGTCTCACAACGGATAAAACTGCTGGAGGAACAGATGGGCCAGATCCTGGTGGCACGTACCGCTCCGCCCCGGCTGACCTCGGCAGGTAGAAATCTGCTCAAACACTATCTTCAGGTCAAGCAGCTGGAGGAGGATCTTTTCGGAGAGATATCGCAACAGGTTGAAAGAGGGTACAGCTCGATAGCCGTGGCTCTGAATGCTGATAGTCTTGCTACCTGGTTTCTTGATGCGATCCAATCCTGTGTCGTACAGGAGGATGTGTTGTTGGATCTTCGTGTCGATGATCAGGAACAGACCCACCAGTTGCTCAAAGACGGCGATGTTGTGGGATGCATCAGCACCAAGGACCAGCCCTTGCAGGGGTGCAGCATCGACTACCTGGGGCAGATGACGTACCACATGTATGCTGCTCCGGAATTTGCAAAAAAATGGTTTCCCTCTGGGCTCACCCTTGCTGCTGCCTGCCGTGCCCCCGCTATTCTTTTTAACCGCAAGGACGAATTGCACCACAAACTTTTCCAACGGGCTTTCGGACATGTACCTGAATCCATACCGGCCAACTATGTGCCATCCGCTGAAAAATTCGTCGATTTCATTGTCATGGGGCTTGGTTACGGCATGTTGCCGCGGCAGCAGAGTGAGCCTTATGTTGCAAACGGTCGGTTGGTCGATCTGGCACCTGCACACAATATCCCCGTGCGACTCTATTGGCACTGCTGGAAGCTGAAATCAAAGCTGCTGGGAACGTTTACACGGCAACTCGCGCTCGGTGCGAAAGCACAGCTGGAAGCGTAGGCGTTGCGATGCGACAGCAGACCCTTGCTTTGCACCTGTCCTCTTTTCCACACCTCAAACCAACGCAGCTACTACTTGTTTGTAGATAGCAACGGGCTGCGCGCCCGTCAACCAACTGGAGTGGTTGAAAACCATGGTAGGTACAGCTGACACGCCTGAATTTCTCCAATAGGCCTCTTGCGCTTGCACGTGTTCACGGGCAGCAGGATCATCCAGTCGTGCCAGCGCTGCATCGACAACTAAGCCAACGCTTTGTATTTCCTGCATGAGAACCAGCCGGTCGGCGATATTTTTTCGCTCACTGAAAAACGCTTCAAAGAGACGCAGCTCCAACTCGGTTTGCTTGCCAACCTCTTTTGCGTAATCGAGCAGTATATGCACATCCCGCGTATTGACTATTTTCATCCCCTCAAAATAGTCAAATGTAAATCCAAGCTCTGCGCCCAGCTTGGTCATATTGGCCAGGGTGCGCATACTTTCTTCCGGAGTCATGCCGTATTTATCAGCTAAATGCGCAGACACATCCTCGCCTTCAGCAGGCATATTGGGATTGAGTTCAAAGGGCTGCCATGCAATCGCAACCTTGTCTTGTATTCCCATTTCGAAGATGGCTTTTTCCAGACGTTTGTATCCTATAATGCACCAAGGGCAAACGATATCCGAGATGATGTCCAGCGTAATTGTATCTGCCATACTCAAACCTTGTTATTTCTTATTATCAAGCAACGTGCAGGCATCCTGCGGAGGGACGTGACCCCGTTACCAGGACCGCCACCTGTGGCAATCAGACAAACTGTACCGATGTGCCTGACTAATTGATTATTCGAAGAAATCATCCGTTGCAACAGTATCCGAAAAGTTCTGGTGCGCAGCTTCAAACTGTTTTGCCGATAACATCGGGGAACAGGTGGAAGCCGCCTGCGGCCAATGCCCTGACAATGTCTTTTGCAACAATTGAAGGTGACGCCTGTACGTGTATTGTTGATCAGCAATGAACCTTTCGTTTCACGAGAGATTCAAGCTCGTTCACAACATCTGCCGGCTCTGCACGTGACGTATACTCCACATCAACAAAAGCAAAAGTGATGGGGTGCACCTTCAACGAGGCCAGACTCACTTAATCTTTGCACCGCATTGTGCAGGATTTTACTAACGATTTCCTCTGGCAATTTACTGATATTACCGGCTCTTAATGGAGAAAGCTGTTCTTTAAGGGACATGCTCTTCTCCTTATTTCTGTAATTAAAATAGGT
>JBFJXW010000217.1:0-6173 GCA_041622895.1 Desulfobulbus sp. | reverse complement strand
GCCAGGGCACTCGTGCCGATAAAAGCGAATCGTTATTGCCGGTTATCCCGGCCAAGGCGTGATGTCCGGTGTATAGCCTTCCGATATAAAACAACTTCGAGCAAAGGGTTGAATTCTACCCAAGGAGACCGGGCGTGTCAATCATTGCTGGCGGGGTGGCGTCGAGGGGGAACGTTTTCAAGGAGAACGACGGAATCGGGCATCGTCCATCAAGCGATCCAGATACCGTTCGGCACGGTAGCGCTCGTACCGTAACCGGTCACGGCGAATATCGAGGTCGCGGAGCGTATATCTGAGCTGACGGCGGTCATCATCCGAAAGGCTTCGGTCATACAAACGATTTTCCCGATACCGTATCTGATCCTCCACCTCATTGATTTCTTTCCTGATCTGGTACACATTGTAGGCGGCCCAGTTGTAACGATCAAAAAGGGCATCAATGGCGGGCGGACAAACACCCTGGTAGCGAACCCCCCGCAGGCCGGTGTCAAAAGCGTTGTCGAGCTGGCAATAGTCAACCAGTCCTTGAGTGCGGCCCTGGCGATATTGCTGGTCGTTGACAGCGATCCCGTATTGTGAGCAAGCACGAACATGCCGATCCAAGCGGCTGACCGGCTCGCCCGCCTGGCCGTCGGCCATGCCGATGCTGTACCAATCGCCTCGTTGGCACTGTTCACGGCTCAGGGTTGCGCATCCGGTCACCATCAACACAACCGCAAGGAGACTGAAGGCCCTCACCATACCCATTCGCCACTCCACCGTGTTTTGCTGTAGAACAATTTGTGGCGGTCTGTCTGTCCTCGTTCGACAGGACTTCTGCAACACACCGGAAATTTCCTTATACCATAACCATGGTTCCTATCCGGACAACGATACAATGCGGCACGGCATGCCTATATTTGCACTCGGGAAAAACAGGGATATGGCCTCTGGTACAAGGAACTGGTTGTTATCGGCTGTTACCCACCCAGGGAAACCTGATCATTTTTTGGGCGTATCAGCCTGCTTCAATAGCGTTTTGAATTTTCCCGGCATGTCCAGGGAAAACTCCATCGGCTCACCGGTTGTCGGATGGGCAAAGGCAAGAAAGCAGGATTGCAGGGCAAGCCGTTTGATGGGATCGGCTTTGGAGCCGTACTTTTTATCGCCGACCACCGGATGGCCGATATCGGCCAGGTGAACGCGTATCTGATTTTTACGGCCGGTAACCAAGGTAATATCGAGGAGCGCATAATCGCCCTGAGCCTGCACCACCTCATATCGGGTTTCGGCATACTTTCCCTCGCCGTTATCCGTCTGCACCGAATAGACCCTGTGAATTTTCGACTCGCACAAGTAGCTTGTTATCGTATCACTGCTTTTTTGCGGCACTCCCTCAACAACAGCCCGGTACCTCTTACGGGCATCCTGCCAGGAACGCTGAAGCGCATGCTTGGCGGTTTCATTCTTCGCGAACACCAGCAGACCCGAAGTCCCCTGATCCAGCCGATGGATGATAAAAACCCGTTCTTTGGCGCCGGGACGTTCGCCAAGGCAGGCGGTCAGCTTGTAATAGGCGGTTTTTTTCTTTTCGGTTTCCGAAGCAATCGTCAGCAGCCCGGGTGGCTTGTCAATGACCAGAATATCGTCATCCTCGTAGAGAATGGGGATACCGGAACAGGGCTGATACTGGGGACCGCTTTCCTTTTCCGACAGCACGGTGAGTTCGACACCGGGTTCAAGCACCACATCAAGACGGCTCGCCGGCTGATCATCAATGCGAACTGCCCGGTATTTGATCAGTTGCTTCACTTTGGTTCGCGAGTAGCCATGCTTCAGCAGGGTTGCGAGCAGCGTGGCCTCTTCTTTTATGTTCATTTTTTTCATGCATTTTCCTGATACGGATACGGTCGCGAGCGACACTCGCCGGTAGAGCCGGCAGTTTTGGACAGAATGGGAATCGTTTTGCAGATTGATCGCTGACCGGGCCGGTCATGATCATTCGTCGAGTACGGAGCGCACACACCGCGCAAGATCAGCCATCAGCAGCGGTTTATACAGAAAACCCTCAATACCGATGGCCTTTGATTTGCGACTGTCGAGCTGTTCACTGAATCCGGTACAGATAATGACTTTAACATCAGGCCGGATCATTTTGATTTCTCGATAGAGTTGTAATCCGGTCATTTGCGGCATAGTCAAATCGGCGATCAGCAGATCGATCCGGTCCGCCAGATTACGGAAGGCCTCAAGCGCATCATGACTGCTGATCCGCACGGTTACCTTGTACCCTAACCGCTCTAGCATGTTGGTGGTCACATCGGCAATCGATTTCTCGTCATCGACAAGAAGAATATGTTCCGTACCATGGGGAAGCGGCTCCTGGATATCGTGGAGGACGGGCAACTGCTCGTCGGCAAACTCGACCGCCGGGAAATACAGGGTGAACGCAGTGCCCTTGCCCACTTCGCTCTGCACGCGAATTTCGCCGCCGTACCCGCGCAGGATACCGATAACCACCGCCAATCCCAGTCCCGTCCCCTTGCCGCACGGCTTGGTGGTAAAATACGGATCAAAAATTTTGGCCATGGTTGCCTGATCCATACCATGGCCGCTGTCCTCGATACTCAGCCGCATATACAATCCGGGCGAAATGGAAAAATCGTTGAACTCGCCAACCCCGAGGGTCACGGTTTCCAGACGGATAGCCAACCGGCCGCCCTTCTCTTCCATGGCATGGAAAGCATTGGTGATCAGATTCATGATGACCTGGTGCAGCTGGGTGGAATCGGCCATCACCCGGGGGCACTGCGCAGGCAGGCAGGAATCGATGGTGATGGCTGCGGGCATGGCAGGACGCACCAGTTGCACGACCTCCTCAATGACTTCGACAATGGAGACCGGTTTGATTTCCTGGTCGACCTGCCGGCTGAACGTGAGGATCTGCTGAACCAGGTTGCGAGCGCGTTTCGAGGCATCGATTATTCCCCGGCAATGTTCCTGCAGCCCGGCAGGATCGATATTCCCCAGGAGCATCAACTCGGCGCGTCCCATTATCGGCGCCAGAATGTTATTGAAATCATGAGCAATACCGCCTGCCAGGCTGCCGATAGCCTCAAGCTTCTGGGTCTGCTGCAACTGCTTCTCAAAGGCCTTGTTCTCGTTGCGCAATTTCACCTGTTCGGTGATGTCGATAACAGTGACAAAAACCTTGCTCCAGGTTGTTTCAAAGCCCACGGCAACAACCGCACGCCGCTCCACCGTCAGTATTGACCCATCCAGCGCCCTGTTTTCCATGATGATTTCAGAGCTGCCCGCTTTCACCAGGTGTAACAGTTCGGTTTCGTACAGGTGATTTTGGCCCTGGGGTAAAATCGTGCTCAGCCGGGTCAGCGCATCCGGGTTGTCAGCTCCGTACATTTTCAAAGCCGCCCTGTTGGCGCCCAAAATCCGTACCATGGCGGCACAACGGTCAAGGCTTTCGGGGTTGTCATCAAAATAGCGCTGCAGATCGCCAATACCCTGTCCGGTGAGTTGGTCGATAAAGCTCTTCACCGCACTTAAATCTTCCTCAAACAGCGGAATGGGTGAATGCTCAAACAGCAGCCGATACCGAGCCTCCGTTTCTTCAAGCGCCTTTGATTTATTGGAAATGATTCTTTTTTTGCGATGATTAAGAAAAAAAAGAGTGCAGAGCAGAAACACTACGGCCATCAGGCCGGCCATGGTCAGGAACTGGGTCATGTGCAGCGTGACCTGACTATCCGCTCCGCTCAGTTGCGGGGCGATGGTCGGCAAAAACAGCACCCCGGCCGCCTCAGAACGAAAAGTTGCCTGCCGTTGCACGGCCTCAGGCTGCCCCCCCCCATCTCCGCGATCACAACCGTCTGTGTGGGCTGAAGCAGTGTCGGGGAAGATGCTGTTGCCTGCTCCCGAACGTGGACTGACTGACGATGTGAAGGAAAAATATTTCATAACAAAAGACAATCACGCAAACAGAGAAAGATCGTTGTATGCAACTGGTGGCAGACTGGTGGCCAAAAGAAAAAACCGACAGCGTCAGGAATAGAACTGTCCTATCTTAGGAAGAAAAATTCCTCCCTGTCAAAAGGAAAATGAGGCAACACCGCACAGTTGCCGCCGTCAAAGCACACGCAACGACCGGCCTTTCAAGCGAACACGAAAAACAAACAAACAGTGATTGCAGGGAAATGAAAGATTCCCTTGTGCAACAATGTAGGACATTGTGCGCATCAGCAAAACGAACAGTACAGGCAGCTGTGCACATTGTCATGAAATTATTGACATCCTGCTGGCGAATGTGTGAAGACAGGTAAGCCCGTTTCGGGCCGTAAACGTGGAGCACGTCAAGGAGGCAATGTTCGTATGCAGGCAGCAATAGAGGATGCATGGCAGTTCTGGATTGATCGTGGCGGCACCTTCACCGATGTGGTCGCCAAACGGCCGGATGCGACCCTCATCACCTGCAAACTGCTTTCGGAAAATCCGGAACGCTACCCGGACGCCGCCCTCCACGGCATTCGCACCCTCCTCGGCCTGGCCGCCGGCGACCCCATCCCCGCGCATAAGATCGCTGCCATCAAGATGGGGACCACCGTGGCCACCAATGCCCTGCTGGAGCGCAAAGGCGAGCCGACCCTGCTGATGATCACCAAAGGGTTCGGTGACGGTCTGCGCATCGGCTACCAGAACCGTCCCCACCTCTTTGCCCGCCATATTGTTCTGCCGGAAATGCTGTACGCCCGGGTTATCGAGGTGGAAGAACGGGTTGATGCGCAAGGACAGATCATCATCCCGCTCAACCTGGAACAGGCGAAACAGGACCTGCGGGCAGCATTTGCCGACGGCATCCGCGCTGTGGCAATCGTGCTGATGCACGGCTATCGGTTTCACCAGCATGAACAGCAGTTGACTGCCCTGGCAGAACAAATCGGTTTCAGCCAGATCTCGGTCAGCCACCAGGTCAGTCCGCTGATCAAACTGATCGCCCGTGGCGACACCACCGTGGTCGATGCCTATCTCTCACCGATTCTCCGCCGCTATGTCGACCAGGTGGCGGGACAGCTGAACCGTGCAGGCCATACCCGGCTGTTGTTCATGCAGTCCAATGGCGGTCTAACCGATGCCGCCCTGTTTCGCGGCAAGGATGCGGTGCTTTCCGGTCCGGCCGGCGGTGTGGTCGGCATGGTGCGCACCGCTGCCATGAGCGGCTGTACCCGGCTGATCGGTTTTGACATGGGCGGCACCTCCACCGATGTCACCCACTATGACGGCGAGTTTGAGCGCAGCTTTGAAACCCTGGTAGCAGGTGTGCGGATGCGGGCACCAATGATGCATATCCACACCGTGGCAGCCGGCGGCGGCTCGATCCTCCATTTCAACGGCGGCCGCTACCAGGTGGGACCCGATTCCGCCGGCGCCAATCCCGGACCGGCCTGCTACCGGCGAGGCGGTCCCCTGACCGTGACCGACTGCAATGTCCTCCTGGGCCGTATTCAGCCGGAATACTTTCCCAAGGTCTTCGGCCCGCATGGCGATCAGCCGTTGGACACTGCTGTTGTCCGGCAAAAATTCAACGTCCTCTCTGCCCGTATCGGTGAGACCGCAGGGGAGGCCGCGCCGCAACCGGAAGCCGTGGCCGAGGGCTTTCTGCGCATTGCCGTGGAGAACATGGCCAATGCCATCAAAAAAATCTCGGTGCAGCGGGGCTATGATGTCACCGCCTACACGCTGCAGTGTTTCGGCGGCGCCGGGGGGCAGCACGCCTGCCAGGTGGCCGATGCCCTGGGTATGCAGCGCATTTTTCTCCATCCCTTGGCCGGGGTGCTCTCTGCTTACGGCATGGGACTGGCAGATATCCGGGCCATGCGCGAGCTACAGATCGAACACCCTTTTTCCGCCGATGCACTGGACGACCTCCTCACGGCAGCCGCTGCCCCACTTCTGTCCGAAGCCCGGCATGAGGTGGCACAGCAGGGGGTTCCTGAAGAGCAGATTTCAGCACTGTGCAAGGTCCACCTGCGTTACACCGGTACCGACACAGCTCTTCCGGTCGATCTTGACACCCCCCAGAGCATGCAGCAGGCCTTTGAGGCGGCCCATCGCCAACGCTTTGGTTTCATTGCTCCTGGCCGCGGCCTGATGGTCGAATCGCTATCGATCGAAGCCATCGG
>JBFJXW010000216.1:0-6174 GCA_041622895.1 Desulfobulbus sp. | reverse complement strand
GGATCAAACTCTCCAGTTTAATATCCTAGCCAATCACAATGGATTGGACTTATCCAATTCAAAACCAAAATTACTACTTGGCCCGCTCTATTTACTGTTCAGTTTTCAAAGATCAAAAGCACGGTGAGTGTTGCTCACCGGTTGGTTTCGACATGATATCTTGTTTTGATTCTCATGTCAACCTTTTTTATTTTTTTTACTGATGGTGCTGAGCTTCGAAGTGTCCTGCGAAGCAGCGAGGCGGCAAAATACTGGAATGAGCCTCGGATGTCAACTTTTATTTATCTCCTTGGTTTTGGTAATAGAAAATTAGAGGTATAATTATGGATTTGTTATAATTTTTTCTGTTTGCTTTCTGTGGGTGGTTTGTCGTAACATGCTGTATCATCTTCAAACCTCATTACCGGGTGCTCATTTCACCTATGGTTATTTTTAAATATGAACAAACTGTTTTCTCTACATGGACGATACCGTAACTAACCTTTTAAGGAAGATCCCTAATGTCAATGAATGCATAGCTGCGCTTATTGACTCGAATGCGCTCGATGAAGTACCCGTGCAGCGGATTAAATATTGTGTGCGTCTTTATCTCGATACGATGCGTCAAACGATTCTTTCCACTCAAGATTCTACGTTTTATCTAGATGATCGATCATCCTTCATCAAAAAACTCAGTGCCTTTATCCTCAAGTACCACGCACCGCGTTTTACCCGCGTGCTTAATGGGACGGGTGTGATTGTTCATACTAATCTGGGTCGTTCTCTTCTCCCTGTTTCTGCAATGGAATATCTGACTGTAGCAGGCCAAAACTACACTAATCTCGAGCTTAATCTGGCAACCGGAAAGCGAGGGTCCCGATATGATCATATCGATCGTTTGCTATGCGAATTAACCGGAGCAGAAGCTGCCTTGGTAGTTAACAATAATGCTGCTGCTGTGTTGATTGCTCTTGAAACCCTGGCTCGGAATAAAGAAGTCATCGTGTCCCGTGGTCAATTAGTTGAGATCGGAGGTTCGTTTCGTATACCCGATATTATGGCTCGAAGTGGGGCACGCCTCGTAGAAGTTGGTGCTACAAATCGCACCCACCATCGTGACTATCAACAAGCCATAACCAATGAAACCGCTCTCTTTTTACGTGTTCACTGCAGCAATTACAAAATTGTCGGTTTTACCAGCGAAGTGCCTGATCGGGCATTGGTGCAACTTGGACGAGAGCATGGAATTCCAGTAATGGAGGATCTGGGGTCCGGTTGTCTCGTTGATCTCTCCAAATTTGGCCTTGCAAAGGAACCAACCGTTCAAGATGTCGTCGCCAGCGGTATGGATATTGTAACATTCAGTGGGGACAAATTACTTGGAGGGCCGCAAGCTGGTATTATTGTAGGAAAAAAAAGATATATTGAACAGATTAAGAGGAACCCTTTGAACAGGGCGCTCCGCATTGACAAATTCACCTTGGCTGGCCTTGAAGCGGTGTTACGCCTTTATTTGGATGAGTCCACTGCACTGCGGGAGATTCCGACTTTGGCCATGATTGCCATTTCAGAGGCAATTCTCAAACAACGTGCCTTGGGATTGTTGCAACGTTTTCAGGATCACCTCAGTAACAACTGCAGCTTCGAACTGGTGCAGCTTTATTCGCGGGTTGGTGGTGGTGCAATGCCTGAACAAAATTTAGCGAGTTGGGGGGTGGCTGTACAGCCGCTTGGTATGAAAATCAATCAGCTGGAAAAAGCACTGCGCCAAGCTCCTGTTCCTGTTATCGGCAGAGTAGAGGATGATCGTTTGCTGCTGGACATGCGTACCCTTGCTGACGATGAATGTGATCTTCTTTTCGAGAGCTTGCGGAGATCTTTATTTGTTGAAGAGATGTGCGAAAATGAAAATTATTTAACAAAAGGTCAATAACACAGCATGCTTTGTCTCGAAGACTTTTACATTCTTCAATCACCTTTTGTGCAGGAAGTAAAACAGCTGTTACCCTTGCCTGCCAACGTTGTCTTCTGTTCTTTGCTTCCCGATGGATCGATGCAAAACTTGTCAGGCGATGTCGTCGTGGCTGGCGGGACAGGGGATGACCAAATGACATTCCGTACCAGTCCCTGGTTACTGGACAATCGGCTTATTGTCCCTTTGCAGCTTGAACGCGATGAACATCTTGCCATCATTATAAGTGAAGTGGATCCGGCTTTTTTAAAGAAAATATCTACGACATGGGTAGAGGAGTTTCAAAGAAGCCTCAAGGAAAGGTTTGAAAGAATCCGTCTGGGATATGTAAACCCTGAAACTGAATTGTATAATCGACGTGCCGCCACGCTTTTTTTGCAACAATCTGCCAGCGAAAAGACCGTATTCTTTTTTCTTTTAAACACTGTTTTTTACAGGCGTACAGCAGCTGGAAACCTCCAGAAAACACGGGAAATTGCGGCTCTCCTGCAAGCTTTAACACAAGGATACTGTTTTTCTTTCGGCTATGGAGTTTTTGGTTTTCTGTTACAAGCGCAGACCAGGGAACAGGCGTTGAAGACCGCCCACTACCTGCAGCATCAGTTTAAGCGGGAAGGCCTGAGTAAAGTGCAGATGGGGTTTTCGCAGATAGTTGCTGCGGAAGAGCAGGAGAAAACCAATGTTCTTGATCGGTTCTGGTGGGCATTGGCCATTGCTGAAAAACGTGGCCCGTTTGGTATTTGCGATATTGATGCCCTCGATGAACGAAGGCTCCATCCTTTTCAATTGGCACAACCGGATCTTCTTGAGCGTTTACAGGGAAAATGGCGTGGACTTGCCCGTTTCTCCCTTGCTGTACTTGCGCCGCAATCTGATGCCGGGAATTCCTTTCAACTGGACGAGTGCATTCAACACATTCTGCCTGCAGGAGGTTTTTACGTAGGAGGGGGAGAAAATCTTTGCCTGATACTTTTCCCGAATGCCACTGCAGATTCAACTCGCCGTAGTATTGAGACTCTCAGCACAGCCTGTCGGGAATATTTTGGTGAAGGGAATGTTTCGATCGGTGTGGCTGCGTGGCCTTGTCTGGATTTTTCCAAAAGCGATATTCCAGGAAACTGCTTAAAAGCCTTGCTGCACTGTTCTTTTCTTGGTCCTGGAAGTGTGGTGTTTTTTGATCATCTGAGTCTGAACATAAGCGGCGATTCTTTTTTTGAGGAAGGCGATTATAGAACCGCCATTCGCGAATATCGTCGCGGTCTCCGATTGCAGCCCGGTGACGTGAATCTCATGAACAGTCTAGGAGTCGCCCTGGTAGAATATAACCAGGAACGGCAGGCTGCCGTGTGCTTTCAAGATGTGCTCCATCAAGATCCTGATAATTATATGGCCCTTGTTAATCTTGGTCATGTGCGGCAGACGATGGGGCAAAAAGAGAACGCTTTAGATTGTTTTGAACGTGCTTATCGACTTCTCGCCAAGAAGGACGTTGCCGGGCAGGAGCTTTTTCTGCCACTTGGAAGACTCTACATCGAACGCGGTGATCATGAAAAAGCGGTCGAAATCTTTGAACATTGGCGGACACGTCCGGGAAGCGAGAAAGAATTCATCTTGTTTCGTTTTCTGGGCCAATGCTACTTGGAAAGCGGTCGGCCCGACGAGGCCATTAGAGCCTGTCAGCGAGCCTTGCATCTCTTTCCCCAGGACAGCATTTCTTTGAGCACGTTGGGCGTATTGTATGTCGAGCAGGAAGAGGGCCGTGATGTCGGTCTTGCTCTGTGCCGAAAAGCCTTGGCACTGGATAATTTTAATCCGGACCATTGGTGTCGGTTAAGTAGAGCGCTACTCCATACGGGTAGTAATGTTGAGGCGCTTGAAGCCGTCAAGCAATGCTTACGGTTGAAGCGTAACCATGCCGAAGGTGTTTTGCAGTTGGGCAGGATTCATATGGCTATGGGGCATGATAATCCTGCGAAAAAACGTTTTCTCCAAGTGATTGCCATGAAAGGGCGGACAGAAAAACAGGCTGCGCAGGCCAGAGGGTATCTCGCGGGATTTTCAGATTCCGCTGGATAATCAAACTATATAACCGGAGTGGCGGTGCGCTGGCACGGCCAGAATGAACGTGGCAGACAGGTATCCCAAAAATAGGGAAAGTCAGTATTGTCTGGATAATATGGCCAGGGGGGATTCCTGGCGAATGTTCCGGATCTTATCTGAATTTGTCGAAGGGTTCGATACTCTTTCAGGGGTACGGCAACCAGCTGTCACCATTTTCGGATCAGCCAGGACGAAACACGAACACCCTGATTATATAAAAGCGACTGAACTGGCTAAAAAACTCGTCGAATTAGGGTATGCTCTCATTACCGGTGGCGGACCGGGTATCATGGAGGCTGCTAACCGCGGTGCCGTTGAGGGCAATGGGCTTTCAATCGGTTTGAATATCGACCTGCCTCATGAACAGGCCGCTAACCCGTATGTGAATCTGCCGCTTGATTTCCGCTATTTTTTTGTTCGTAAAGTCATGTTTATGAAATATTCTATGGCTTTTATATGTTTTCCCGGTGGGTTCGGTTCCTTGGACGAATTGTTTGAATCGTTGACCTTGATTCAAACCAGAAAAATTAAGCCTTTTCCGATTATTCTCGTCGATTCGGCTTTTTGGGGTGGTCTTCTTGGCTGGATACGGGAGCAATTGTTGGCTGGAGGCAAAATTTCCGAAGAAGATCTTTTCTTGTTTGGCGTTTGTGATGAGGTCGATGACATTATTAAATATATACAAAAAAATTTGATCCTTTGATAGTTGAAAATATTTGTCATGTTGTTGATTTAGTGAAAAAAGCATAAGGAGCGGTATGCTATGGCCCAGTTAGATGCATTTTTTAAATTAATGAACGATGAAGGCGCCTCCGACCTGCATATGATGGCCGGACAACAACCGGTTCTGCGCATTCGTGGTGATATGGAGCGGGTTAAATTTAAAGTTCTGGAAAATGAAACGCTTAAAAGCATGCTTTATGAAATTTGTCCGGAAGATAAGATCAAAATTTTTGAAGAAACCGGCGATATGGATTTTGGTTATGAAATACCCGGTCTGGCACGATATCGGTGTAATTTTTTTCAACAAAAATACGGCATTGGTGCAGTGTTCCGTGAGATTCCAAGTGACATTCTGACCTGTGAGCAATTGGGACTACCCAAGGTGGTCGCCAGGCTGGCTTCTTTACCCAAAGGCCTTGTTTTGGTCACAGGGCCAACCGGTTCGGGAAAATCGACCACGTTGGCCGCGATTTTGGATGAATGCAACAAGATCAGAAAAGATCATATTCTCACTGTTGAAGATCCTATCGAGTTTGTTCATAAAAGTCAGAGTTGCATTGTTAATCACCGTGAAGTGGGCACCCATACCCGCAGTTTTTCCGCTGCGTTGCGCGGCGCGCTCCGTGAAGACCCGGATATTATCCTGGTAGGCGAGATGCGTGACCTGGAAACGATATCATTGGCAATGGAAGCCTCTATGACCGGGCATCTTGTCTTTGGTACGCTGCACACCATGAATGCAATGAAGACGGTTGATCGTGTTGTTGAGATTTTCCCGGCCAATCAGCAAGGGCAGGTTCGCTCGACCCTGGCCGATGCCTTGCGGGCCGTGGTCTCACAGACGCTGTTCAAGCGGGTTGATATCAAGGGGCGCGTGGCAGCCTTGGAAATCCTCATCTGCAACCCGGCGGTGCGTAATTTAATCCGCGAAGGCAAGACGTATCAGATTCCATCAGTCATGCAGACTGGCAAGAAGTTCGGCATGCAGACTTTGGACGATGCGATCTTCGAGCTCTTGGAGAAGAAAAAAATCAGTGCCGAAGATGCGTATATGAACTGTTATGAAAAAGCAAGATTTGTTAAATATTTACGGCATCAGCCTTCGGACTTTACCGAGATTTGACGGGCCGAATCAAGCGAGCATTAAAATGAGCCGTGCTGGGCAATACAGGTCAGCAGTACTTTTCTTTGTGTTTGGTTCAATTCAACGAAGCGGGCGCAATTATTCACTACTTTGGTTTTGATGCCATTGATCTCTAGTGCTTGCTCAGAGGTAGTAACGATTTCCGTTGGTAATTGTTCCAGTGAAGAACCATCGTTACAATTATAGAGATTCAGCATGACAAACCGGTTGGCAATGGGGGCGGCGTTGTAATGATGGTTAAAACAGATGCCGCCTT
>JBFJXW010000215.1:0-6223 GCA_041622895.1 Desulfobulbus sp. | reverse complement strand
CAAGCTGGCCAGAATTGTCGTCCATGTCGCCGATGTCCGTACCTGCGTGCTCCATCCGGCCAGCATGACCCATCGCCAGCTCAACGAAGAACAGCAGCGAGCGGCAGGGATCACTCCGGACCTGATTCGGGTATCCGTGGGCATTGAGCATATCGACGATATCATTGCCGACTTCGATCAGGCCCTGACTGCAGCCCAGTAGGGTGGCGGCCCCGGATATCCTTCTGCAAACCGAGTGACACCAGTAAAGAACTGTAAAGAAAATTGACCCTGCGTTGGTTCTCTGTCAGAATATCGGCAACATATACTTCACAGAAGGGACAGCGGAGATGTTCCGTACCGCACGTTCTGAAGGAGCCCTCTTTCCCATGGCTAAAAAAATTCTCATCGTCGAAGATGAACTCCTGATCGGCCTGATGCTGGCCGAAAACGTCAAGGAGATAGGCTGCAGGGTTACCCAGATCGTAACCAACGGCGAGGCCGCGATCCATGCAGTCCACAACGATCAGCCCGACGCCATCGTCATGGATATCAGCCTCGACGGCATCATGGGCGGCATCGAGACGGCGCAGAAAATACGCGCCGAACTGGACATCCCCATCCTCTTTTTCACCGGCTATCAGGATCCGCAGCTGCTCGTGCGGGCCCGTACCGTCAACCCAATCGGTATTATTGACAAGCTGGACACCACCGAAGCCATCCGGGAGGCGCTGTCGTTGCTCCTGTAGTGATTGCCAGCCTTTCTGGGAGCTAAGCACCTCCCTTTCAATCATTCGGCCAGCTTTTCCAACCGGCTGCCGGAATCTTGCGGCTCTGACCGCATTGTGGCACCTGTCTGCAATCTTCTCTCCGCTTCCCCTGGAGGATGTCCCCTCTTTTTCACCCATGATGCACCCTCTGGGCCGAACACGTATTTTCCTTACAAATAAGCTCCAGCAATGCTGCCAATCTCTGGTATAGTGTTGCAAAGAAACAACAATCCATTCCCTCGCACCAGGAGATTGAGCGATGATCATCGGTATTTTGAAAGAAATCAAAGCAGAGGAAAATCGGGTATGCATGACACCTGCCGGAACGGAAATGCTGGTTGCAGGAGGGCACCAGGTGTTGGTGGAAACGAGTGCCGGTGTGGGCAGCAATTTCGAGGATGTCCAATACGAAAACGTCGGGGCGGAAATAGTTGCCACCCCGGCAGAGATCTATGAGCGTGCCGATATGGTCATGCACGTGAAGGAGCCCCAGCCGGTTGAATACGAGATGATTCGTAAAGAGCAGATGGTCTTTACCTTTTTTCACTTTGCCGCCGCCGAAGAACTGACGCGGGCGATGATGGCTCGCAAAGCGGTGTGCATTGCCTACGAGACCGTCACCGATCGCCACGGCGGCCTGCCCCTGCTGACCCCGATGAGCGAGATCGCCGGGCGGATGGCGGCCCAGGAGGCAGCCAAATTCCTCGAGCGCAGCCAGGGCGGCCGCGGCATCCTGCTGGGCGGAGTCCCCGGGGTGGCGCCGGCCACGGTACTGATTATCGGCGGCGGCGTGGTCGGCACGGAAGCCGCGCGGATTGCCTGCGGCCTGGGTGCCACCGTTTATCTGCTGGACACCAGCTTGTCGCGTCTGCGCCATCTTGCCGAGACCATGCCGAAGAACTGTGTCCCCCTGATGTCCTCACCGACGGCTATTCGTGAACTGGCAGTCAAGGCGGATGCGATTATCGGCGCCGTGCTGCTCCCTGGCGCCAAGGCACCCAAATTGATCAGCCGCGAGATGTTGAGCAGCCTGAAAAAAGGAGCGGTGCTGGTGGATGTCGCCATCGATCAAGGCGGCTGTTTCGAGACCTCGAAACCCACCACCCATGGCCATCCGGTGTACGAGGTCGACGGCATCCTCCATTATTGCGTGGCCAACATGCCCGGCGCTGTCCCCCTGACCTCGACCATGGCCCTGACCAATGCCACCCTGCCCTATGCGCTGTCCCTGGCCAAAAAAGGCTGGCAACGAGCGGCTCACGACGATCCAGGTATCGCGGAGGGCGTTAACATGGTTGAAGGGCACATTACCTGTAAAGGCGTCGCAGAGGCCTTTGGCCTGCCCTACACACCGCTGGAAGCGGAAATATTCAAAAACCTGTGTCACGGTTTTTAATACTCAAGCACCGCCCAAGGAAACGAAAGCACAAGCCAGCTCCGTAAAAAATTCACCAACCGTGCGCTTTGCGGGGGCCGACTCGTGCTGGATCTGATCTCTATGGCGCATTCTGTGCACCTGTCTCCAAGGAGCACGGGGGTTTCATTCTTTCGCCAGCTTTTCCGCACGGAACAACAAGGGGCGCAGGGTCACGGAACATCACCCGTGGCCCGGAGAACCGTCATCACCTGCAAAGCTGCGGGGGTCCCATAGCAGCCCCGCAGCAGGGGGCCGCTTTTCGAACCGCCGGGGAACCGGTGCAGCGGTATTTCCTGTTGATTGAAACGAACCTCTTGTTCGCTGCCCCACAAAATTCTCCACACGCCTTGAAATTTAAGCATGTAGTGGTAGGTTGGTCGGGTTTGCGCGTGACGAAGATGCCGCAACCGTTGCAAGCCCCCCGAGACCATGGGTATACGTTGCCCCTTTGTTCACCTGCTCACTGTTTTACTCGCATGACCGACCTGCCTCCAGACCTCTGGCCCGACCGGATATAGCCTTGCCGGACCGCCGCCTGTGCTCCTCGGTTGAAAAGATTCTTTTTTCAATTTGGAGTTGTACCAATGTCATTGTTTCGTTTCCGTTTTTCTTTATCCTTTTCCCCCGCTTTTCTGACCACCCTGCGTGAGGGCTACACCCGCAACGGTTTGCTCCGCGATATCAGCGCCGGTATTACCGTCGGCATCGTTGCCCTGCCCCTGGCAATGGCCTTTGCCATCGCCTCGGGAACCACTCCCGAGCGTGGCATATTCACGGCCATTGTGGCTGGATTTCTCATTTCCGCTCTCGGGGGATCCCGTTTTCAGATCGGCGGTCCAACAGGTGCCTTCGTCGTCATCGTCTCGAGTGTTATCGCTCGACACGGGTATGAAGGTTTGGTCGCAGCCACCTTACTGGCAGGGATCTTTCTTATCGTGATGGGAATATTTCATTTCGGCAAACTGCTGCAATTCATCCCTTATCCGGTCACCACGGGATTTACCGCCGGTATCGCAGTCTTCATCTTTTCCGCGCAACTCAAGGATTTTTTCGGCCTCACCATGGATGGAGTCCCCCCGCAGTTCCTTGATCGGATGATTGCGTGTGCGGTTGCCCTTCCAACGTTTTCTCCGGCAGCGCTGGGTATTGGCCTGGTGACGTTGGCGGCGATGATGTGTATACGCAATTATGTCCCGCGCATACCGGCTCATATCGTCGGCATTGTCACCGCCTGCCTCGTCGCCTGGGGGGCAGGGGTTGATGTGGAAACCGTTGGTTCCCGGTTTGGGGGGATTCCTTCGACCCTTCCTCATTTTACCCCCCCTGCGGATTTCATGGAAATTGTTGTCGATGTTATCCCCGAAGCGCTGACCATAGCTGTGCTGGCGGGAATCGAATCCTTGCTCAGCGCGGTGGTCGCCGACGGAATGACCGGGGAACGACACGACTCGTCCACGGAATTAATCGCCCAGGGAGTGGCCAATATAGGTTCGGCTCTTTTTGGCGGCATTCCCGCAACCGGAGCCATTGCCCGGACAGCGACCAATATTCGTGCCGGCGGACGGACCCCTCTGGCCGGAATGGTTCATGCCGCGACCCTGACAATCTTCATCGTCTGTTGCGCCCCCTTAGCCTCGCGAATCCCTTTGGCGAGTCTTGCCGCAGTAATGGTCGTGGTCGCCTGGGATATGAGCGGATTTCAACGGTTCTGTCGATTGTTCCATGCTCCCAAATCCGATTCTCTCGTCCTGAGTATCACTTTTTTGCTCACGGTCTGTGTCGACTTGACGGTGGCAGTGCAGGTTGGAGTGGTTTTGGCTGCGATGCTGTTTATGCGACGCATGAGTGAATTGAGCAGCATTCAACTCGCCCCTCCGTATCAAGGGCAAAAGGACGAAGACGCTCCATTTATCAGCAATGCCCATGTCGCCTGCTACGAGATTGACGGCCCGTTTTTCTTCGGCATGGCTCACCGGTTTGTGGAGGTCATGCGCTTTACCCGTAACGCACCTGATTTTCTTATCCTGAGAATGCGCCGGGTACCGAGTATAGACGCGACCGGCATTGAGTCGCTGGAGGTCGTCATCAGAAAAGTCCGCGCAAAGGGCATGCAGATTTTATTCACAGGCGTGAACGAGTCAGTACGTCACTCCCTGCATACTATGGGAACTGAGGAGTTAATCGGACCTGATAATATCTTTGACAATATTGATCTGGCAATGGCAGCAGTCCGTGATCGGAACCGAAAGGTAACAGCGGCCGACCAGAACGGAAAAGGGCTTGCGGGCATCCCGGTACGATGAAGCTGAAACCGGGCTTGCGGGCAAAAAAAATGCTCTTGCAGGGATGACTCTGCAAGAGCATGTATTTTGCTCTCCCACCGGAGCACCCCACAAGGAGCGCACTACCTGAGCTGTTGTTGCGGGATCAGTTTGCGAGCGCCTCCTTGACGGCGCAGCCAAGCTGATCCATTGAATAGGGTTTTCTGATATAGGTATGAACACCAAGCTGAATGGCTGCCTGGACATCGTCGTTTTCAGAAAAACCGCTCGCAATAACTGCTTTCTGTCCGGGACATCGTTTAATAATTTCCTTGTATGCCTGATACCCATTCATGCCCGGCGGCATCAACATGTCCAGGATAAGCAGGTCCACCGAGTGCTCTTCGACAAATTGAACCGCCTGTTCCCCTGAAGAAACGCAATCAACCGCGTAGCCCAGCATGCGTAACATCTTACTTGCGATGTCAAGCACCTGGACATCATCATCGACCACCAGAACATGTTCCGCCCGGCCTGTAATATCTCCCGCTGCAATAGGCTTTTCCGCCACGTCCCTTTTCTCTGCGGCTAAAGGGAAATACAACTCAAAACGAGTACCTGCACCTGTACTTTCTACGGATATGTTGCCGTCATGCTCCTGCACGGTATTCCAGACCACGGTCAATCCGAGCCCGGTACCGCTTCTTCCCATTTCTTTCTTGGTGTAAAACGGTTCAAAGATGCGTTCGAGGTCTTTTTCTGAAATACCGGCGCCCGTGTCGCTTACACTGAGCACAATATAGTCTCCTGCCTTAAGGGTGCGGTCAGCAGCGAGTCGTTCCTCAAGATATTGATTTGTGGTCGTAATGTGGATGGTACCCGTTGCAGGAATGGCCTCGGCTGCGTTAGTCACCAGGTTCATAAGGCACTTCTTGATATGCACCGGAGAGCACGCAATACAGGAACGCCTCGCATCCAATCGGGTCCGGCATCTTACCAGCGGATGCAACACCTTGAGTTCTTCCGCTTCCGGAGAACACAGGAATTCGGTAATGATGGTGTGAAGGTCGCGCTCCTCTCTGATGCTGACAGCGCCACGCGCGATTGTCAGCAGATCCGCAACCACAGCTGCCGCCCTGTACCCGGAATCCTTAATGGCAAGAATCGGTTTTCTCAGATCGCTGTGATCAGGCAGAATCCTCAGGAGCAATTCGGGATAGCCGATAATTCCCGCGAGTATATTGTTCAGGTCATGGGCAACACCGCTGGCCATCAACCCAATCGCTTCGATCGTTTGCGCTTGCCGGAGTCGTTTTTCCAGATGGGCTTGCGCTTCTTCCGCCCGCTTTTGATCGGTAGTGTCGATGGACACGACAAGGATAGAGTCGCATCGACCGTCTTCATCGGTGATGGGTACAAACGTCGACTGAAACCACAATTGACCGCCGGATGCAGTGGTTACAGGTGTCTCCAGCCTGGCTACGGCACCTGTTTGTTTGATTTTTTCTAAATGTGTACCAATAGCGGTCCGGCCAGGTTCAGGATAACAGTCCAGAGGAAATTTTTTCCCGTACACGGTACTGCTCTCGTCAATTTGCAGGGCGTGCAAACCGGCAGAACTGATGTATTGCAGATGGAAATCCTGATCCAGTATTTTGGTGCAAACAGGTGAATGCTCGAGCCAGGAACGAATTTTTTCATCAGATTCTCTGAGCTTCTCTTCCGCTTTTTTCCGCTCAGTTATTTGCCTGTGTAATTGCTCTATTTCTCGCAACCGGTTGCGACCGGCCTCTTCT
>JBFJXW010000214.1:0-6260 GCA_041622895.1 Desulfobulbus sp. | reverse complement strand
CGGCAAGCCGCGATGAAAGAGCTCATCTTTACAACCGCACCGAGTGCCGGCCTGATCAGAACCTGTCTGATTTATTTTGAAGCCTTCATCTACCTGCTACTGCGTCAAATCATTGAAACTTTGCCTCGTAAAGAAACTGTGGAGATTGCAGTGGCGCAGGAGGGTGGTAGGATCGTGATTCGGTTTGTTAATGCCAACGGGTTACCGTTACTCGCTGATCATTGCTTTGTGCAAGGACAGGAGCGGGAACTGATGATCTGGCTGAAGGCAGAGATGGAGGTGGCTCCCGGAGCCGTCAATGTTCGTCTGCCGGCAGATGTCGGCTAGTATCGCTATCGTTTTTACGTACATTTTGAATGGGCAGTCTCTGGGGCAAAGTCTTGACAGGCGGAGTGTGGCAACCTAGTTTAATGTCTATGAAAATATTCTCAATACGCAGAGGGGACCCGTATGAAAGAAAAAGTTTTATTGATCGATGATGAGCAGGATTTTATTGACGTTCTGGCTGACCGGATGCGTAATCGCGGGATGGATGTTTCGGCAACTACATCACCTGTCGAAGCACTGGATAAGGTAGATGAAGAGAATTACGACGCCATTATTCTTGATCTGATGATGCCGGAAATGAGTGGTCTTGAAGCCCTGGTCCGTCTACGGGAAAAAAACCCTGACCTGCAGATTATTTTGTTGACCGGGCATGCTTCTGTTGAAAAAGGAATAGAGGCAATGAAACTCGGAGCCATGGATTTTTTAGAGAAACCTATTGATATCCAGGCGCTTAATGCCAAGATAAAAGAGGCCAAGGCTCAGAAAATGGTGTTGGTCGAAAAGCGGACCGAGGAGAAGATTAAAAATATTATTGGTTGTAAAGGTTGGTAGGTTGAGGAGCGGCGAACGTCTCTGTGCTGTGCTTTTGGGGTCCAAGGATTCAGGAGGAGGTTATGTATGCTGCAGGCGAAGTTGTGCACCGTTTATTCTGTATTTTTTTGAATAGCAATGATCTGAAAGCCGGGTCTTCCAAATCAGTGGAGTGCTGTCTGGAGACAGGTAAAAGGAGACGGTACGGCTTATGCTCTGCTATCCTTTGAAAGGTTTGTATTCTGCGTGGAGTGCTGGTCGAGGTGTGGAATTATGGAGAAAAAGAAATGGGCTGATATTCCTTCTTTGGAAGAGTTGGAGGTGGATTGGGATTATAAACCGAAAAATCCACAGGGGAAGCGGGCTTTTGTGCGAATGAGTGATAGAGACCTTGCTCGCATGCTTGATTGCCAGAATGTTCTGGTCAAGGTAGCAACAGCTGATGCTAATATAACCGGTTCGTTGCGGGATATCTGCGAAGGCGGCTTGGCTGTCAATCTTAAAGAGAAGTTGGTCGAGGACCAAACAATTAAAGTGGGCCTGGTGCTCGGTGAAGAAAAAATTATTTCTCAAGCTTTGGTCAAACATGTGCAACAACGGGATCGCGAATACACCGCTGGGATGATGTTTGTTGACCTGGGCGCGGCAACGAAAAAGTATATCTCAGGTATTTATGCGTCCAAGATTCTCCACCATACGCTGTAGCTGATTTTTTTTACTTGAGTCCGATTCTATGCGCTTTTTTATACATTTATGAATGCGGCTATTTTTATGTCAATTCGTTAACAGTCTGATATCCATTGTTTTGTTGTCTCTAGGGTTGTATCCAGCTCTGGTTCTTTTTGCTCTATTCTTCTGTTTTTCTACCTGGAAAAATAAACAAAAACGTTTTGAAACAATATGAACCACCTTGAGGTTTCTGTTTGTTTCAAAATGTTTCAATCCGGATCGCTAAAATGCCACTGGTTTTTTCTGTTTTGTAACTTGTTGATATTGTTAGTTATAAAAATAAACGAAAAAGCGGTCTTTTATTTGCACTGCTGTATGCAGTGCTATGAGTTATTCTTCAATGTCAGGTTGATGTCTTTATCCGATCATAAAAGATCGAAAATCGTATCAGAGAAGTGAGGAAAAGATATGGAGAAAGAATTGGAAGCTAAGGTCTTGCTTGTTGATGATGAGGAGGATTTTTTGGAAACACTCTCCAGTCGTCTGGAGATCAGAGGGTTAAAGGTCAGTGCCGTAACCAGCGGGGAGCAGGCTGTTACCGAGGCAAAACAACAAGATTATGACGCCATCATCGTCGATCTTTCTATGCCGGGCATAGACGGTCTGGAGACCTTGAAACGGATCAAGGAGGATAATCCCGAGGCTGAAATCATTATGCTCACCGGGCAGGCTTCGGTGCAGAGCGGGGTTGAGGCAATGAAGCTCGGGGCGGGAGATTTTTTACAGAAACCGGTCGATCTGTCGGAGCTGATGAGTAAAATTGGGGAAGCCAAGGATAAGAAAATGCTAGTATTGCAGAAAAAGTCTCAGGACGAACTGCGCAAAATCATCAAGACCAAAAGCTGGTAATCGGGCTATCCCGCAACTCATATTTCAAGGAGTCTGGCATGAGTACTTATATACCTGTTAGAGATCTCATTATTCCTCTCGAAATGTATCCGCACATGAGCAGTGAAGCGTCGGTGCATGAAGCCGTGGGCGAACTTTTTTCCCATTCCGAGGGCGGCGGTAAACTACTTTACGACGAACTGTTGCTGATTAACAGCAGCAGTCAGTATGTTGGTCGATTGACCATTCGTGGCATTCTCGCCTGCTATTTCCCGACGCTGTTTAACGGCAGCAAAAAGAACGTTTTTGCAGGTAAAAAGGAACGGTTCACCGACCTTGCAATCCTTCTGGAAGACAGCTTTCAGAACGAATGCAAGCGCCAGGGTGCGTTGCCGGTCAGCCAGTTCATGGTTCCGCCGCATAAGTCGATCAAGGCCGATATGCATCCTCTGCATGCAGCTGAGATCATGATGACCGAAAACGAGACCTGCCTGCCGGTGGTTGATAACCATGCCCTGATTGGCGTTGTCCGCCTGATCGATATCTTCCGTACCCTTGCCGGCAGTTGCTCGCTGTGAGTCCGCCTTTGAGATCCCTTCACCGATAAAAGGAATTTACCATGTCAGGAACTACCGTGAAAGAACTTCCGGAAATCAAAACCCCCTTCGACTGGAAACGAGTAGTCTTCATATTTCTGGGCATCGCTCTTTTCGCTATCATCTATTACTCTCCGGCTTGGCCGGACGCCGTCGACCCCAAGGGCGAGCATTTTATTCTGAGCAAAGAGGCCAAGGGCGCCCTGGCTGTTTTTGCCATTGCCGCCACCTGGTGGATCTTTGAGGTGGTGCCCATTGGCGTCACCAGTCTGCTTATCGGCACACTGCAGGCATTGTTTCTCATCCGCAAACCAGCGGTGGCCTTCAAAGATTACATGGACCCCTCGGTCCTGTTCATCTTCGGTTCGGTGGTCATTGGTATGGTCTTTACCAAGACCGGCCTGACCCGAAGGATCGCCTATAAGATGCTCTCAATCATAGGTGAGAAAACCTCGCTCATTATGCTCGGCTGTTATGTCATGACTGCGGCTCTGACACATGTTATGGCCCACACCGCCGTAGCCGCCACCATGTTTCCCCTGTTGATGGCCATCTATGCCATGTATACAAACGAAACCAAGCCGACCAATTTTGGTAAGTGTTTGTTCATGGGGATGGCCTATGTTGCCGGCGCCGGCTCGATCGTCACCCTGCTGGGTGCAGCGCGCGGTGCCGTGGCGCTGGGTTTTTATAAGGACATGATGAATGTCGATGTCAGTTTCGGCACCTTGAGTTACTTCATGTTCCCCATCGGCTGGCTTATGGTTTTTCTTCTCTGGGGCTTCTTCCTGCTGTTGTGCAAACCGGAAAAAGACCGCATTCCTGGCCTCAAAGAGAAAGCGACCCGTATGTATCGGGAGTTGGGGGGTATCACCCGCAACGAGGTTCTGGCGGCAACCATTATTTTCAGTGCTGTTCTTCTCATTGCCCTTAAAAGCTTTGTTCCGGCGCTTGGCGGCCTCGATAAGACCGGAATTCTCCTCTGTTCCACCATTGCTTTCTTTGTTTGCAATATCCTTAACATCGATGACCTCGAGGATATTCCCTGGAACATCATCCTGCTGTTTGCCGGCGCCATGTCGATCGGTTTTTGTCTCTGGGAAACCGGCGCGGCAAAATGGATGGCAGTCAACTGGCTGGTGCTCTTTCAGAAGGCCCCGGCGATCATCTTCATCCTCGGCATGGCCTTTTTTGTCATGATGATGACCAACTTCATCATGAACGTGGCTGCCATAGCCATCAGTCTGCCGGTGGCCCTGGTTATTGCTCCCTATCTGGGCGTAGCCGGAGAGGTCATCCTTTTTTCTTCCCTGGTGGTTGCTGGTATGCCCTTCCTGCTCTTGATCGGCGCGGCCCCCAATGCCATCGCCTATAACTCCAAGCAGTTCACCACTGCGGAATTTCTCAAGTTCGGGGTGGTGGCGAGTCTTCTGCTCATGGTGGTGCTTTGGGTGTTTGTCTCCTTCATATGGCCAATGATGGGCATGGAGGTGTTCACCGCTGGGCAATAAACAACAGCAGTTCGCTCTGTACCCGGAAGACCGTAAACGGGTGCAGAGCGGCAACATCGCACCCTGTTCAACATACTACTTGAAGTGAGGTGCAATAAAGACCCCCATGTACATCGCACTCATCATCGTTTTTGTTCTGGCTTATACAGCCATTGCCCTGGAACATTTACTGAAGGTGAATAAAACAGCCACGGCCCTGTTGGCGTCGGGTTTGCTCTGGTCCATGTATGCACTGACCGGTCCAGACTTTCATCTGGCTGTACAAAATCTGCATGAGTCCTTGGCGGATACGGCTCAGATCGTTTTCTTTCTCATGGGGGCTATGGCCATCGTCGAGATTATCGATGCCCATAACGGTTTTGTGGTCATTACCAGCCGGATTAAAACCACCAGGATGAGTTCTCTGCTTTGGCTGGTAGGTTTCGTTACTTTTTTTCTTAGCGCTATTCTTGACAATCTCACCAGTACCATTGTCATGATTTCATTGGTGAAAAAGCTGCTTCAGAAACATGAAGACCGACTTTTTTTCGCCGGTATCATTGTAATCGCAGCCAATGCAGGCGGCGCCTGGACGCCGATTGGCGATGTTACCACCACCATGCTGTGGATCGGTGGGCAGATCACGACCTTACAGATTATGAAAGGGGTGTTTCTGCCCTCCCTGGTTTGCTTACTGGTCCCTCTCGCGATTACCAGCTATACCCTGCGGGGGCGTGAGGTGGTGGCAAAATCGACCTCTGTCGAAAAGCGGAGCGGGCGTATCAACACGCCTTTTGAGCGGCAGCTGATGTTTTGTATGGGCATCGGTACGCTGATGTCTGTACCGGTTTTCAAAGGGATTACCCATCTGCCCCCGGTCATGGGTATCCTCTTCGGCCTGGGCTTTCTCTGGCTTGTGGGGGAACTGCTGCACCGAAACGAAAAAGACGAATACAGGGAGCAGCTGAGCGTGGTTGGGGCCCTCAAACGCATCGACATGAGCAGCATTGTTTTTTTTATCGGCATCCTGCTTTCGGTCGCTGCGTTGGAGCATGCGCATATTCTCGATGACTTGGCACAGTGGCTTACCGCAACCATAGGGCGCCTGGATGTTATAGTTCCCCTGATCGGGCTCGCCAGTGCCGTGGTCGACAACGTACCGTTGGTAGCGGCCTCCATGGGTATGTATGATATGGCGACCTATCCTCCCGACAGCTTTCTCTGGGAATTCATGGCCTACTGCGCCGGTACCGGCGGCTCTATTTTGATTATTGGCTCAGCTGCCGGGGTAGCCGCGATGGGACTCGAAAAGATTCATTTTTTCTGGTATGCGCGCAAGATTGGAGTGCTCGCCGCGGTCGGTTATTTCGCCGGCATAGCAACCTATATGTTGTGTTATAACCTAATGCACTGATCGCTGTCTCTGCTTTAGGGGCGGGCCGAGCCATTGAAGCGCTGTTGCATGAATAATCAGAGGCGAAAGGGGCGACCTGATTGCATTGGCGAGTGGCGGTATTTTTGGAGAATAATTTTTACATGGACACCTTCAGAATGCACTCTCCTTACACAAATACTCGCGCTTGAGCCGTATTCTGGCAATGAACGAACCCCTTTCTTTCCTGCTGGACGAAATCACGGTCAATACCCTGCTGGACTCCATTCCGCACGGCATCGCGGTGGTGGACCGCGACCTGAAGATCGTGGTGATCAACGAATTCCTTGAGGCACTGACCGGTGTGGTGCTGGCCGATGTCCAGGG
>JBFJXW010000213.1:0-6263 GCA_041622895.1 Desulfobulbus sp. | reverse complement strand
CACGGGTATCAAAGCACATGAAAAAAACACTGGACACCACCAGCACATCGGCCCGGGTGCGGATCAGCTGAAAGGCCGGGCGAATGGTGTGCTGGGTGGTATGGACCGCACCGGAAACCATGCCGTCCGCCAGATCCTTATGCACCATCATGGTGCCGAAATAGCTGACATCATTGATCGCATCGCGAGCGTAATCCTGGGTAAAGCCCTTGTGTCTGCGCAGTTCATACAGGGTTTCGATGAACTCCTCGCGCAGGCTTGAGGTTTTCGGATCGATGATGGCCACATCCTGCAGTTTCAGACCAAGTGTTGCCGCCCGGTTGCGAATCCCCTTCTCCTCGCCGAGCAGGGTCAGGTCGACCACCTCTCGGGAACGAAGGATTTCCGCAGCCCGGAGGATGCGTTCATCGCTGCCCTCGGGCAGAACGATGTGCTTGCGGTCGGATCGAGCCCGCTGAAAGAGCGAATATTCAAACATCAGGGGCGACATGGAACTGGACACGGTCTGGATCACCTGATCCTCCAGGCCGATTGCGTCGACATGGCTTTCAAAAACACCGAGGGCCCGGGCAATTTTTTGTTCATTATGGGGCCGCAGGGTACCCTTGACTTCCCCGGCGCGCATGGCGGCCCTATAGGTATCGCCGGAGATAGTATATATCGGCATGGCCAGATCTTCGATACCTTCCAGCAACCTGACCATGGAAGGGTTGGGTTCAAATCCACCGGAAAGCAGCATGCCCACAGGTGAAGGATAGTTACGCGAAGCAAGAGCCCCCAGAGTGGCAAAAATGATATCCGGGCGGTCGCCGGGAGTGAGCACCAGGTCATCCTCTTCCAGGAAATCGATGTAATTCCCCGGGCTCATGGCTGCGACCTTAATGGCATGCACATCGCGCAGCATCCCCTCTCGTGAACCACTGAAATGGCGGGCACCGAGGGCATCGGTAATTTCCTCCATGGTCGGCATACTGAACCCTTCCATCTCGGGAAGAAAATCAAGGCGATACGGTTTGCCCTGGTGGTACTTGCGAATTTCGCTCTCGGCAGCGGCAAGCAGCGACGGTTCGATTCGATTGACAAAAATTCCCAGCAGCGGGCACTGGTACTGCTCAAAAATCTTTTCAGCCACCCGGATGTTTTCCAGAATCTCCGCAATGGTGCACTTTTTACCGTTGGAGACATGCAGCGTCGGCGTCCCCAGTTCGCGGGCGATGCGGATACTGATATCATAACCAAAGGCATCGGACATGCTGACAATGGTCGGCCCTTCGCACAGAAGAAAGTCGCATTGTTTCCTGACTTCACTGTACTTGCGAACAATCTCGCGAAATAGGAGTCGCTCCTCACCGTCCGCAATCAGGGCACGGGCATCGTCGTGGCTGATTCCGGCCATTTCGGCGCTAGACAGGCTGATGTTGTAGCGCTGCCTGATCAGGTTGATGTCGTTATCGTCGCTGCCGTCACCGGGAGTGATGGGCCGAAAAAAACCGATACGGCCGATTCGCCGGGAAAGCAATTCCATCACCCCCAGGGTCACGACCAGTTTGCCGCTTTCCTTCTCCAGATTGGCTATGTAGAGGCTGTCGGCCATGCACGCACCCTTGATTGCAGCATGATTGAAAAGATTGAATTCCGCTGGCCCATGATAGTTGAGAGCGACGGACAAAGCAAGCAGAGTCCGCGGGAAGCACTTACGTTCCCACTGAAAGGACGGTCCTTGTTTAAGGATAGTTTACCCTACCACGAATTCTCTTTTTATCTCCCATTGCCCGGAGAGATTCCCTGGTTATGGTTGTAAATAGTACAAAGAATAATCATCTGTGCAGGAGGAATATCCATGCATTTGCAGCAATACTTCGAAGACCGACAGGGCACGGGGATACTGGCCACCGCCGGTGCATCTGGTTTGGTAACCACAGCCCTCTATGCGAAACCTCATTTCATGGAGGACGATACCCTGGCGTTCCTCATGAGAGAGCGCTTGAGTTATGCCAATCTTACGACCAACGATCAGGCCTGTTATATGTTTATCGAACAGGGAGGAGGGGCGCAGGGCATACGATTGTATCTGCAAAAAATAGATGAATCAGACGATGCCCAAATGATTGCCGCCATGACTCGACGATGTTTGAGCCCGGAACAGGACAAGGCGAAAGGCCCCAAACATCTGGTGCGTTTTCGGGTTGTCAAGATCCTGCCGCTGGTTGGCGACGGGCAGGTTGTTGTATGAAAGTAGGCGATAACAACCTCCGGTTTGGACTTTGCTGCCTGTTCCGAGAGGAACCGATTCGTTTTTATATCCATCAGGCCGTGCATCTGGCAAAACTGGAGAGGAACCAGCAACTGGCGCAGCTTGCGACAACCATCCTCAACAATGGTCGCTCGTTACTCAGCGCCATTGCGTACTGCGCCCGTAACAGTATCGGTTCCTTCCGGGTCAACAGCCGCATCCTGCCGCTCAAAACGCATCCTCAACTGGGATATCGGCTGAGGGACCTGCCGGATGCCGGGTCCATTGACCGTACCTATCGCCGAGCAGCGCAACTGGCTGCCGAGGAGAATATTCGCCTGACCTTCCATCCCGATCAATTCACGTTGTTGTCTTCCCCGGACCCAGGGGTGAACGACCGTTCGCTGGCCGAACTCAGCTATCACGCGGAGGTAGCGGAACTGATCGGTGCCGACGTCATCACCCTGCACGGCGGCGGAGCCTATGGCGATAAACAATCCGCTCTGCAGCGGGTGGTTACCCGAATAGAAACGCTGCCGGATGCGATCCGCTCTCGCCTGGCCCTGGAAAACGACGATCGGGTCTACACTCCGGCCGATCTGCTACCGGTCTGCGAGCGCACCGGACTGCCCTTTGTCTACGACGTCCATCACCATCGCTGCCTTGCCGACGGCCTCAGTGTTGAAGAGGTCACGGAGCGTGCCCTGGCCACCTGGACTGCCAACAATCGGGAACCGCTGTTTCACCTCTCCAGCCCCAAGGAGGGGTGGCACAGCACCAACCCCAGGCCACACCACGATTTCATCGACATCAAGGACCTGCCGACGTGCTGGCGCCACCTGCACCTCACCGTGGAAATTGAGGCCAAGGCCAAGGAAGTTGCCCTGAAAAAACTGCACCACGATCTAATGCAGACACCCTGACGGTCGTGCCTTGCCTCCCTGCCGCCCCATGCTCAAGAGACGGCATTTTTACCTTCTTTTTCCGCTGTCCTCCACGAACAAATCGACCGCCAGTCCATGCCTCGCCGCAGCTTGAGCCTGGCACTGATCCAGCACCTCATTGATACCGACGAATACCGCCTTGATATCTTGGGAGAGGTCGGCACCGGTGCAACGCCGCATGGTTTCCCCGTTGCGGTGAGCAATCATCACCGTGTGAATCTCTTCCAAGGGTACAACGACCCGTCGGGTCAGATTCCTGATAAAAATAATGCCGGCGAGAAAGGCGGAAACGGCCATAAAAACAACACCCCAGGCGCCTGCCTGACCCAGCTGCTGAGCCTTGTGGTCGGCCTTGACCATGGCATCTCGGTTGATTCTACCGAGCTGACCGATACTGTCGATGGTTTCTCGCCTGGCAACTTCTTCCCCCCTGAAGATGGCTGCAGCCCTTTGCTCGATGCGCTTGAGCACGGCCGGTTCCTCGCTCTCGGTAATATTGGCCTTAGCCCTGTCCAGGGCTGCATAAAACCGTTGCTGCTGACTGGCGGTAAAGGCAGCGTTGCCGGCGTGGGCCAACAGGATGAGCATATCCTCGCCGGCCTGGAGCGAATAGCCGTTGCGCTCCAAGATAACCGCTATGGCCGGGGACATGCGGGTGAAGATACCAAGGGTTCCAAAGGCCATCAGCAGATTGAGCCCCACCAGCAGCCAGGCACCGACACGGACTGCTTGTGCAAGTCGCATTTCAAATCCCTCCGACCAGTTTAGGAATTGCCGTTTCACTGGAGACAATAATGAGCCGATCGTCCGCCTCCAGCGGATCATGCGGCACGGGTTGCAACACCCTGCTGGGAACACCGCGGCGAATGGCCACCACCATGACACCGAACCGTTTGGGCAGGGCCAGCTCCACCAGGGTTTTACCCACCATGGATGCATGCACTGCCAGCTCGGTAAGATGCAGATCGTCGCCCAGAGGCATGTCAGCGATCACATTCCGGTACACCAGACGATTGGCAAAGCGACGGCCGAACTCCTCCTCCGGATTGACCACCAGATGTGCCCCGACCAGCTGAAGGATACGTCGATGCATGGCATTGTTGGCCCGGCCAATGACCCAGGGCGTCCCCATCTGACGCAGCAGCGCGGTGCAGATGATCGAGGCCTCCTTGGAATCGTCACCAATGGCACATACGGCACAATCCCTTTGTTTGGGGTGCAGGCGGGCCAGTTCGGTTTCATCGGTAGCATCAATCACCACGGCCTCGGTAACAAAGGCCGCTGCCTCGTCAACCAGGGTCTGCCGGCGGTCACCGGCAAGTACTTCAGCGCCTTTATCCGACAAGGTCCGGGCCAGCGACATCCCGAACTGACCAAGACCAATGATGAGTATCTGTTGTGACATGCAAAAAATACCTCTTTACGATATGGAAATGCGGATATCGGGATAGCGGGGCAGGCTGCCCGCATGCTCTTCACTCAGCAGCATAAATAGGGTTATCGGGCCGACCCGGCCGATAAACATGGCCAGCATGATAATAATTTTGCCGATGCCGTCCAAGTGAGCCGTGGCCCCCAGAGAAAGACCGACCGTCCCGAGTGCGGAAACGGCCTCGAACAAGAGTTCGCGGGCCGACACTTGCTGGGTGGTCTCCAGCATAAGGACAACGAGAAACAGGATGGCGCTGCCGGAGGCAACAATGGTGATGGCCCGATTAATAGTGACCTGCGAGATGCGCCGACTCTGGGCAATGACTTCGCTGCGTCCGATGATACTGGCCCAGAACGTCATCGCCACAATCCCCAACGTGGTGGTCTTGATACCGCCCGCAGTACCACCGGGACTGCCGCCGATAAACATCAGACAAAGCATCACCAGAAAAATCGGATTGGAACTCCCGGCAATATCGACGGAATTGAACCCTGCCGTACGTAGGGTGACAGATTGAAACCAGGCGTTATGCACCTTGTCCACCAAGGACAGACCGGCAAGCACCCCACTCCACTCGACCACCAGAAAAAAGAACGCACCAATCAGGAGCAGGCTAGCAGTGGTGGTCAGAGCAATGCGCGCTGCCAGGGGTACGGTTCGCCCGGCCAGCCAGCGAGGAAGCATCAGGCTGGCTGCAGGCGCGAGGCCGCCGAAAATGATCAGGACTCCTACGGTATGGAGAACCAGAGGATGATTCTGATAGGGTATGAGATTATCTGACTGCAGGGCAAATCCGGCATTACAGAAGGCGGAAACCGAAGTGAACAGACCGCGCCAGGCCGCCTGCCAATAGGAATCGCCCAGGGTACGAAACAGACCGGTGAGGATAAAGGCCCCTACCGTTTCAACGACAAAGGTGAAACGAATGATCGTGAGCAGCGAACTCACCAGATCCAGGTGGCTGGTGTCGGTGATCTCTGTAAGCAATCGCTCTTGCCGCAGGCTGAGTCGTTGCCCGAGGACATGCATGGCAACGGTGGTAATGGTCATGATGCCCAGACCGCCGAGTTGAATCAGCAACAACAGAATAAACTGGCCTGCCGGGGTGAAGACGTTCGGCGTATCAAGAACGATAAGCCCGGTAACGCAGACCGCACTCACCGAGGTAAAGGCGGCATCGATGGTCGTAATCCCATTGCCCGCTGTGGCTCCAGGCAGCAGGAGCAGCAGTGTGCCGAGGAAACAGAGCCCGAGGAAGGTGCTGATCAACAGCCTGGCCGGACGATTGAGGAGCGGTGCCCACCAGCGCTCATCCGATTCCTGGACCAGGGTGTTACCGGGCAGCAGAACAAGCGCCAGCAAACCGGTAACAGCTGTTACCAATCGAGCATACCCGCTCATAAAAGCGACAATACTGCCTACAACCGCAACTGCCGACAGGAGCGGCCAGAACAATCGGATACGCCCCCCACGCCTTTGCCACTGCCAGTGGACCAGGAGACCGAGGCTGATGAGGGTGGCGATTGCCAGCGAAGCATCACTGACAACCCGTTCAGTGGCTGGAAAAACATAAGATAACAACACCATAGGCAGCAGGGCTATCGCTGCCCATCGGGCCCGCTGCCGGCATCGGTCAGCAGAGGAAGTTCGTACT
>JBFJXW010000212.1:0-6286 GCA_041622895.1 Desulfobulbus sp. | reverse complement strand
GATGGCGCCCGCGAGGTGGGGTTGACCCCTCCGCTATGGTACTCGGCTTCGGTGCGTTAACAGATACGGTGCTCGGCGTGCTTGGAAAACGTCTCCCGATCCTGGATCAGGCCCGTTATGCGATTGGAGTAGCCGAGCTCGCAGAGTTTGAACGCCGAGCCCACTTCTACCATGGTTCAATGCCCGAGTTCGTTCGCGACACAGTGCTCTGTCGCCATGTCCGTGAAAGCGGAGTCTTCGCAATGGACTGTGTGGAATCGTTAGTCAACAAGGGCTTTTATGACAGGCGTAACTTCGCCACAATCGAATTTGTACTCGACCTCGCTTTATTGATTAAAAATTTCATATAGCCCGGGTAGGATAAGCATGCTTTTTGAACAGTCGGTCTCCAAGGAAATGCCCCAACTCCGGACGGTTCCTCACAGTTCCGCCCTTGCCTTCGGCCGGTATTTATGGTCCTGTTATCACAACTGAGGGGGGCACAAACTGCATGCTTACCCTGCCAATCTTTCAAAAACAATTATCTGAAGGAGCACAATGATGACATCTTTATATGAACGATTGGGCGGCTCTGAAGGAATAACACAAATAGCGAAGGATGTTGTTGATCTACATGCGCAAAATCCTCGAATTTCTCCTCGGTTCGCCAATGTCGATCTACCGTTGTTAAAAAAATCAGCTGCTGCCTTTTTCATCACAGGGACTGGTGGTCCTAATGTATATGAAGGAAAAGACATGTTATCAGTACACAGTGGCATGAATATCGACCATGCTGAGTTTATGGCTGTCTTAGATGACGCACTTGTTGCTCTAGAAAAAAATGGGGTCAGCCAACGTGAACAAGAAGAAGTCCTGTTCATCCTATACAGCATGCGGCATGACATTGTCCGCGTTTAAAGAAAGATGAGCGGAGCAAGCGAAGCCAGTCAGGCAATCGCTGCTTTTCGAAAAAATCGATCAGGAGTCAGAAGAACATGTCCGCACAAAGGGATTTTTTTCGACAGGCTCGCTGCGGCAAGAAAATAAAACCACCGTCAGTGTTGGAGAAGCTCCATAGCTGGATGTATACCCTGCCTTATCCGGCGGTATTGGGCTCACTGCTCGTCGCCTTTTTCCTCACCCTCACAGATGAGAAACCAGGTCCAAACGGAATAACGACCGCTTATTTGATTTTTTTGCTGCTCTATTTCAGCAGTCAGCATGTCGAAAACACCCTGGACCAGGAAAACTATGATGGGTGGATGTTTCTCTCGGATTGGGCTGAGCTTGCCCTCATGTTTGCCCTGTTCATGTTTCTCGGAGCAATCGGAACAAACTGGGCCGTCGACATCACGCAAGTCAACGATTCCTGGAAGTTCTATGTCCTGCTCGCCCTGGCGTTCATGTCTCCGGTCATTGCCCGTATGTGCTCCAATAAAGGGAACCCGTTCGCTGAAAAAAGGGGCGGATGGCTTTCCTGTCTCTCACTTACAGCAGCCGTCGTGTCGTTACTCGGACTCAAGTTTCCCGGCGCGGTTTGGCTTTTCGTTGTTCTTTGCATCCTTCTTGTTGTGTATTTTGCGTGCTTCGTTTTTACTCATGCCTGCAAGTAGCTACTCGACCGCCAAATAACCGTAATGACCTCATAGGGTTCAGAGCAACAACGGATGCGCTAAAAAGTGCACGGCCGATCCGCGCCGTTTGCCAATAGCCGTTCGCAGCTGCGAGCATGGACGCTACACCTCAACTATCGATGGAGTATCATGTGGTTAAGAGCATCCTGTCTCCTTGAGCTCCAAATTCCGGTTCCAACGCCGTTCCTGCTCATGCTGCGCCCCCGGAGTGGACGCCAGCAGTGGATCGCACGCGAGGAATACGTCTTGTCGCCCAGTGTACCGGCAGTCGAACACACAGACTCATTTGGCAACCTATGCCAGCGGCTGGTTGCACCTGCCGGGTATTTTTCCGTGCGCACATCCGTTGATGTCGAAACGGCAGACGCCTCCGATACGGCCCCTGGCGCGCCGTTTGTCGAAGTGCAGCAGCTGCCCGACGAAACCCTGCCGTTCCTGTATCCAAGCCGGTATTGCGAATCGGATCGTTTCACTGAAATGGCTGCATCGCTCACGTCGAGCCGGGCCAGTGGCTACGATCAATGCGCTGCTATCGTTGACTATATCCGCAGCTCGATACGGTACACACCCGGCGGCGGACAAAAGATCATCAGCGCCATCGAGCTCAATCAATCGGGAAACGGAGTATGCCGGGACATGGCTCATTTGGGCATCGCCTGCTGCCGGGCGCTATCGATACCGGCCCGCATGGTCGTGGGCTACCTGGAGACGCTCGAGCCGATGGATTTACATGCCTGGTTCGAGGCCTATGTTGGCAATCGATGGTACGCATTCGATCCGACACAAGCCGATCTGCAGGGAGGTCGGGTCGCAATCGCTTTTGGTCGCGACGCTGCCGACGTTGCCATCTACACCCAATTCGGCAACCCAGTGGAACTGCTGAACATGAACGTTACGGTCCAACGGCTACCCGGACCGGCGTACTGAGGCTGGGTTTAGCGACACTTCTCATCGGCATAATCGAAAAATGGCCGATTTCCCTTCCACCCTCCCCCCCTCATGCATACATTTATGCTTGAAACCTTATTTTCCCCTCAAGGCCTTGTGAATACTGTGGTCAGTACGTGCGTTGCAGAGTACTTATTGGGGGATCTTTGAGGATGAGCGTCAGGGAAAAGTTTTTTTACCACAATCACGGTGGAACCATGCCTGAAAACAAGAAAATAAATACCATTTTCCGCCGTATTGCCTTGCCGGCATTACTTACCGTTCTGCTTTTTGTCACCGCTATTTTCTTTATTATTCTGCCGGAATTGGAAAAAAATTTCATGGCCAGGAAGCAGGAAATGATCCGCGAACAGACGGAGACCGCCTGGAGCCTGTTGAATGATTACCGTGATCGAGAACTCTCCGGAGAACTGACCACGAGTGAAGCCCAGTTGCGGGCTATCCTGCGTATAGGCAAGCTCCGTTATGGTCCGGAGAAAAAGGATTATTTTTGGATTAATGACATGACGCCGCGGATACTCATGCATCCCTATCGTCCGGACCTGGTGAACAAGGATGTGTCCGAGTTCAAGGATTCAAACGGCAAACGTCTTTTCCTTGAAATGGTACAGATGGCACAAAAACAGAGAGCCGGGTACGTTGACTATATGTGGCAGTGGAAGGACGATCCTGCCAAAATTGTCCCGAAGATTTCGTATGTCAAAGAATTTACGCCATGGCGATGGATCATTGGGACCGGAGTATATATCGACGATGTTTATGCCGAAGTCGCCGCCATACGAAATAAACTCTCTATTATTTCAGCGGGTATCTTATGCATCGTTTCACTGCTGGCGCTGTACACCATTCGCCAGAGCATCATAGCTGACCGGGAACGGGAACACCTTATGCGTTCGCTGGGTAAAAGTATCAAGCGATTTCGCAATCTGGTCGACACAACCAGCGACTGGATTTGGGAAACCGACCATGAAGGCAGGCTTACCTATTCATCGCCCAAAATAACCAAGCTGATCGGCTATCCACTCAAGGAAATTAGAAACAATACCCTGTTGAATCTGGCCTCCCCCAACCAGGCGGCATTATTGCGCCCCTCATTCGAAAAACTTCTGGCCGCTAAAAAACCTTTCAACGGCTTTGAAATTACCTGCATTGGAAAAAATGGCCAGATTGTGGTTTTTGAAAATAACGCGATGCCGTTTTTTGATGAAACGGGAAATTTCATGGGTTTCCGAGGTGTTGCCCGCGATATTACGGAAAGGAAAATAGCCACGGAGGCACTCAAAAAAAGCCACAAAGACCTGCACGCCAGCCTGGAGGAAACGGTTAAATCGCTGGCTTCGACTGCCGAAAAACGCGATCCCTATACGGCGGGCCACCAGCAACGGGTCGACCACCTGGCCTGCGCGATAGCAAAGGAACTGAAACTTCCTAAAGAGCAAATAGAGGGGCTTCACATTGCAGCGCTGTTGCACGATATCGGCAAAATTACACTCCCCTCCGAATATCTCGCCAAACCCACCACATTATCGAAGGAGGAGAAAGCCATCGTCAGGTGCCACCCCGAGGTTGGTTATCAGATATTGCGAAATATTCAATTCCCCTGGCCGGTAGCGGAAATTGTGCATCAGCACCATGAACATTTGGACGGATCGGGTTATCCTCTCAAGCTTACCGATAAAGAAATCCGTCTGGAAGCAAAAATCATCACGGTTGCCGACGTGGTCGAAGCCATGTCATCCCACCGGCCGTACAGGCCATCACTTGGGCTCACCAAAGCGCTCGATGAGATTAAAGCCGGGAGGGGTATTCGTTATCACGCTGCGAGTGTGGATGCCTGTATTGCTCTTATTAAAGAAAAAAAGATAGAGCTCTTCCCTGAAGAAGTAGACCAGGAAGTGTGGTACACCTGCGTCCCCTAGCCATCGGCCGGCGTGGTATCGTGCAGTTGGAGGATTGGCAGATTCCGGAAAACAAAACACGGCAAGGGCTACCTATTTCCAGAAATGCAACCTGTTGACCTTTTACTATTTTCAGGTTCCGCAGGGACGACGGACGCAGCGTAACACCTGAGACGCCCTGGCCTTATTCCGGAAAAACGCACGAGAGGCAGGCAATATCTGACTGAGCCTGAAGCGACTTGCTGGTATCGTATCGCTCAGGGCACTTGGCTTGCAAGCCAAGTGCGTGCATTGACCAATGAGGATCGCCCGTTGCTCTTCGATGGGTACGCAACGTAAAGATTATGCCGCAAGAGGCCCCATGCAGCGCATCATCAGTTCCCTTTTTCTCGGCATTGCCCTAGCCGTTTTGAGTTGCAGCACGGGTGCAACGCACCCGCTTCATACCGACGCCGAAGCCACCGAACCGCTGCAACTCACCATCCTCCATATCAATGACCACCATTCCCATCTCGACAGCGAAGAAATCATCCTCGAGCTGGAAACCGCACCGGGCAAACGGGAAGACATCACCGTGGCCATGGGCGGATTTCCGCGAATCACTGCCGCTATTCATGAGGTGGAGAAGAAATCGGCCAATGTACTGACCATCCATAGCGGCGACGCCACTACCGGCGACCTTTACTATACCCTCAGCGAAGGCAGGGCTGATGCCGACCTGATGAACACCGTGTGTTTCGACACCCTGACCTTGGGCAACCATGAGTTCGACCATACCGATGCGGGCTTGAAAAAATTCATCGGCTTTCTCCATGATGGGACGTGCACGACCAAGGTGCTGAGTGCCAATGTGCGTTTTGGCCCCCAATCGCCCATGGCACGGACCAACCCAACCGACGCGGTGCAGGGTGCCGTCGTCCTGGAACGTCAGGGACGAAAAATAGGCGTGATCGGCCTGACGGTCGCCGGCAAAACGCTCCGTTCCTCCCGCCCGGACAAAGGGACCACCCTCATCGACGAAACCGCGGCAGCCCAGGCGGAAATCGACCGCTTGCAGCAGCAGGGGATCAACACCATCATCCTTGCTACCCATATCGGTTACAAGGCCGACCTTGCCCTGGCCGCCCGACTCAGCGGGGTTGATGTCATTGTCGGCGGCGACTCGCACAGCCTGCTCGGCCCGAACGCCCTGAAAACGTATGGGATTTCAACCGAAGGCCCCTACCCCACGCAAAGCGCGGACCGTGACGGCAAGCCGGTGTGCATTGCCCAGGCGTGGCAATATGGTTATGTGCTGGGGGAATTGCAGGTCAGTTTTGATGCACACGGCGAGGTCACCCGCTGTGATGGCACGCCCTGGCTGCTGATCGGCGACACCTTCACGCGAACGGGCAGCAAACCGCAACTCAGCGCACAGGAGACGGCATCCATTCGGGCCGATATCGCTGACAGCGGAGTGCTGCGGATAACGCAACCGGACGCGACTGCCGCCGCCGTGCTGGCGCCGTACAAAAAAAACAAGAACAAGCTGGGCGCGAAGGTGATCGCCACCGCTGACGTGCCGCTGTGCCTGCGCCGGGTTCCGGGGACGAAACGTGATCGGTCCCGTTCCTCCCTTGGCGACCTCTGCAATCAAGACGATCGGGTGATTGCCCACGGCGGCGACCTCCAGCAGATCGTGGCCGAGGCCTTCCTCCAAGAGGGCAGAGCCTATTTCAATGCCGACATCTCCATCCAAAACGGCGGCGGCGTGCGGGCTGATCTGCGTTCCGGGGACATCACCGTCCAGGATATCTATACGGTGCTGCCGTTCAAGAACACCCTGAT
>JBFJXW010000211.1:0-6290 GCA_041622895.1 Desulfobulbus sp. | reverse complement strand
GCGGGCCAGGAAAGAGCAGAAGCCATGTGCTGGAAGGCCTGGGCGGATTGCACCAAAGTGCCTAAAGTGATTTTCCCCAGGATGTAGCGGGGTGCGGAAATCAGGATCGGGAAGGCCATGGACAGCACGGAATAGCCAGTGCCGAACATCACGATATTCCGCCATGCCGAGGTTTGCGTGTCCCATACCACCTGTATTTTACGGAACAACTCACGAAAGTGATGCTGCTCGCAGGGTTCGGCATGGATCAGCGCAATGGCCTGGCTGTTTTCCTGCGCCTCCAGCAGACTGGCGCGGAAGTTCGCCTCGGCCGACTGCCGGGCATTGGTGGCGCCAGTCAGAGGACGACCCACCAGCCAGCCAAGCCAGGAGGCTAACGCCGAATAGATGATCGCGATCCAGATCAGATGCCCGTAGATGGGGATTTGGGCAAATCCCAGGTCGAGCGTCACCACCCCTGAACGCGACCAGAGCACTTGCGTGAAGCCAACCAGCAGTAAAAGGCTGTAAAACAGTGAGTGGCCCAGAACGACCGCCGACTCGGTGGCGACCCGGCAATCTTCGGCAATGCGGCCATCGGGGTTGTCGTGTTCGCCCGGCAGATGGGAGATCAGATAGTGGCGGCCAGAAGCCATCCAGCGGGAGAAGACAAACTCGGTCATCCAGTCGCGCCAATAGATCTGCAGATTGCGCTTGATAACCAGATGCGTTCCGGTCAGGGCCATGTTGAGGACAAAGAGGATCGCCAGCATGCCGACCTGGAATATGAGGCCGCTCATGGAGTGCTGCTCCAGGGCATTGAACAGGCCGGCGCTCCACTGCGTCAGCAAGACTGCCATGCCCATCTGCATCATGGTCAGGATAGCCAGAAATAAAGCGGTACCCCGAATCTTCAGTTTTTGATCCGAGCACCAGAACTGTTTGGTCAACCCAAGAAATTCGACAAAAAAATTGTAGGATTCAGGCATCGGGGTTCAGGGTTGAAGGAGTGAAGTGGCGCCGACAGCGGCGATGGATTTTTCGTCGGCACGGATTGATGAAACCAATGGCTGGTTCATGGACATGGGCGGCACGTTATTTCTTCTGTTGCGGCAAGGTGGGTAATGCATCCAAAAAACGGCGCACGGTCTCCCCACTGAATCCATTGCCCTGTATCACCTCTTTGTAAAAAAGGGCGCTGGGTTTCGGCCTGCGCTGGAAGGTCCGGAAATCCACCGCCACCAGGCCGAAACGGGGGATGAAGGAGGTCCACTCGTAATTATCCATGAGCGACCAGTGGAAGTAGCCCCGCACATCCACGCCCTGTTCCATGGCCTCCTGCAACGCAGAGAGGTGCAGCGCCAGGTAGACGATGCGAAAGCGGTCATCGTCGGCGGCGCAGCCATTCTCGGTAATGTAGACCGGGTAGTCGTTCAACCGCTCCAGATTGGCGATCAGCCCCTCGGGATACATCTCCTCCAGATAGAATGGCATCGGGACCATCCTCAGCGCCTTGTGCTGGAACCGGGGACCGTCCAACCGGGCCAGGCGGGCATCGACCATGTGGCGGGTGTAGTAGTTGACCGACCAGCAATCGAGCGCACCCCTGACATCGGGGTCGTACTCGGCATCGACGCCCGGATAGACCAGCTCCCCGGTGCGCAGGGCGTGGAAGAAGAACTCGTTGGTGGTGAAGTCGGCAAAATCGGTCATACGCCGATCCAGGGTGTCGTGGAAGCGGCGCGGAAACCAGTGAATGAAGGCATGGGCGCTGCTCACCGGGGCGCTCGAATGGAGCTTGATCAGGTGATAGCCCAGGGCATGTGCCCGCAGCATGGTAAACTTGAGGGGCGCGATCGCCGGCCCTGCGGTGAGTCCGCCCCACTGATTAAACTCGTTGATCACGTTCCAGCCGCTGACAGAGGGGCTGATCTTGGGTAGGAGAAAGTTGAGATAGCGTTCGAAGAAGCGGCGGTTGTCGGCCTTGCCGAAACCTCCCAGCCGGTCGAACCAGAGAGGGTGGGTGAAGTGATGCAGGGTGACGAAGACTTGGATCCCCTTCTGTACCAGGCAATCCAGGAGATCAAGGTAATGAGCCACGGCATGGTGATCCCATTGCCCTTCCAGTGGCTCGATCCGGCTCCACTCGATGGACATACGGTAGGCCTGGTGGCCCAGCGTGGCGATCAGCGCCACATCCTCCTTGTAGAGCTGGTAGTGATTGCAGGCCTTGCCGGAGGGGGCGCGGATTTTGCGTTCCGGGTCGTCCTTATAGAAGTCCGGCAACTGCTCCTTGTGCCACGCCTGGGAATGGGTGTTGTCGCCCTCGATCTGATGCCCGGCCGTGGCACTGCCCCACACAAAGCCTTCAGGGAAGCGGATGGGCGGCAGACTGAAGACGTCGTACATAATTGATCCCCCCATTATCTCGATAGGTGGAAACCGTCGTCGAAAGCTGTACGGCTACACGCAACAGTTTTTCGGGCAGGCATGCGGTGAGGGGGAAAAAGAGGAGCGGAAGGAAAAAAAAGCGGGTTGTTATAGTTCGATTTCGTCCCCGCCAAAATCACCTCGTCTCTCCGGAGAGCAGGAATTCACGCTCTTGTTCCCCCTGCTCAACATCCAGCCATTTCCTCCCATGGTTCCACTGTCAAAACCACACATTCAATTCCTATATAAAGACAGGAGCTTAGTCAATAACTTCTTGCAGGTGTTGAAAAAAGCCTGTGCCGCAAGGTGGGCACGAACGGGGTTGTCAAATGAGAGCAAAAAGAGGGCATGCAGCGCTGTTGTTCAACTCGATCGGCACCAATCGCAGGTATGAGGCAGGCATCAACGTCGATCAAGAGATCCGGCAAGCCCGAATCCCTTGACCGTGCGTGCCCGCTCCCTGCAGCTTTCGAGCGCAAGAATGCGCTACGGGAGTTCAGCGAGGGCAGTAGCTTTTATAAAGGCCTTTTCCATATCCGGTAAATGAGAAATATCGGGAACGACTTGGATATATTGGACAATCCCCTGCTTGTCAACGAGGATGACTGAGCGAGCCAGCAATCGTGAGGCCTCGACAAGTAACCCGACCGAGCGGCCGAAGGCGCCTTCCTTATAGTCTGAGAGATATTGAATATCCTCCAGTTTTGCTTCTTTGGCAAACCGGGCCTGGGCAAACGGCGTATCACGGCTGATGACTATCCGTTTCACTGCCGGTGACAGTTTGTCGCCTTCTTCTCCAAGATAATGGGTTTGCACCTCACAAACCTTGGTATCGATGGAAGGCACGATGCTGAGCAGGAGAACGCTGCCGCGGTAATCGTTGAGATTGACGGGCTTCATTGTGGACGCGTCAACAAGAGCGGTATCCGGTACCTTCTGTCCGATTTCAATTCCCGTCCCGGTTAAGGGGAATGGCTCGCCTTGCCTTGTCACCTGCGTTCCGGGACGTACGCTGGATGTATCTATGGGAAGAGGAGGTTGTTCTTTTGTACAATTGCTGAGCACCAGTGAAAAAATAAGCACCGCTGAGAAAAGATAGATACTTTTTAGCATGATGTATCCCCCTGTGTTTGAACGATGAATGGAGTTTTTACTCCGTGCACTTTACAAAGATTGGACCTCTTTTATTTTCTCCTTATCGATACCCATGGGTATCGCCAACGCTATGGGTTGTATTGCTGGGGAGTAAGCGCTTCCTTGCACCTGACGAAGATTCTGTTCAAAAGAATAAGGAGACCCCATCAATATTGCCTTTGAAAAGTAGAGGTTCCCCGCAAAAATATCACCCAGGAATACCGTATCACCGTGCCTGAGGTTCATTCCGGCCCTCTGCAACAATAAGACTTACCAGCAGATCATCTCTATCAATACCGGTACGGAGCAAGACGCTCTTTCTTTTCACTCCATGGTGCCGATGAATTCGTGGTTAATATAAAAAGCCGCCTTTAGAATAATTTACTCCCAATCTTAGCGGTAACGGCCGGTGCAACAAAGGTCGCCTCCCCGCTTTCCGCCTTTGGAAATTGTACGCCGAGAATCAACACCTCTGAAACGACTGGCCCCATGGACCGTGGTTCAAAGTTTAACACTCCGAGTACCAGCCTCCCCTTGACTTCCTCGATGGGGTGGCTGGTAAAACGACCGTAGCTGACGCGCGTACCGTATTTCCCGAAATCTACAACCATTCGGTAAGTCGGCTTATGAGTTCTGGTTTCCAGTTCAGCCTCGACAACCCTTCCGACGCGTATATCAAGGGTTGCGAAAGAGTCCTCGTAGGAGACGATAGGTTTTATTGCGTTTGCCATTTTTCTCCCTTAACAGTTGAAAAAGCCTTCGAAAAAAATCTCGGTGACACACCTGCTGACGCATTTTTCACACCAGCTATCAGGGTTACAGAGGCCGGCTCCCCCCTGCCACAGCGACCTTTATCCGTGATCAGCACAGTAATCCTGCGAGTTTTTTGCCGAGCGCCGCAGCCTGATCAAGAACCGACTGGTCATCCTTGACCCTGCCTTTATCAAAAATTCTAAAAACAGGAAGCTCACCTATCACGTCATACCCTAAAGCGCTAATCGGTCGTTTCATCGCCTCCAGCGTGAAGCCCATGTCCTCTTCGTTCTCCTGCTCACAAATAGCGACAACAACCGCCTTTCTGCCTTGACCTGCCAACTGACTGCTCCATCCTCTCGGTCGATCATTGGTGAAGTTGTAGAAACAGTAGAGACGATCGATAAACGCCTTCATCCAGGCGGTGACGTTGTAATTATGCGTCGGACAAACCAATACCAAGCCTTTTGATGAGAGTATCCTGGGGTAGATCAGGGACATACCATCCAATAGCCCGGTGCATATTTTATCATTCCTGCATTTTTCGCATCCTATGCACCCTTGAAATGCAACATCTCGTAATTGCGCATGAGCGGTACCAACCCCCTGCTCTGCCACGCTTTTTAGCAGCTGAGCCATCAACACATCAGAGTTCCCATTTTTCCGGGGACTTGCGCCAATCCCGAGAACCTGATTTTCTGGAGTATAGCCAGGCTGTATTGCCAGATCACGTACTGCCGATTCAATAAACGATTTAGGTAAATGCATAAGAGTGTCCCAATGGGTTCGTTCCGTAACTTAATGTGCTGGCCAGGCACAGCCAATTTTCATAATTTTTCCTGTAGTATTCGATACCCTCTATCACTCCGATAGCCTCATTGACTTGCAAGCGGCATCAGACAGGATAAGGATACAGCAAACTATGTTTATCCGTTGGGGTCAAGCAACTGGTGACAAACTTTGCGCTCCTACGGAGGAGACCATTCGCTGTTCCTGGCAAATGGCGGCAATAGTCATCCTGATTGAAGCGGGTGCCACGGGACAGATCTGGAAGTTTCTTTTTCCCTGCATGCATACCGGGATAACCCATAGCCAGCAGTTCGAATACGCTGAGTCTGTGGCGATATATGCAAAGCTCCTGTCGGCAAGCCCACCTACGATACCCAAAAGCCCCATCTGTTGTGCGGAACAGGTCTGCCCCTTGGACGAGAATGGAAAGGCCCTTCTGGTTGTTGCGATTATCAGGCGGCAGGGTCAGATTCGGAACTAGCCGTTGATGCAAATGCTTATATCCAGCTCTTTCGGCAGGCGTGGAACAATGGTTCGAGGTGGTAGGCCCTCAGGGTGATCGCCCTGAGGGTAGAGAGGAAGCGTTGGAGTTTATTTTGATGCAGCCTCCCTGCAGCTATCGCAAGGCGGCATTTGACTCATTGGCCAAGGCGGAACGCCCCTGGAATCTTGCGCTCAGTGCTAATTCCATTCAAGGCACCCAATCTGCTGTGGCAGCTGGGCTCGGTGTTTCGGTGGTTCCCAAGTCTGCAGTGAGTAAGGACCTGAAGGTTATGAGTAAAGGATATCCCGAGTTGCCTGCGACGAGCATTCAGGCCTATAGCAACAATGTTGATTCCCATCCGTTGATTGCGCCTTATATTGATTTCCTTAAAGAAGAGTTAGCGGGAATTGGAATACGTTAGGCTGATTCGCCACTCTTGCACCTTGCACTCCCTCACGCTGTCGCAACGCTCCGGCGTCCACCCTCTCTTGCGAATTTACCGAAGTCTTGCGCCGGCTTGCGCGAGCAAGAGAAAAAGCCCTTGGCTTCCAATCAACGTGCTTTTTCTTTTCCTCTCTGCCCTCCAAAAAAGAGCCGACAGGCAATCGTCCTGATTTCCTTATGCCATTTTCAGCACGCCGCTTCCATTTTACAGAGCGCTTTTTTGCCGTAAGCTGGACCCTGATCAGGCCGATTTTCATCTCAATTCACGATCTATTCG
>JBFJXW010000210.1:0-6291 GCA_041622895.1 Desulfobulbus sp. | reverse complement strand
CGGAAAATCGATCCGATCCGGGACGCATCCAGCCAAACAACGCGCGCCCGCTGTCTTCGGGCAGCACGGAAATCTGGTGATGGTAGCGGCCGAGAAACCCCGTGGTTTCAGTGTTCTTCCGCCCGTGCAAGATGGATCCGGAAACCACCCGTAACGACGCATTCCCGTCGACCAGACCGGCGGTCAGCTCAGCAAGGGCTCCCCCTTGGCGGGCCCTATACAGGGCCGGGCTGGTCACGCCGACCCCGGCGATACTGATGGTTCGTTCGCACGGCAGGCGGCCGGTCTGAAACAGGTGGCCGATACCGATCACATCCTGATAGTCGATATGCCAGACCTGTTTGTCGCTGTGTACCGGATCGATGCAATGAATATGGGTGGAGGGCAGCCCGGCCGGGTGCGGCCCGGTGAACATCCAGCGCCCGACCCGCGCCGGCAGGGATGCAGGAGGCTGCATCCCCTGCCCCACGCAGAGATGCACAGGGCAATCCACCAGCCGGCAGAGTATTTCCAGCCCCGCTGCAAACAGCTCGTGATCGGCAGCCAGGATGACAGCCGGATCCGGAGCCAGGGGGTTGGTGTCGATAGCGGTGACAAACAGCGAGGACGGTGCACTGTCAACGGCCGGGATGGTACCGTACGGCCGCTTGCGCAGCGCGGTCCACATTCCGGAATCCTGCAGCGTGCTCCGGATTTCTTCAGCCGGCACATCCGCGGGCTGACGGTCGTCCAGACAGGGAAACCGAAGTTCGTCATCACCGTCCAGGTCGATAATCAATGCCTCAAAACGGCGCTTGGGACCGCGATGAATGGCAGCAACTTTCCCGCACCCCGGCGCGGTGAAATTGAAGCCGGGATTTTTTTTATCGGTGAACACCGGCTGCCCCAGTGCTACCCGTTCACCTTCCTGAACGAGCATGGTGGGACGCAGGCCGACATAGTCGTCACCGACAAGAGCTACCCGCTTGACCGGCGGTGCCGGTCGCACCGTCTGCTCGGGTGGGCCCGCCATGGGAATATCCAAACCTTTTTTAATATGGATCGTTTTCATTTCACCCCACAAATCCGTGTGTGCGATAGTGTTGAAGATCCTTGCCGATAAAGAACCCGGCGCATCCGGGCATGGCATCAATAATACGGGTGGCCCGCTCGTGCCCCAACACCATGGCTGCGGTGGCCAGGCCATCGGCCATGGCCACGGAAGGCGCGATGATGGTAGCGCTGGCCAGTTCCGGCGGCGAAATGCCGGTGCGCGGGTCGATGATATGATGGAACCTGCGGTCCGGCGTGAAGGCCTGCATATAGTCACCCGAAGTGGCCACTGCCTGATTGCTGAGTGCAACGCTGACCATGCTGCCGGGATGCTCGGGACGCGGATTGGCAATACCGATGCGCCAGGGTTCACCGTTCGCTTTCCTGCCGCTGACCATAAGATCCCCGCCGGCCTCGACATAGACGTTGGTAAACCCGATTGCAGCCAGGGTGGCAACGGCCTGATCGACTGCGTAGCCCTTGCCGATGCCATCCAGGGTCACACCCATGCCCGGCCGGGCAAGCTCGACCCGATGGCCGTCGATATGAATGCCCTTATAGCCGACCAGTGTCATGGCCTGCCGGACCTGCTCGGGCCGCGGAACAGCCCAATGATCGTCCTTCTTGTGAAACAGGTTTAAAAGCGGCAGCACGGTGACATCAAAGGCACCATCGGTGCGCTCGCTCATTTCCTGAGCCAGGGTCAGGACTCGGAGCAATTCATCGCTGGCCGCCTGCAGCTTGCCCTCCCGGTTGAGGCGGGCCAGTTCGCTGGCGGGGCGATGACGGCTCAGCACCTCCTCCAACTGTTCGATTCGGTTCAGCGCCCGGTCAGCGGCGGCCTCGCAGTGGTCGCGACTGGGACCATACAGGATCAGGTTGATTTCGGTACCCATCTTGACAGCGGAACGACGCAGCATATATTCGCGGTTGCGACCCAAACCGAAATAGCCCAAAAGACTGATCGCACCGACCGCGCCGCCTATCAGCAGCAGTTGACGACGATTCCATCTCTGCTGCGTATCACTCCCTGCCTGCCCGACCTGCATTCCCATCCACGCCCTCTAACGGCACCCCTTTTGTCCGAAACGATATTTTTCCAATACCTTAACTGCTCCCTGAAACATTTTCCACGATTTTCCCCTTCTTTGCCTCTGGTTGTTGTGCATTGGAAGGGACAGAGGACCGACATGGACAAGGGTGCAGTGCAGCTTGTTGACAAGAAGTAAGGCGTCCCCGCAGTGATCAGCCGCGCTGCGTAACAGTCTCCAAGCCATCACCCTGGCGGCTGCCGATGCCCTCTTCATCCTCTCATGCGCCGGCGCCACAGTGGCCAAGACGGAGGCCGAACACCGGGTGCCGCGCAATACCTGTGTCCTGATCGCCCCCTCTGTCTGTTTCGAACCCCTGTGGCACATTTCCCGGACACGCGGACCATCATGGACAGAGACGGACAGGACACCAAACCCATTGCCCTGTCCCCTGCCTGCACCGTCACGCAAACGGCGGCCATGGTGTCTCGGGTTGACCACCTTGTCCCGCTGCTGCTTATTGCCGAAGACAGGGTCAATGATCCCGGCGTAGTCCGTTAGGTTGGCGATATGCTGGGCACCGCGCCTCTGCTGCCCGGGCAGCCGGAAATAGGTGGTGGTCTGGGTGCTGCTGGCTACGGCTGCCGCCTGGAGCAGTGTCTCGGCACGCCTTCTGCTATTTTTTCTTAACCGTCCCCTATGCAAAATGGTATAGAGTGCTCGCAAACCGCATTGTCCGATACACCGTGCGCGTTCTCCAGGAACCGTGGAGTGGGCAAACCGCCGACAATCACGCGCCAACTGTACATTCTACCGAGGGAAAACAAGATGTTATCACAGAAAGGCACCACCGTTCTCGTTGACAAGGATACCAGCAAACTCATTGCCTATCGTCTGGAAGACACCGTGCGGGCGCCGGCTATTATCGTCTTTGTTGACGAGGAAAAGCCTCAACTGCTGCCTATTCGGCAGGAAGATGCCCCACCGACCAGCATTAAATCCAACAACATGGAAGCGGATATTCAGGTCATCACCTTTGAGGAGCTTAATGCCTTTTTGAAGCAGCCATGAACAGCCGGCAAGCCTCCTGGAAAAAAAACGGCCAGCCACCCGTTGTCTCCAGCCCGGGCCCTTCTTATTTTTTGTTATTACTTTCTGAGCGGCAACGATGCCAATGCTTCCTCTTTACCTGCTGCAAGCACCGGGGCACCAGTGAATCGCAAAGAATGGCGCTGCGGATCTGATAGATCCGTGGTGCCAACGTTCTCCGTATGCTACTCACCATTGCTTTCATAGCGTTACGGGCGGTAACCACAAACCCCTTTTACGTACTCTGAACATGAAGCGATTACATTGCAAAAATATCGCCGCAGTTGCAGCGGCGGTATTGATCCTGGCTGTACTTCCAGTCCATGCACCAGTCTCGGTTCAGGCAGCACCGTCTTTTGAAGAACGGCTTGAGATGAACAGACCCTTCAGAAAACAGCAGCCAGCCCAAGAAACGCCGACTGAAGAAACGGACCAGTCCAACAAAAAGCGGCCGCATTTCCAAAAAGCCCGCAGTGCCAATACAGCGCCGCAGCCGGAACCCCAACAGCAGCACGCGCAACCCGCACCCCAACGGCGCCTGCAACCTGCAGCGAAACCGGAATTCATTCCCGCACAACAACGAGGGGAACAGCGACAACAACCAACATTCAGATCCCAAACACATGACCGACAACCGGAAAGCATCCGCCAGCGGTTTTCTGATCGCAATGAAGAGCGCAACAGGTTGGAACGCCAACAGCGGGAACCCCAACAGCAGCAAGCGCAACCCGAATCCCAACGGCGCCTGCAACCTGCAGTGAAACCGGAATTCATTCCCGCGCCACAACGAGGAGAACAGCGACAACAACCAACGATCAGATCCCAAACACACGATCGACAACCGGAAAGCAACCGCCAGCGTACCGTTGATACTGATCAAAATCGTGACCGATACCAGAAGGACACAAAGCACCGCGACCAGGATTGGAGCCGAAACCGGCACTGGAGGGACGATCGCAACCCGAACCGAAATTGGTACCGTACCAGGGAGCATGACCGGGATTGGGCAATAGCGCATTGCCGCGGCATATGGGGCGGCCACGGCGCTTCCTTTGAGCGTTGCCTGGATGGCGACCGATGGTACAGGTATCCAAGAATTCGTCACGACCGGAACACTGTCATCTATTTTGAGGTGGTGGCCCAGCCGGAGGTGCGGTATATAGAGCCGCCACGGCCAGCAAGCTTGCGCTCCGACTGGTTCCCGATCTGGTATTTGCCCCAGCTGGCAACGGATACCGTTATAACTGCTCAGGATCCGTATCAACAGAACAAATCGTTTCATCTCGCTGGAATCTTGCCGAGCATCGATCCTGATTTTACAGCCTCCTGTGTAGCACGCAATCTCACGGAACCAACGATCCGGATTAACGAGATTGCTCCCTTCGGCAGATTGCACGACGCGGATGCAGAAGCCGTTGTCTTTGTCAACGATACGGTCCTCAACATGCAGATTCTTGCCGAGGGTTGTGCCGAATTTGATTATACGGGCTGTGAAGAGATGGGCCTGGACTTCTGCGACCTCTTTCAGGATGCGGAGAACTACGCAAAGCGCAACAGGATCGGCATCTGGGAGTAAGCGCCGCAGACCTGTCTTTCAGGCAGAAAAACGGGGGGTGCGGCAGGAACGTGACAGGTATCCATCAGCTGGTAGCCACACGGTTTCCACTCTCCCTGTTTGTCTTCCGCACCGTCGATCCCGATCTGCCTGCGGTCGGCCTGGACGGAAGCTTTCCACTGTCCGGAGCAGAGCCAGCCAGATGAGTTTCGTTGCCCTCTCAATAACTTCGTCCCCTGTGCAACCATTCATAAACCCAACCTCCTGGAGTACCCATCGTTTTACTATCCATGCAGACTACAACCGATTATCCCCAGAAAGTGTATGTGGAACTGACCACCCGGTGCAACCTCCGCTGCAGAATGTGCATCAAATTTTCCGAGGGCAGCTGCATTGAAGAGGGCGACATGGCGTTTTCGCTCTTTGAAAAGCTCCTGCCATCGCTCGCGCACACGCAGTTTCTCGTGCTGAACGGTCTTGGCGAACCGTTGCTCCATCCGAACCTGGAAGCGATCATTGCCCTGGCCCGGGCTGCCATGCCGCCACAGGCAATGATCGGCTTCCAAAGCAACGGCTTGCTGCTCGACGAACACCGTGCGGCAACCCTGCTCGAAGCCGGTCTCGACACCATCTGTTTGTCATTGGACAGTCTGCAGCCCAGCAAGGCGAAGGGAGGACACAACTCGGAGCATCCTTTTTCCCCGGTAGCCAACGCTGTTGCCTGCCTCGCAGCAGCGCGAAAAAAACAAAACCGCGATATACGCATTGGCATTGAAGTGGTCCTCAAGCAAGAGACGCTGCCGCAATTGCCCGACATTGTCGAATGGGCGCATAGCCATGGAGTCGATTACATCATCACCAGCCATCTGTTTTCCTATGATGGCACCATGGCAGGACAAAGCCTCTTCAATCCCAACAGCAGGGCGGCAACAGCCCTTTTTGACAAATGGTACCAAGAAGCTGCGGCCGAAAGATTGAACCTGAAAGACCTGCCCGCAGCCCATCTGAAATTTGCAAAAAGCGGATCAGAGAACCGTTTATTGCAGATTGGTGCAGCCATGCAGAACGAGGCCAGGGAACACGATATTTCCCTGCATTTTTCCAATCTGCTTAAATACCACAGGCTGAATACCAAGGAGGCCGAGGCGTATTTTCATGAGGCGCGAGCCGTGGCAGAGAGGCGGAGCATACAACTCTTTCTACCGCCGCTGCATGCCCCTGAAAATGCGGAACGATCCTGCCCCTTTATCGATGACAAGGCGGTTTTTATCGCGAAAAACGGCGATGTCATGCCCTGCCATTTTCTCTGGCACACCTATGCCTGCATGGTCAATCAAGACCAGATCCAGATCCAGGAACAGCCGTTCGGCACCATCACGGAGCAATCCCTTTCAGCGATCTGGCAGCACCCTCGCTATCTCCGCTTTCGCAGGGAAGCCGAAGCCAGTGAGTATGCGCCCTGCTGGAGCTGCGCCTCCGGACCCTGCGCGGATCTGGTGAACACTAACATCCAGGATATGAACGACTGTTATGGTACGCAGGTCCCCTGCGGTCATTGTATGTGGAGTCTCGGCTGGACCAGGT
>JBFJXW010000209.1:0-6309 GCA_041622895.1 Desulfobulbus sp. | reverse complement strand
CCCTTGTGCACCAGCTGGCAACACGATGCAAAGGGATCGTCACGAAGACAGGGAGGGCTGCCCCTCACAACGACAGAAACCTGAAAGAAACGGTTACGGCAACCGGGAGGTATGTAACAACAAGTCGACGTTTCCTCCCCTATCGATCGGTTTTCTAACCGATTAACAAAAATTTGTTTTTTACAACCATCAGGAAGAGCTCCTCCTGGCAAAAAAGCAGCTGATCCATTGCAACTCCATGTTCCCCAGCTTGTGGCGAACCGAATATCACGCCACTCGTTTACACTTTCACCATAGCCAACGGATGGCCGGACAACGCCGCCCATTTCTCTTGTCCGAAAAAGATAGAACCGTATCGGATCATGAGAAAAGGTAGAAATTTCTCGATAGCGAAAAACAGCCGTACCGTATTGTGAACAATCAAACCAACCGACGAACTCTTTCGCACTGTCCTGATGGCAACATGGATATCAGGATTGGTCGGCCTTCACCGCCCAGGAATAATCGGCTGTGCCTTGGAGAATTTTTTGCGACAACTGCTCCTGCAGCTTAGCGGATTCCGACGAAACATTCTCGTTTTCTTCTGAAAAAACGATAACTTCCAAAGGGCGCACACCCCCTTTTCCCTCCTGAATAGCGATATCGGCACAGATTTCCACACCTGGATAACGGCCTTCGAGGTATTCGACAATAATCTGACCTTTTAATGCCGCCAGCTTTTCACCACTCTGGCATTCATCATAGCCGTCTTCCGAAAACAGACTGCCTGTTCTGATAATATCAGTAACAAAAATTTTGGCGATCGTCACATCTTCCTCCCTGCGGATTGTATTAGTGCATTCCATTGAAATCACGTTCTATACCACAGCGGAAGCGTGCAGCCAACAACAACGGAAGAGGTAGTGGTGCGCAAACCGTGTTCTCTGTTTCTTTTTCCATCTCCGCCGGATCGAGTGGCTCGACAAAAAGATAGCGACCACTCCAAAACACATCACTCGCTTGATGTCACCTTCCAGCATTTATCCATAAAAACGGATACATAAGAATCATCAACGCTTTTCTTCTATGCGGAAAGAACGAGATGTTTTATAGTAGCGTCGACAAATCGTTACAAACTACCGTGGCATGGAACAGGTGTGAGCACGCTCTGTATTCTGTCGTATCGAATTACTCGGCGTGACTACTCGAAGAGGCTGGCAGGAATATTTTTGGGTGTTGCCGCGCCCCAGCAACAGCATCCGGTTGCGTTACTATCTTGCACCCCGCCCTTTCCAGCCGGTGTTGACCCAAGACAAAAAAAACATGGCAGCACCTGATGCCTGAAACGATTGCAGACGCACCATTGACTGCAAATAACCCAGGGAGAACACAATGAGATTTTTAGTGACAACACTCACACTCCTGACACTTGTGCTGGCCACTGCAGGGGGGCAGGCAAATGCCGGAGTATCTATCAGCGTTGGGGAACCCGGCTTTTACGGCCGCATCGATATTGGTAATTTCCCAGCGCCACGATTGGTCCGTGAACAACCGATTATTGTCCGGCCCGTCAAGGTTTGGTATCCGCCGATTTATCTCCGCGTACCGCCTGGCCATATTAAAAAATGGCACAGGTATTGTGATCGGTATAATGCATGTGGCCGACCGGTCTATTTCATCGATGACTATTGGTACCGGGACGTGTATGTACCCCGTTATCGCAAAATTCATCACGATCGCGGTACCTATCATCGCTCATCACCCAAAAAGTACAAGCCGGAATATTACGAATACCGCAAACACCCCAACAAACCTGCTAAAAAAGTGTATATCAAACGAAAGGATTATCGAGACGATCATCGCGAATGGGATGACCATAAAGGTCGAGGATACAAAAAGTAACCGTTTTTCGCCATCAAGCCCAACGGGCAGGAAATCCAGGCTATTCGCGGAGGCGGCGTTTTTCATCAATGCCGCCTCTGCAAATTATTCCCTTCGCAGGAGAGGTGAGTGCAGCAAGGACAAAAACAAACTGCGCCCGTGAATGCCCCCCAACGTTGGAGGCGGGCCATGGTGTACAGTATGCTACAAGTCCGTCACCTGACACGATCAAGTGTTTTGGTGTCAAATTTGCTTCTGCTGCTCTCGCTCTCCTTTGCCTTTCCCCACTTCTCCAGCGCCAAGGACGCGATAACCTGGATGGAGGTCAACATGCCTCCTCAGTTCATTCAGGGCGGAGCGGAAGCAAATCACGGGTATGGTGATGTGATCACGGCCATCCTCAAAGAACAGATGCCCGAATACGAACACTATACAATGGTGACCAACGTTATCCGCCATTTCAACCGGTTCAAGCAGGGGGAACATGTCTGCAGTGTCGGACTGTACAAGACAGCGGAACGGGAATCCTTCATGCACTTTTCCATGCCCTGTATGCTCGTCCTGCCGCCGGTACTCGTCATCAAAAAGGATAAACTCGCCACCTTCGGGGAACACAAGAGTGTCCGGCTCGATGATATCCTGCAGAACAAGGATTGCATCATCGGTCTCGGCAAGGACCGCTCCTACGGTTCCGAGATCGATTCCATCATCAAAAGATATCCCGACAGAGATAATCTCCTTTTCTTTACCGGGCAGGAGCTGACAACTAATTTTTTCAAAATGTTGCTGCGTGACCGGATCGATGGCCTGATCGGCACACCCGATGAAATCATGTTCCAAGCGGAAAAAATGGGTATTCGGGATACAATTGCCACCCTGACCATCGAGGAAAACCAGCGCAATTACGCAGGCTGGCTTGGTGTCGTAGGCTGTTCAAAAACCGAATGGGGCCGCAGTGCCATCGATACAATCAACAAAGTGCTGCTTAAACAGCGCCCCAGTGAACGGTACCGTGCCGCCTACGAACGCTGGCTGGATGCCAACAGTCTGGAAACGTACCGTAACATCTATCAGCACGTCTTTCTGCGCACAACCCAATAGAACGCGCTTGCGCCCGTCCCCTTCAGCTGGCAGGGCCGTGTTCTCCTGTCTGCAGGTACGTGTTCACCCTCCCTTTATTTGTTCTTTCGTTTCGCTATTTTTTTAGAATACTGTTTTTTATACAACCGCCTGGCTTCGGCTAACCGTTTTTCACTTTTTTCAATCAGCAGTTCCTGGGCCGAGCGTTTTTCGTCGCGCGATTCCGGCTTGCGCTGAATATATGTGCCGTCAGCCTGCATATCCCAGGCGCCGCGCCGATCCTCTAACTGCAGGTTGATAATCTCTCGTAATTGGGCCTGCAAGAACGGGGATTCAACCGGTGCAATGACTTCCACCCTTCGTTCCAGGTTACGTTTCATGATATCGGCAGAACCAATATAGTACTGCTCCTGGCCATTATTACGAAAATAATAGATACGCGCATGTTCGAGGAAACGGCCAACCAGAGAGACGACGCGAACATTATCGGAAAGACCGCGAATGCCCGGTCGCAGCAGGCAGCTGTCACGGACAATGAGATCGACTTTAACCCCGGCCTGAGAGGCCTGATATAAAGCCGTGATAATCTCCATATCGGTCAGGGCATTGGTTTTTAACTGGATCAAGCCCGTATAATTTTTATTTTGCAGTTCAATCTCCCGCTTGATGTGTTCCAGCAGCGTTTTTTTCAAAATCTTGGGAGAGGGCAGTAATTTTTTATAGTTTCTTGCCGGTGCATACCCCAAGGTGAGAAAATTAAAAAATTCAGTCAGATCGTGACCAATATCGCTGTCGCAGGTCAACAGTCCAAGATCACTGTAATTCCTCGCTGTTCCGGCGTGGTAATTGCCGGTACCTATATGGGCGTACCGTTTAAGCCCGTTATAATCACGCCGTACTACGAATATAACCTTGGAGTGCGTTTTGAGACCGACCACACCATAGGTAACATGAATGCCCGCCTGCTCGAGGTACGTGGCCCAATGGATATTAGCCGATTCATCGAATCGAGCCATTAACTCCACCACCACCGCGACCTGTTTGCCGTTCTGGGCGGCATCGAGCAGATACTGGATAATCTGGGAGTTGGCCGAGGTGCGGTAGAGGGTCATCTTAATACCCAAAACCTTAGGATCGGTGCTGGCCTCGCGGAGAAAACGTTCCACCGATGAGCTGAACGATTCATACGGGTGCTGCAGCAGGAATGGCCCTTCTTCCCGGATCAGATGGAAAATATTAGGGAAATCACCGGAGAGCTTAAAGTGATCAAGCGGCTGATGCGGCGGAAAATGAAGTTCCGGTTTATCGATGGCAACGATTTCCATAAGATCGCGTTTCGCCATAATGCCATCGACAGTAAACACATCCTTACGACTGTCGATGCCCAACTGCGAAGCAAGCATGCCACGGTGTTGCCTGGTCATGGTACTGTCAACTTCAAGCCGCACGATTTCAGCAAATTTCCTGTCCTGGAGGGCAGTTTCAATCATGGACAGCAGATCAACGGCCTGCTCCGGCCATTTCTCGGTAATGGCGTTACGGGTGACCCGAAACAACTCACAGCTCTCGATGATCATCCCCGGAAAAATCGTTTCCAGGTTGTTGGCGATCACATCCTCAAACTGCACATAGACATGTTTACCGGGTACCACCCTGATAAAACGGGGAATACCGGTGCCGATTGTCGGCACCTTGATCCGGTTAAGATAGATGTGCTCGCCTTCGCTGTGGCGGGTGGCCACCAGCAGATTGAGCGAGAGATTTGAAATAAAGGGAAAAGGGTGCGCCGGGTCCATGCCCTGCGGCGTGAGCAGGGGGTATATGTTGTCGCGAAAGTAGGTCGCCATTTCCTGTCGCTGTGGCGCGTCAAGGGTGCCATATTTGACGATATGGATATCTTGCTGGGCAAGCTGAGCAAGCAGTTCCCGCTCCAGGGCCTGCCGTTTTGCGAGAATATCCCTGATCACCTCATAACTCTCGTCGATCTGCTGCTGCGGGGTCCTGCCGTCCATTGACAGCAGTTTCAATCCGGCGCCGACCTGCTGTTTAAGGCCACCAATCCGTTTCATGAAAAATTCATCCAGATTGGAGCCAATCACCGAAAGGAAAAAGACCCGTTCCAGCAGAGGATTGCGTTCATCCCTGCTTTCACTGAAAAGACGCCGGTTGAATTCAAGCCAGGTCAGCTCGCGGTTCAAGTACCACTCGGGCGAAGTCAGATCGAATACCAGCTTTTCATTTTTATCCGAGGCCACGTTTTTTTCTTCCTTCATTTTTTTATCCGCTTCGGTCATTAGTCCCATCACACTCTTCGCAACGCCCTCCGAAGAAAAGTAGCGCACTGATTCCAACGTGCTATGGCTTGGTGCACAAGGGATTGAGCACCAATACAAACTTGCCTGCCGCTCGCACACCATCTCCCGTTCAGCGGTCTGCAACTTTCCTAACGCTCTATTCTGCAGTATTTCTGCGAGAGGGTGCAACATATTCATGATACAGGGTACTTACTTTTTCGCTGTTCGTCTCTTCAAAAGAAAAGACCTGACGGCAACATCCGCCGTGCAGGTCTTTTCAAAAAAAATGAGAGGTAAAACTCCCGCAAGGGGAACAGAGCTCTACATACCCGTCAACGCCCCTGTTGTCCAATCAAGCAGAGAACCCGGGAAAAGGCCCAGACCAATCACGCCCAAAAAACAGAGGCCGAGAGCAGCAATCATACCGGAGGAATACTGGATGGCGCGGCTCTGCTGCGGATCGCTCATGTACATATACCGCACCACCCGCAGGTAAAAATAGGCGGAAATAGCGCTGAAAAAAACCGCGCCGACAACGGTGAGGGGGTAGCCCGCGGTGAAGGCCGCTTTGAGCAGATAGAATTTGCCGATAAAGCCGGCGGTGGGGGGAATACCGGTGAGAGAGAACATAAAAACCAGCATCAGGGCGGCAGCTATCGGGCTTCTGGTTGCCAGCCCCTTGCAATCTTCGAGAGATTCATGGGGTTGATCAGGGGTAGCCAAAAGCATGAGGATGGCAAAGGCTCCCATGTTCATAAACAGATAGATGAAGAGATAGGTCATGGCAGCGGCCATGCCTTCGGCTGTACCGGCCAGAAGGCCGAGCACGGCATAACCGGCATGGGCGATGGCCGAGTACGCCAGCATCCGTTTAAGGCTTCGCTGGCAGAGCGCAGTGATATTGCCCACCGCCATGGTCAGCAGTGCCAACACCGCCAGCACCGGTCCCCAATGATCATGGAGCTGTGGGAGTCCATAGAGCATAATCCGGCCAAAGATAGCAAAGCCGGCAGCCTTGGGGCCCACTGACATAAAAGCAGTCACCACCGTGGGTGCCCCCTCATAGACATCCGGG
>JBFJXW010000208.1:0-6345 GCA_041622895.1 Desulfobulbus sp. | reverse complement strand
TAAGCAGTTGGGCCGTTATGCCGAGTTCGGGGACGATGTAGTGGCCTGCACCGAGCACCTTCATACCGATGACGGCGACCCCCTTCTTCTTCGCTTTGGGCAAAGTATCGGTTAGAAATCCGCTGATCACCTCTTCAACAGGGTTGACGGGCATGAGCACCGTGTCAACAGGCCATTGCTCAACTGCTTTGCTGAGAATGTGCGGGTCATGGTGCCCGGTCACTCCGATGTGTTTTACGATTCCAGACGCTTTTGCAGAGACAAATGCCTCCAATGCGCCGCCTGGTCCGGATATTCTCGCAAAATCTTCCTCTGTCCGTACATCGTGAATCTGCCAGAGGTCCAGGTGTTCGGTTCCCAGGCGCTGCAAAGAAGCTGACAGGTCGTTCAAGGCACCTTTTTTATCCCGTGAAGCTGACTTCGAGGTTTGAAAAATTGATCTTCGCAATTCAGGATTACTTTTCCATACCGCGCCATAATAGCGTTCGCTATCGGAATACACCCGGGCGCAGTCGCAGTACGTTATTCCCTGTCGCAGGGCCTCATGGATGACATTCTGCGCCTCTCTATCCCGGTTATAGGTGCGAAGGACACCTTCTCCGCCCAGACCGACAACGGAAATATCACGCCCAAATCTGGCAAATTGTGTAGTTCTCATCCAAGCCTCATGTTTTGATTAATGGGCACTTTGAATAATTGCTTTTTCTGCCAACCTCGGCGTTATGCTCAAAATTTTATCCTCGGAATAGTATTCATATGCCTGCGGCAAAATTTTTCGCATGCCTTGATCTTGATTGAAAAATCTCCTTATTCAAGACACCCTAATGTGTCATTTTTGATTGGTATTCTCGGAAACGTTTCCCTGCTCCTGGCAATTCCACTCCTTTCAATACCAACCTTAACCCGTTAATCAAAAACTGACGTTGAGTTTTTTCCAGGTATTGTCCGGTTACAGGGTTCCCTGTCGTTTGTTTGTTGGCCCGCGCGTTGTTGGTTCGATCGTTGGCGAGGTTCTGGTATGTTGGTGCCTGGCAAGCGCATGCAACCCCTGTATCCCTTATCGTTGCTGCGTTGGGTTGCTGTCCTTTTTAATAATGACTACCATGTTTGGGGTAAACGCCTGCCATCGCGCCGCAAACCGGAAGCAGCCAGGTTGACCGTGAGAGTGCAAGCAACGCACCGCAGAACCCGAAAAAACTATGGCGTGCAGCGTCTGCAGGAAGCGCTGAGCGATCATGGAGCTTTTGTTGGGGTGCGGCCAATCAGACTTTTGTGCCGTGAACTCGGTATTTGCTGCCGGCGGAAACGGAAATATTAATGCTCTGCGTAACAATGAAAAAATATAATGAAAAATAGAGAGCAGGAATTAGTCCGCCAGATAGCAGATCTTCAACAACAGCTCACCCTTGCGCAAGGTTTTCGCAGTGAACTGGAAGCTGCGAAAAGCGAAATCTGTACGCTGCAACGAACTATTGATGAGGGCAGGGCGAACCGGAGAAGAGAAAGCGCCGAACACGCGAGTACTTTGCAAGAATTGCGTATGTCTGAGCTGATTGTTGAGCGCAGCCCGGTCATCCTTTTTCGCAGGGTTGCTGGGGATGATCGACATCTTGAGTATATCAGTCAGAATATCAGCCAGTTTGGCTATACACCCAAAGAGTTTCTTGACGGAAAGATACAATTTAAGGAAGTCATCCATCCTGATGATATCGAGCGTGTTAGTCGTGAAATTCAAGACTACGCTGATGCAGATGTTGAAGAGTACACCATGATGTACAGGTGCGTTACCCGGTCCGGTGATAGCCGTTGGGTTGAAGACCAGACTTCCGTCGTGCGAGATGAAGCAGGAAACAAAACCCATAATCAGGGTGTGCTCTTTGACATAACAGAGCGAAAACTCGCTGAGGATGCGCTTCGCAAAAGTGAGGAAAAATTCCGCAGGATAGTGGAAACTGCTGCTGAAGGTTTTGTCTTGATGGATAAGGATCTTACCATCATCGATCTCAATAATGCTTTTTGTACGATGCTTGGCTACAGCCCGGAAGAACTCCTCGGGAAATCACCGTTTGATTTTGCCACGGAGGAATTCAGGCAGTATCTGCTGATCAACAAAGATGCTGTTCTGGCACAGGAATACCGTGAAGTGGAGGCAACTGTAGTCGCAAAGGATGGTCGTCACATCCCCATACTCATTCATGGCAACACCCTCAGGGATGACCGCGAAAATGTCATCGGCAATATGTCCTTTATAACCGATATGACGGAACACAAAAAAGCGCTCATCCTGGCTGGAGAGGTCCAGAAAAGCCTGCTTCCCCAGAGTGAGCCTGTAGTGAAAGGGTTGGATATAGCCGGAAGAAATGTCTCCTGCGATGAGATCGGCGGAGATTATTACGACTTTATCTGGCGGCAGGGATCCGGTACTGGGCCGTTCAGCGTTGTGGTGGGCGATATTTCCGGCCATGGTGTCGATTCGGCATTATTGATGACCACCGCGCGAGCATTTCTGAGGATGCGCGCTTCGCAACCGGGCACTCTTTCGGAAATTATATCTTCGATGAACCATCACCTCGTCAACGATGTGCTTGAGACAGGCCGGTTCATGACACTTTTTTACCTTTCTTTGGATCCTGATGCGAAATCGATCGAGTGGGTACGCGCAGGGCATGATCCTGCACTGCTTTACGACCCTGCGAGTGATACATTTGAAGAACTCAAAGGCAGCGGTATCGCTCTCGGGGTGGTGGATGATGTGGAGTATCTCGTCCATAAAAGAGCGGAACTGACTGATGACCAGATCATTGCCGTCGGCACAGATGGCATTTGGGAGGCGCTCAACCCTCAGGGAGAAATGTTTGGTAAAGAACGACTGCGGGAATTGATTCGCAGCAATGCTCACGAGAGCGCCGGGACGATTCTCAATAGGGTGTATGAGGAACTCAAACAGTTTACCGCCGGCAGGAAGAATGAAGATGATATAACCCTTGTTATTATTAAGGCTGCCGGGCTTTCATCGTGCTAGAGGGCCGTATCGGCATGGGCCGGTACTGCCGTGTATTTTATCTGGAGTCAAACCAGAGCGTTGCACAGTGATACGAATTCCCATGCCAACCTCGCGCATTGAAGGAAAAGCGAGAATACATAAAATTTTTTTGATGGAGTAAAACAAAAAGCTGCTTCGACTCCCGTTGAGTTGTTGGGGAATGGACATTTATTTCGCGGTGTCCGAATTACCGATGATTGCATCGATTGCGGCGAATGTCTGGAAAAGTGCTCCTTGCAGCTGTCTGTCAGGAAGGTGATGGATGCGGGGGCGAAAACTCCACGCGCGCTGGTTGTTTCGACGGCTATACGGCCTGTCCGGCTGAGGGCATGAAAATCCTCGATGACGGGGTATTTGCAGGATGCAGAGCAATACCGGAAAGATCATATCGTTTTTCCGTTCATTCTTGCATGGCGCGTTAAGCTTGCCACGAGACATGTCACGCCTTCCTCACACTCGAAACCGCAACGAGGAGGCACCCTTCATAGCCTTGAGGATAACTGCAGGGAACTGGAGTGGAATCCGCAAGGGGCCAGCGTAATTCACCTGCATCATTGCTCTACGAGAAGAGGCAAACACCAATTTCAATAGAAAACCACCAATGGCTGATATGAGAAAAATACTGATACTCTTTGCTCATCCTGTTTCTGTCAGGTCAAAGATGAATGCGGCCATGCGCAGAGCTGTCGAACCGCTTGAACATGTGACATTTCACGATCTCTATGCCTGTTATCCCAATTTTTTGATAGACGTCGAATTGGAGCAGCAACTATGCATTGATCATGATGTCATTATTTTCCAGCATCCATTTTACTGGTATTCGACTCCTTCCATTATGAAAGAATGGCTGGATTTGGTACTTCAGTATAATTGGGCCTATGGTTCGAAGGGCACTGCTCTGCAAGGGAAGATTTTTCTCCAGGCACTTACGGCCGGGGCGTCAGAAGATGATTATCAGCATGACGGAATGAATAGAGTGACCATTGCTGAATTGCTCGCTCCCTTTCAGGCTATGGCCAGATTATGTAAAATGACATGGCTTCCTCCGTTTGCGGTGCTTGGCGCTCACAGGGGGCTGCCGAAAAATAAGATAGAAAGTCATGCGGAAGCATATCGTCGGACCATTGTCAGCCTTCGAGACCAGTCCATAGAAATGCCACTCCTGGCATCATCTGACAACTTGTGTGATTTTTTCAATCTCGATAAATCCAGGGGGAAATGATGGAACATCTTCTTCTCCAGCTCTTCATATTCCTTACCGCCGCGGCAGTAGCTGTACCGCTGGCCAAAAAGTTTGGACTTGGTTCAGTGTTAGGGTATCTGGTGGCCGGTATTGTCATCGGCCCCTATGGATTGTCGCTGATTGGCGAGGTTGAGGAAGTGATGCACTTCACCGAATTCGGGGTCGTGATGATGCTCTTTCTGGTGGGTCTTGAATTGCAACCCTCTCTGCTGTGGCATATGCGCACGCCAATTCTGGGAATGGGAGGAGGGCAGGTAATTGTCACCAGTCTGGCCATCTCCCTGGTGGGTGCGTTTTACTTGCCATGGCAACAGGCCGTTGCGGTTGGATTAATCCTTTCACTGTCTTCAACGGCAATAGTGCTGCAAACCATGCGTGAAAAAGGATTGATGAACAGCGAAGCGGGAAAATCAATTTTTTCCGTTCTTCTCTTTCAGGATTTGGCAGTTATTCCAATCCTTGCCATTCTGCCGCTTCTGGCTCTGGAGGCTGTCCACGGACAGGAGCAGCACAGCTCTGCTATTTTCGATATCACCAATCTTCCCGGATACCTGCGGGTCGGTATTACCTTTCTCGCAATCGTTTTGGTTTTTCTCATCGGTAAATATGCAAGCCGACCGATGTTCAGAGCGATTGCAAAAACCAGGGTTCGGGAAATTTTCGTTGCTGCAGCCTTAGCACTGGTCGTAGGGATATCGTTGCTGATGACCATTGTCGGATTGTCGCCGGCCCTTGGGACGTTTCTTGCCGGTGTCGTACTGGCAGACAGCGAATATCGGCATGAGCTGGAGAGTGACATTGAACCGTTTAAAGGACTCCTGCTGGGTATCTTTTTTATTTCCATAGGCGCCAGCCTGAACTTTCCTTTGATCGGGCACCATTTCCTGCTGATTGCCGCTCTTGTCCTTGGGTTACTCACCATCAAGTGGCTGATACTTCTAACGATCGGATTCTGCTTCAGGATAGAAAAACGCTCTCGTTATCTGCTCGCTACATCGCTTGCGCAAGGCGGAGAATTCGCTTTCGTTCTGTTTCAGTTTGCAAAAACACATGGGGTTTTGTCCGGACAGGTCATTGATCCGCTTATCTCAGCAGTTGCCATTTCCATGTTTTTAACGCCAATACTCTTTATCGTGCACGATGCAATCAGTGCCAGGTTCAGTACCCGTGAAGAGGTCGTAAAGGCCGGTGATCACATCGATATCACGGGGCATAAGGTCATTTTAGCGGGATTTGGCAGGCTCGGAACCGATCTTGGCAGGTTGCTGATATCGGCAGGAATCAAACCGGTAATTATCGATAACGATGCAACAAACGTTGAGGTATTAAGACGATTCGGGTTTGAGGTGTATTACGGCGATATGACTCGTCTGGATTTGCTGGAGGCCGCAGGAGCTGATCAGGCAGAGCTTATTGTCGTCACCGTGGGTGATATCGGAAGAGTGTTAACGCTGGTTGAGCTGGTAAAAAAGCATTATCCGCATTTGAAAATCGCCGCCAGTGCCGCAGATCGGGCAACTGTTTACGATCTTATGGATGTGGGTGTTACCGCAATACGACGAGAAACCTTTGACAGTGCCATGTCCCTTGGTCAGGATGTGCTCGGCCTGCTCGGTGTCAATCCGTATGAAGCGTATAAACTGAAACGTCTGTTTAAAAAGAAGGATGAAGAAATTCTCCCGGAATTATATCGAATACACCGCGATGAGGATGAGTCTGTTTATGTATCCAGGTATCAGAAGCATAATGCCGATCTCAGTGAATTGTTGAGACTGGACCAACAGGTTGATTTCGAAGAGATTGAACGTGCCTGGGCCGGTGTTAAGGAATAGGAATAAACAGAGCAACGCAGTGCCCGCTGGAGCTGGAGAACAGACCCTGGCCGAACTGGCGTGACAGCAGCGCGCAACACGATGATTGACCGTCATCGTGTTGCGATCTGCAGTGGGCCGCAAGCATGCCGCCACGGTAAGAAAGCGCATGGGGGTGCGTCCCCGTTGCGAAAGCCGGGAATCAGCAAAAGACATCCTGGCTATACAGTGCATCCCTGTCTGCGGTG
>JBFJXW010000207.1:0-6349 GCA_041622895.1 Desulfobulbus sp. | reverse complement strand
TTTGCGTATTCCAGAGCATCCGGCCAGTCATTCCAGTCGAAGCCGGTCACTGATTCCATTCGATCCCGGCCACCTGTTCCAATGATCTCGGTCGGCTGATCGGAGCGTAGCGACGCGGTTATTTATCTATTACCTCGTTGTCGTCCTTCAGGTCAAGTTTGCCTTCTTTTTCCTCATTGATTCTCCTGTCAGTTGTATTTTGTGAGCGGTGTGAACCAACCGGTCAAGGATGGCGTCCGCCATGGTTGGATCGCCTATCTGTTCATGCCAGTGGTCTACAGGCAGCTGACTGGTCACAAGGGTTGACTTCAAACCATGACGATCTTCCAGTATCTCCAGCAAATCATGCCGCTGCTCCCGGCCAAGCTGGACTAAACCATAGTCATCAAGCACCAGCAGGTCGGCTTTGGCAAACGTTTTAAGGAGCTTAAGGTAACGCCCGTCACCTTTGGCCAAGGCAAGATCCTCGAAAAGCTTTGTCGTTCTTAGGTACAGCGTGTTGAACCCCTCCCTGCAGGCCTTCTGGGCGAAGGCGCAGGCAAGGTAGGTTTTACCGACACCGGTGGGACCGGTAATGATCAGATTGTGTCGCTCTTTGATCCAGTCACAACCGGCCAGTCTGAGGACCAGCGATTTGTCCAGCCCCCGTGGATGGCGGAAGTCGATATCCTCGATGCAGCCATCCTGGCGCAGTTTGGCAGCCCTGAGCCTGGTTTGCATTCGCCGTGTTTCTCTGACTGCCATTTCCCGGTCTAGCAGCAGACCAAGCCGCTCTTCAAAATTCATGTCGGAAAGAGAGTTCATCTGCATGTGTTCGTTAAGGGCCGCAGCCATGCCGGTGAAACGCAAGGTATTGAGTTTTTCGAGTGTTGGATGCAACAGCATGTGGTTCTCCTTTAATGGATTGTTGAGTTGTAGTAATCGGCGCCACGGATGTTGCTGTGCTGTACCAACTTGTCGGTCTTCTCGTTGCTGGTCAGCGCTTTTTGATCCAAGCCGTTTTTAAGAATGGACTCTATGGACCGGTAGGAGAGCGCGTTGATTGTCAGGGCACGTGCACACGCCGCTTCCAGCCGTTCATCGCCATAAGCTTTACCGAGCCTGAGAATGCCCAGCAGGCTCCTGTAGGCCTGTTGCGGATGTTGGCGCTGGACCAACAGCGTTTCGGTGAGCAGGAGAGCCTGCGGACCGATCTTGGCCGCCCAGCGCTTGAAGCGTTCAGGGTCCCATTCCGAGTATTTCTGGTGTTTGAGGGGCATATGCGCTTTGACGGTGGTGTGGTGGCCATGGAGAGTACTGCGGAGATGGCTTGCTATGCGCCGATTTCGGTAAAAACACTCGACTGTGCGCGCGGTATAACGGACATCCAGTTGCTTTTTCACCAGGGTGTAGGGAACGGAGTAATAATGGCCTTCGACTTCCAGATGATAATCAAGATGGACGGTCGCCTTTTTCCAATAGGCCAACTCGTAGGGAGCAAGGGGGAGTGGTTTGAGGGCTGGTTGGTCGATCTCGCAAAAGCGGCTATGGCGAGTGCCGGGGAGTTTCTTGAACGGTTTGACGTTGAGGACCTGCAGCAGCCGTTGTATTTCCTGGTTTAAATCCGCGAGAGTGAAGAAGGTGTGTTTGCGCAGCCTCGCTAAGATCCACCGCTCGACCAGGAGCACCCCGGCTTCCGCCTTGGCCTTGTCACGCGGTTTTCTGGGCCGGGCAGGCAGGACCACAGTTTGGTAATGTCGTGCCAGGTCGTGATACGTTGGGTTGATGTCGGGCTCATAACGGCAGGATTTACTGACACCGCTTTTGAGATTGTCGGGAACAATTGCCTCCGGAACTCCGTCGAAAAAATTGAAGGCCCGCACATGAGATCCTATCCAATCTTCAAGCTGCTGGCTGAACGTGGCTTCCGCGTAGGTGTAGTTGCTCGCCCCCAGCACGGCTACAAAGATTTGGGCCTTACGGATTTCTCCGGTGTGCGGATTGATGACATCTATGGTTTGTCCGGCATAATCAACAAAGAGTTTTTCACCTGCCCGGTGTTCATGGCGCATCACCACATCCAGTCTTGCGGCCCAGTCACGATACGAATGACAAAACCAGCTGTATTGGTAGCCGTCTGGATGTTGTTCCTTGTACTCCTGCCACAACAGGTTCAAAGTGACATGCTTGCGTGATTGCAGCTCCCTATGGACTTCCTGGAAATCGGGGAACAGCCGGGAGCTGTTGGGTGGTGTTGGCGGAGGAAAAAGCAGTTGTTCAAGCTCTGCATCACCAAGATCCTCCGGTAGTGGCCAGCGCAGGCCTACATTTTTAGTACGCTGCAAATAGTCGCCAACCGTACTGCTCCCTATACCGCAACTCAAACCTATTTCCCGGTTGCTGCGGTGTAGGTCATATTTGAGGCGTAACACCTCTCGTATTTTACGCATAGATATCCTCTTGCCAGGCATTGTCCCCTCCTTGATTGTTTCTTTTCAGGAAAGGGCTTTTATACCATCTTGAATCTATGCGTCGTTACGCTCCGAAACTGGTGACCGGAATGGTCTGGAATCAGTGACCGGGATCGAATGGAATCGATGGCCGGAATGAAATGGAATCACTGGCCGGGATCAAATGGAATGGCCGGCCGGGATCGTCTGGAATTTGCACTTTCTCGATAACCGAAAAATCAGCATGACTCCATCGGTCATATTTAACCCGATTGACAGCATCAACAAGATCACCTTTCCCTGCTGATGGTTCAAGAATCGCTACTGGGTGACCATTGATCTTAGCGACCATCTTTGACGCTAAATTTTCTGGTGTGGGATAGAACGTACCGTTGCTGAACATTGTTTATCTCCTTTCGAGATTTCTGCCCCTGGTCCGCGAGGCGCCGGCCTCAAGGTTCCTCCCTTGAATTAATATTATATTACTATCATTTACGTTATTATTCAATTATTTTATTATCATTTAAATGATAATAAAATAATTAATAAACATGGAAAACAAGAGTGAGCCTTCAGCCGATTCAATAAAGAGCTGGGACGGATGCCTCAGTTATTTTGCTATCTTTTCTTTGGAGTCAAAAAAGAGGACCCGTGCGAGGAACGGACTGGCTTTATTTGGGATGAGTCTCTAGCGGATCGGGGTGGTTGTTTTTTATTTCGGCTAATTTATTTTCCCATTCCTGACAAAATGATTCTTCACCGAGGGCATTTGTTTTGCCGCAACCGGCGCAAAGAGGGCTCTCAAATAAAAATATCTGAACATTTCGCGGCATCAATATATCTCTTTTGAGATTTTTTAATAATATTTAATATTTTAAATGATTTTAAAATCATTAATTAATAGGGAGAAAGGGTGGGGGGATGCCAGCCTGGTCTATCAAGTTGAAATCAAAAGAACAGGCCGCAGCCGGAGGCCTCAATCTTTTGATATCTTTTTGGGGAGTCGAATAAGTAGGCTGGATCGTTTCGGCGGGATGGGGAAAAGCATCGCTTTTTCCGCATAGGGTACACGCAGAATCAAATAAACAGGAGGTGCGCCAAGCTGAAAACCAGGCTTCTCTGCACCTTTTAAATCATTAAAAAATATTTTAATGATTTAAAAGATTCATTTCTTTCAAAGTACTCTCGCGCAAGATTTCCGGTTTTTATACGAACAGATTGGCCTGTGTAGGGTATGCAGCAAATGTTGTTGGGTTGATTGCAAATGCCACATCACGGAACCAGGAGACAACAACACGGCAGGGAAAGAAAACTTGCGACTAAACGTGGTTGGGTAATTCGAATATCAAGGGCTGGAGGATCGCGCCGGACAGCGCGCCTTTTATAACTCGTTTGCGGTGGTTGCAGCGTAGCGGAAAACGCTGGGAAGGAGATTAGAAAAGAGCGAGGTGGTCGGGGAAGCCGGTCAATCATCAAAATAATAAAAAGCTGGCTGTTGTTGCTGCTGCTTTTCCCAAGGTATCAAAAAACCGCCTCAAGTCTAGCTCATCAATTGTTTTTACCATTTACAAACCTCACTATTTCAGTTCGCCAAATGGTAAATCAAGCTGTATTGCGGTTGTTTTACAGCCTCTCCGCTGCTCTCCGTCAAGCGTTATGGTGCGGTCGGTGGTTACATATCGGGCCAGTTTGTCCAGGATCGCGGCGCGTTCTTCCGGTGTGGCCGGGGCTGCATCTTCCGGAGTGTCATTTTCAATCATCATCAAACCTCGTTATTTGAATTATTATGCCATTTTATTCCCAAATAGAAATACAAAAAACCGAACAAAATACCCGCCGCAAGAATATACTTCATCGTTGGCCCTTGCAACGTTGATAAGATTATTTGAAATTCCTCTTTTCCTCGCTCCCCATCAGTGGAACCGTAAATGTGATACAGAGTTGATGCCATAAAACCAACAAATGTTATGAGAAATCCAACTAGAGAAGCCTTTAAAGCTATTCCGGTATGCCATTTCATCCTCACCGCTCCCTAATGCCCCAGACGCTTTGGCTTCGTCCGGACAACTAAAAAACTTAACTATTTATTACTTTTTATATAGTATTTACAATAATTTGAGATTAAAAAATATATTTAATATGCCTTTATCTTTTAACGGATTTATTCATTTCCGGCCGTCACAATAGGGGGCTGAATCCCGACGGTACAGAATCGTGCGTTAAGCTGAAATTTTTAATATATCGAACTTGAAATAAAGCAAAATTGACGTGTAAAACCATGGCAACTATGCAGGATAATAGCATATTGCAGGCAACAATGTCTTTAATCGATTTCCCAGACACTCAACCGCTCGCGGTCATCCCTAAACGTACGTTTTCGTACCATTGGGCCTCGAACCCCGAAAAAGGTCACCTTCTGATAGTATATCAGTTACCTTAACAATAATAATTTCCAAGAAACCTTATGAATAAGTCACAACTGATAGAAGCACTCGCTCAAGATCAAAATCTGCCACCCAAGACAGCGGCATCCATAGTGAACACGATTTTGAATCTGATGAGCGAGACGCTTGTTAATGGCGACAATATTGAATTGCGCGGTTTTGGAAGCTTCACGGTGAGGGAATACGACACTTATACCGGCAGAAATCCCAAAACGGGGACCCTGATATCGGTTAAACCTAAAAAGCTACCATTCTTCAAAGTCGGCAAGGAGCTCAGGGAAGCGATAGATGCAAATCGAGACAAATGATCCAATCCCTACATCCACCCTTGCAGTTGGAGGAAAGTATTAATAGGGAGAAAAGGTTATTTCACTGAATCATTCAGTTTGGTACCGGCTTTGAACTTAACGACCTTCTTGGCCGGGATATTCATGGTTTCGCCTGACCGAGGATTGCGTCCTTCACGAGCGGCTCGTTCGGATACAGAGAAAGTGCCAAAGCCAATCAAGGTTACCTTGTCGCCTGCAGCCATCGCATCGGTAATTGCGCCAAAAATGCTGGTGACCACCTGTTCGGCGGCAGCTTTGCTTAATTCACATTCTTTGACCACTTTTTCCACCAACTCGCCTTTGTTCATACGCACTCCTGTTTAAAATTTGGATTTTCCTGAAACATCTCTATTCTTGATGAGATAGCAGACCGATTGAGCCCTTGCAATATGATTCAGATTTAGTGGACTGGGGAGCATCAGCGTTTTTATGCACCTCTACCCCTTAAACTACTATTTTCCGTTTGTTTCTAAAGTGGCTATTGAGCGTTCGATGAAACGGGTAAAAATATCAGAATGAAAATAGAATTCTTTTACAAATCGCCCCTCGTTGCACGACTGTCTGACGACAAAAGGAAAAGACATGAACACACCGGTAACTCAAAGAACCGTTCGCCTGTGGGCTGATTGGGAATTGTTACACATCGGCGGCCAGTCGTATGAACTTCTCCGACTTACCGGCAAAGCCTGGCTTCACCAGTCGACTTTCAACGCCAATAACGACACCGCAGCATTGGAAGAGGCCAAGGCATTAGTTGCCTTAGCTGACAGAAAACCATCCATCACATAAACCGGATACAACTGTTTGCTGAGATAGGAATATTACCAGGGCGTACCATAAAACGTGCGGCGAAAATTTCGCAGTTTGGGTTTTGCACCTCTTGTCGAAAAAAAGTGCCCCCTGTCACTGTCCGTCCCTCTTTTGTTATGGGTTACAGCTTTTACACGGCACATATCCAGCCATTATGGCGGCACTCTTCGATTTAAAGACTGCTGTACAGTTCTTGCAATTGAAGGCACTGCAGCCAGGCTTGTGCAATTTGTGGCTGCTGACATTGCCATGATAGTCTCCGTTGGCCATGCTGGTTTTCTGCCCGGTTTTGGTTGTAGATTGCTGTCGGTAGGCGTTTGTCTGCTTCCCTTGGCGC
>JBFJXW010000206.1:0-6383 GCA_041622895.1 Desulfobulbus sp. | reverse complement strand
TGGTGTACAGCAAAGTGAAAGGAAAAGGGTAAGTTGAGCTTCAATCCTGTTCACGGAGGACTCCATCTGGTGCGCCATCGGCCTTCACCAACACTTTCGATCATCATCCCGGCGCTCAATGAAGCAGCCCATCTGCCCGCTCTGCTGGACGATCTCGCCCAGCAGAAGGATATTTCTTGTGAGATTCTTGTCGGCGATGGTGGTTCCACGGATGCAACCCGGACCATAGTGGAATCGTTCGGCGCTCGTTTTATCCCGGCCAGGCCGGGCAGAGGCGTACAGATGAATACCGCTGCCAGACAGGCACGCGGTGCCTATCTTCTTTTTCTGCATGCCGATTCACGCATCGACGACCCCTGTCTGCTCAACAAGGCCGTGCAGTCCTTGCAGGATGCGGCATCGGGAGACCCCAAGGTTGCCGGTCATTTTCGTCTTCGATTCATCCGCTCGAACCGGAAGAACACCCTGGCGTATCGCTATATGGAAGAAAAAACGGCGTTGAATCGGGTCAACACCACCAATGGCGATCAGGGGCTCTTATTGGCACAGGAATTTTTCCAGCAGCTTGGTGGGTTTGATGAAAGCCTGCCCTTTCTCGAAGACCAAAAGATTGCTGAAAAAATCCGGGACGTGGGGCGATGGGTGACCCTTCCCGGCAGTCTGCGGACCTCGGCGCGACGATTTGAGGCCGAAGGATTGCATCGTCGCTATCTGCTGATGGGGTTAATGATGGGATTGTACAGTATCGGCGAAAAGACGTTTTTCCTTCGCGCACCAGAGGTGTATCGGCTGCAGCACGAGACCGGTATGCTGCTGCTGTCGCCTTTTTTCAGCCTCATCTGGCGGATGATCCGCCAAGAGTGGGGACTCAAAAGATCGGTAGGCATCTTTTATGCGCTGGGGCAATATATTCGGGAAAATTCCTGGCAGTTGTTTTTCTTTTTCGATGTCTGTGCCCGGCCGTTGTTGGGATCAGGGCGCTACCCTTGTGTACGCGTGCACGATCGAATTATCGCCCCCTGTATTCGTTTCAGGATAATTAATGCGATTGTCGGTATCTTTTGCTTCGTCTGGTACATGGGAATTCTTGCCCTCTTTTTCAAGTTGGCGGAATATCCCTATCGTCACCAGGCCGTGGGGAAGACAGCATGAACAGGCAGGATGATACACCCGTTGTGGCCCTGTTCGTACGCATTCCGGTTCCCGGTCAGGTGAAAACCCGCTTGGCGGCTGTGCTTGGCGATCAAGCGGCCTGTCACCTCTATGAGGCCATGGTCCGGGATATCATCACCAATATCAAATCGGCTGTTTTTCCGCTGTACCTGTTTCATGACGGGACGGAAGGCAGCACCGTGCCTGCAGCCTGGGCGCAAGCCTCTGTTGATGTGATCGTTCAACAGGGCGCGAATATCGGTGCGCGGATGGCGGCGGCTTTTGAGCATTGCTTTGCTCGAGGTTTGAACCAGGTGGTTGTGGCGGGCAGCGATATCCCGGAAATGGATGCCGCCCTGTTGCGTAGTGCATCGGCGGCCCTTGCGTCGCATGATGTGGCCATTGCTCCGGCCATCGATGGCGGTTACGGTTTGATTGCCCTGCAACGCGAACGTTATCAATCCAGGATTTTTGAGAATATTCCATGGAGCACCGATAAGGTACTCAATACGACCCTGCACAGGATCGCAGAGTGCGGCTTGAGCGTTGATCTGTTGAGGCCGCTGCATGATATCGACACCATGGATGACCTCACTGTTTACCGGCGCAAGCCGTGCGCCCAGGCGGTCGCCACCAATCGGGCCATCGCGCATCTCATGGGTGGCATCACGGAGGCGTATTTTTCTTGAGTGGTTGTTTGTTCCGGATGCGACTTTTTCTATTTAATCTGAAGTGGAGGCTACAATGAGTTGGAAGCTGTCCCCAGCTATTGAAGAAATACTGGTCAAAGGAAGAGATGGGGTGCCCTTGTCCGGTGAAGAGGCACTGCAGTTGATGCACCTTGATCTGGAAAGTCGGGAAACCTATGCCCTGATGGAGTGCGCCAATCACCTTTCGCGTACGCAATTCGGCGGCAAAGGGGAAAACCATTTTCATATCGGTTTGAATGTCGAACCCTGTCCCATGGATTGCTCTTTTTGCTCCCTGACCAAAAAAGCCGGCCTGTTTACGGAAAAAATCAATTTTACCATGGATGAAATAGTGGCCTGGGCCAAACAAGGAGAAGCCGAAGGTGCCGATGCCCTCAATCTGATGAGCACCGGTACCTATCCTTTTTCCCGGCTGTTGGAAGTCGGCCGCACGCTGAGTCAGAAGGTGCGGGTGCCTTTGGTGGCCAATGCCCGGGATATCAATCACGCGGAGGGCGAACAGCTGCTTGATGCCGGTTTTGTCGGTTTTTATCATGCCGTTCGTCTCGGCGAGGGCAAGGTCACGCCCTTCAATCCCGAGCGCAGGATTCAGACTATCCGGGTGCTCCATGATGTAGGGTTGAAGTGGATGAATTGTGTCGAGCCCGTCGGGCCGGAACATGCTCCTGAAGAGATTGTTGATCTGATGCTGCTGGCTCGTCGGGAAAAGGCCACCTACAGCGGCATTATGCGCCGCATCAATTTTCCCGGTTCTCCCATGGAGCCGTTCGGCATGATCAGCGAGCGGCGCATGGCGCAGATGGGCGCCGTCAGTCGTCTGGTGATGGGGGATACCGTCAAAGCTCACTGCACCCACGAGCCGCACAGTCTGTCGCTGGTAACCGGGGCTAATCTGCTGTTTTCCGAGGTCGGCTCAAGCCCACGTGACGGCCAGGCCGATACCGGCAAGGGGAGGGGGTGGTCGGTTGCCCGTTGCGCCGAAATGTTCCGGGAAATGGAATGGAACCCGGACCTGGCCTCCAACTGTTTCTGATCGATCCCGCACAGGATCCTGTGCCCATCTGAAAGCGAGGCGAAGGTACCATGAAGATCCGGATGTTTGTTGCTGTTGTGCTTGTTGTGGGGCTGCTCCCTCTATTTTTCGGGTCCGGCCGAGCCGAGGCCGCAGCGTTTAAGGTCGGTACCTGGAAAACCGCGCAGACGATTCAACCGTTTTTTTACCAGGATTTTCTGCAGCGAAGCGATACCGTGACCGTCTTTCCCTTCACCAATCCGGCGGATCAGAAAACTGCTGTACTGGCCGGCAGTCTCGACATGGCCGGCACCACGCTGGCCCATGCCATCCAATCGGCGGCCATGGGACAGCCGGTGGTGGTGGTTGCCGCCTTGTGCAACAAATGTTCGGCTCTGGTGGTTCGTAAGGACGGTCCTGTGCAACGCGTCGCCGACCTCAAGGGACGCAAGATCGGCTATGTTCCGGGTACCATGCATGAAATTCTGTTGCGGGAAACGTTGCAACGCAACAATCTGTCACCGGAAACGGATGTCACCCTGGTGCGGATCGACTTTTTTGATATGGGCACGGCCTTGGCACAGGGGGCGATCGATGCTTTTCTCTCCGGGGAACCGTTTCCCGCTTTGGCCGTAGATCAGGGATTCGGCCGCATTCTGTCCTATCCCTATTTTGGCGAATCCGTGGGGACTGTTAATGCTGGTATGCTGGTCACCCGAATGTTTATCGAAAAGAATCCTGAGGCAGTGCAGCAGCTGGTCAATGCCCATGCCCGAGCCACCGAAGCACTGAACCGCGATCAAGTCCGCTGGCTGCAGCGGGCCGAATCCTTCGGCACACCGCTCAGGGTACTGGAGCAGGCTGCCCCTAATATGGAGCTTGCCTGGAATATGGACGAGGCTTTTGTCCGTAAGGCTAAAGCTCTAGGGAAGCGGATGCAGGCACTGGGTGTGATTGACCGTCAGCCCGATTATGAGCAGTTGTTCGACCTGCGGTTCGTTCGCAAGGTGGTGCTGCAGGTACCGTCACAACAGGAAGCACGTCCTTGAATCACGCCAGTACAGGTATTCGCGAATTGATCAGGCTGGAAACGGATTTCTATCGCTATCGGGTTCGACGTGCATAGTCGGAAGGGGAAAGTCGGAATATCGACAAAAAACATGCTGCTCGCCCTGCTTATACCCGGGGCGCTGGTGACGGCATGGTTTGCAGTAAGCGCGACCGGGACGATTCCGGTGTATCTTTTGCCTCATCCCTTGACGGTATGGGATGCCGCCTTGCGCTATATCTTCGGTACTCCGGGGCAGGGGCTGTACGCCGGCAGATTCCTCAGCGATTTTGCTGCCTCGCTGACCAGGGTGCTGCTGGGGTTTTCCATTGCCGCCGCCCTTGGCATTCCCCTTGGCGTTCTGTCCGGCCGACTCAGTCTGGTCAATCGCCTGCTTTCGACAACTATCAACGGCTTACGGGCTGTGCCCGGCATCTGCTGGCTGCCGCTGGCCATGATCTGGTTTGGCATCGGTATCAAAACCACCGTCTTCCTCGTCGCCATGGCAGCCTTTTTCCCCATCTATCTCAATACACTGACCGGTGCCCGGCAGGTGGCGCCGATCTTCTATCAGGCCGGGGCGATGCTCGGCGTTTCGCGAATGCGCGGCATCTTTGCCATCCTGCTGCCCATGGCTATGCCCAACATCATCGCCGGGTTGCGGCTGGGCATGGGGCTTTCCTGGGCCTATCTGGTGCTGGGCGAACTCACCGGCGTGCCGGACGGACTGGGGGCGGTGATCATGGATGCGAGGATGGCTGGCCAGATCGATATCATCATGGTCGGCGTTGTGCTGATCGCGCTGATCGGCAGGGTTTGTGATCGTCTGCTGCTCCTGCTGCTGCGTGTCTGCTTTAAGAGTGCCAGGAGGCAGTGCTGATGGCGGCAACGGTGTCGGGACCGGTTGTGAGCAGTAGAGACAGGCAGGCTATCCTGGAAGTCGTGGGGGTCAGCCTTTTATTGGGTGATGCCGATACCAAGGTATCAGTGTTGGACAATCTGTCGCTATGCATCACCAAAGGGGAACTGGTGTGTCTGACCGGCCGTAGTGGTTGCGGCAAATCAACACTGCTCAAAGTGCTTGCCGGTTTTTTATCGCCTTCGAGCGGCTACTGCCTGCTGCAAGGGGAAAAAATTGTCAAACCAGGCCCGGATCGATGTGTCGTTTTTCAGGAAGATGCTCTCTTTCCCTGGTTAACGGTCCGGGAAAATGTGGCCTTTGGGTTGGGCGTCAGAAGACTGACCCCAAAACAAAAGGCTGTGGAAGTCGACCGTTTTCTCGATTTGGTCGGACTCAAAGGGTACGGGAGATATCTGCCTCGTGAGCTATCGGGCGGTATGAAACAGCGGGTCGCGCTGGCAAGGGTCCTGATTCTCTCGCCCTTGGTTCTTTTGATGGATGAACCCTTTGGAGCGCTGGACGCCCAGACCAGGGAAGACATGCAGGATTTGCTGCTCCTGCTGTCGCAGGAGCAGGCACAGACGATATTGTTTGTGACCCATGACGTGCAGGAGGCGGTGACCATAGCGGATCGCGTCCTCTTCCTGGATCGAAATACCCGGCAGATAGCGGAGGAATTGCGGATCCACTGGCCGCGGCCTCGGGATCGCGGCGAAGAGCGATTTCAAGAGTATTGCACCCAACTCCATGATTGGCTACGGCATTGAAAAGTATTCGAAAAACAGATAGATGGTGTTGCGGGGCTGGAAGAGGCTTGGGCTGTGGCGAAGCAACGTCCGTTTCGCACAGCGGTTTTGCGTGATCAGAACAAAAAAAAGGGTTACAGAAAAACTCTGTAACCCTTTGATATTTTTGGTGGAGCTAAGCGGGATCGAACCGCTGACCTCTTGAATGCCATTCAAGCGCTCTCCCAGCTGAGCTATAGCCCCTTTGAATTTCACAAGCCAATTACCATGGCTTGGGAGACCTTGTCAAGGTTTTCTCATTTCTTTTTTACGTCATGAGCATATACGTTGCCAAGCATCAGTTCTGTTGGTAATGTAGGAGGTTTGGTTGCAATAGTAATTATCGTTGTGTTGGTACGTCTCGATCGCACTCAATTTCCCGCGCAGTCAAGTACGTACGTTAACATTTATACTTTACAGGTGATGCCGGAATGTTTTCTCCGTTTAATTTTCTTTTTGGATGGTTGTCCAACGATCTTGCGATCGATCTGGGCACAGCCAATACAGTTTTGTATGTGAAAGGTAAAGGGATAGTGCTACGCGAACCTTCAGTGGTAGCAGTCCGTAAGGATAGCCGGGGGAGCAGGGTGCTTGCCGTGGGGAAAGAGGCCAAGGAGATGCTGGGACGCACCCCGGGCAATATCGTCGCCATCCGCCCCATGAAAGACGGCGTTATCGCAGACTTCGAAGTAACCGAAGCCATGCTCCGTTATTTCATCAACAAGGTACATAATCGCCGGACCCTGGTGCATCCGCGGATTATTATCTCGGTTCC
>JBFJXW010000205.1:0-6440 GCA_041622895.1 Desulfobulbus sp. | reverse complement strand
CTCGCCTTCCACCAGCTCCTTTACGGGAGCAGGGGGCTTCTCAGCGGGCGGAGTCGGCTTGGCGACAGGGGGGGCAGATTCTTGGACGGAAGGCTCAGGTGACGGCTGAGGAGAGGAAGGGGCAGGTTCGACAACTGCACTGTCCTCTGCAACCGTTTCCGGTGCAGTGGCAGCTGGTGCTTCGGGCTGTTTCGCTGATTTTTCCGGTGCCTTCTTGGCCACGCTTTTCCACCAGGCGCCGGTTTTTGCCTTGCGCACTGGCAGTGTTTTTTCTTTTTTTGTTTTTTGTTCGTTTTCTGACATTAGTAACCTTTACGTAAATTTTTAAAAAGCAATGCTGCCCGTGTGCATCGCTATCAGTCAGATGACCAGGTAACAAGTGACCTGTCGCGTCATTATGTCATCGATGATCCCTGATAGTAGCATTCGTCCCCGTAATCCTGCTTGTGCAGCAGGCCCGAGTTCACCAACGGTTCGAGCAGCTGCTCAACCTTGTCCGGACCGCCCAGTTGGAACGTCCGGTTTATATCAGCGGCGGTACATGGCCGTCGCTGCAACATCTCTACAATTTCACCCAGTGCCTCATCCAATGATGACACACCTGTTTTTTTCAAATCCTCCGATTGCTGCGTCTGCGCGACCTGTGCGGTCCGTGCAGAAGGCAGATCAACCGGCAAAGCTAATTCTTCACGGAAGATCCGTGCAATTTCAGCAAGCCTTTCGTCACTCACCGCCTGCGCACTCTGTTCGGCCGGCGGACGAATAACCGTGTTCAATTGAATCCTGTCAAGACGCATCGGTTTGATCGCCGCGAGCAGGGCCTCTATATCCTCTGGAGTATCATTGCAGCCCTGGACGAATAAAACTTCCAGCCATATGCTGCCATGATATTCATGGGAAAAGATCGTTAATCCAGCAATAATTTCCTGTACATCCAAGCCAGCCGCCGGCCGGTCAACCCGTACAAAACTCTCCTGCCGCGCCGCGTCGAGCGAAGGAATGACAATATCAGCCGCCATGAGATCGTGACGAACTTCCGGAAGCATCAGGGTTGTGCCATTGGTCAGAACAGCAACCAGTTTATCGGTCACCTGTTTGACATGGCGAAGAATCTCACCAAACCCGCTGTGCAATGTCGGTTCACCCTTGGCGGTAAGAGTGAATACGTCAATGGAAGCCAACCGAAGGGGATCCGCACAAAAGGTATCGATTTCCTCAATGATTGCTCGGGTGGGGGTATAGACTGCGCGGTGACGGACAGGGGAGACGGTAACCCCCACTTCGCAATAGAGACAATTGAGATTACAAATTTTACCTGCAAAAAGATCAATGCCTAGAGAGCGGCCGAGTCGCCTGGAATTCACCGGGCCGAAGATATATTTCATACAGCGCTGGGAGCGGTTGATGCTGCGGCAAAAAGCTTACAAAGCGGAATGCTTCCGCAAGCCATGGAAAATCAGGCCATTAGGTAATATTTCGACTGCCGATACTTAAACTAATTTCCGCGGTCACGCAAGGCAAATCTACGTCTTTTCGCTTGACACAACACCAGCGTACACGTACATTCGACCCTATTATTACGTATTGTTATTTTTCTTTTTTTTATCGCTACAATCAGTTGATGCGCGGCCGCGACTGTTCACCGTTCTGTCCGGCACCATCATCCTCCTGCTTACATCAACCTTTCAAAGGAGCCGATCGAGGTGAAGCATATTTTTCCACCCTCCCCGATCCTAGCACTTTTTTTTATCGTTTTTGCCTGTTCATTCCTTTTTGCAACGCCGCTTTTTTCAGCAGATTCGGTTGATGCCAGCCAATGGGAAATAACCGCCGATAAAATCACCAGATTTGAAGATCCTCCCAGTATCATAGCTGAAGGCAATGTCATCCTGGAAAAAAAAGAACCGGTGTCCCGAACCAAGAAAGCTCCTCCCTCTCGATGGGACGGTCTGTTGCAAGAGGATAAGAAGGCTCGGAGCGATGCGCAAGAAGAGGAATCGGTAACCGAAAACAAAACAGTTACCACCGTCAAAGCCGACTGGGTAGCCTACGACATCAATCTCGGCACGGTCAAGGCTCGGGGCAACTTGAAGATTGCCATCGGTACGGATCGCCTGACCGCGGAATCTGGTACCATCGACCTGCAGAAGGCAACCGGTGCTTTTGACAACGCCACCATTATCCGCCAAGAGAAAGATCTGCATTTTGAAGGCAAGGTCATCGAAAAAACAGGTGAGTTGACGTACCACATTGAAGACGGCTGGGTCGTTACCTGTAAGCTGCAAGAGGGAGAAACACCTCCCTGGAGCTTTGCCGCCGCAGATGCGGAAATCACCGATGGCGGCTACGCCCTCCTTAAACACGCCACCTTCAGGATTAAGGATGTGCCGGTGCTCTATACACCGGTCATGCTGCTGCCGGCGAAACGAAAACGGCAGACAGGCTTCCTCTTTCCGTCTGTTTCCATGTCGGACCGTGACGGATTCAGCCTGGAAACACCCTTTTTCTTCAACCTTAGCCCAAGCACGGACCTCACTCTATTCCCCCGTTATTATGCCAATCGGGGAATGATGATGGGTGCGGAATACCGGTATATTCTCGACGAGAACAGCAAGGGCATGCTGATGGGCAACTACCTTGACGATGCGCTTTCCGACCCTTCCGAGGTTTCCTACTACCAAGAAGGAGACTACACGCACACCAACTCCAGCCGGTACTGGGTGCGCGGTAAAGCCGATCAGAACATCAACCAATGGATCACCCGTGTGGACCTGGATGTCGTCTCTGACCTGGATTACTTGGGGGAATTCAATACCGGCTCTACCGGTTTCAGTTCGAGCGATGACCTGTTCTCCGATGTCTTTGGCCGCGGCTTTGACGATAAATCGAATACCTATCGGAAAAACACCGCCGTCTTCCTTCGCCCCTGGGGAAACGGAACCGCCCTGCTGGGTGAATTCCTCGCTGTAAACGATGTCAGCGAAGAGGTCTATACCCCCGATAACCCTTCCCAGGTGTGGAAACTGCCTTCGCTCAACTACTCGGGACTCCTTCCCGTAAACCAACTGGGAGCAACCGATTTTTCCTGGGACGCCACCTATATCAATTTCTATCGGCAAGAGGGCGTCGGCGCACAACGGCTGGATCTTTTCCCGGTACTGACGACAGCCATCCCCTTGACGCCGTATCTGGAAACGACCGTCAACGGCGGGATTCGCGACACCTCGTACATCATTCAGGATAACGGCGCCTCCGACTGGGAGGATACCAGTTCAGAAAATCGGTTCCTTTATACGATGGGCGGAGAAATAGGATCCACCCTGATGCGCGATTTTTCGGTGAACATGGAGAATATTGATTCCATGAGCCATACCCTTCGCCCGTATGTCTCCTATACGTACACTTCGATCCCCGATGACGTCACCCTGCCGCAATTCGACACGATCGATGAACTTGACGATGAAAATATTTTTTATTACGGCGTCAACAATTTCCTCAATCTCTCCGGAGAACGGAAGGGCCGCGCATACGATCGGGATTATGCCTTTCTCAAGGCAAGACAGGGATACGACCTGCGCAGCGCCGAAAGCGACACCCCGTTGACCCCTGTGGAAATCGAAACCGGTTTTTACCCCTGGGAACGCACACGCCTGAAGTATACCACAGAGATAGACGTCTATGGCGACGGAGCGTACCTCCACTCTATCGAGGCTGATTATTATAGCGATGCAGGAGATAAGTTCTCCGCGGATTATCGATACAATACCCTGACTGATGTCAATTCGATCAGCGGCAGCGTATGGTACCTGCTCCCGTATAACTTTGCGGCCGGATACGGCCTCGAACGTGCTATCGAAGCAAATGAGACCATAGAAGAAAAAATACGGTTGCTCTACATGGCACCCTGCTGGTCGGTTGAACTTTCTTCGTATACCACCTCTAATGACCAAACGTACATGGTGACCTTCCGCCTGGCCAATATCGGCAATCCGTTGGGTATTGATGTTCCCGGTTTTTAGGAAGCGCCGCCACGGCACACTGCGATACCTCACCAGCCATGCACTGTATTGATGTATTCAATGGCGATGCGGACGGGATTTGCGCACTGCATCAACTCCGCTTAGCGTTTCCCCTACCGGAAACACGACTGGTCACGGGCGTCAAACGGGATATCACCCTGCTGGAACAGGTCATCGGCACCACCGACAGTCGTATAACCGTGCTGGATATTTCGCTGGATCGAAACCGCACCGCTCTTGAACAGCTTCTGGCGGACAACAATTCCGTCTTGTACGCCGACCACCACTACAGTGGCGAGATCCCTGCTTCGCCCTTGCTCACAACGCATATTGACCCCTCACCCCACATCTGTACCGCACTCATCATAGACCGGCTGCTGGCCGGAAAATTTGCGCCCTGGGCGGTCGCGGGTGCCTTTGGTGACAACCTTGACGAAGTGGCCGGGTCCTATGCCGCCACCCTGCAACTGGACGCAGCACATACAGAACAACTCAAAGAGATCGGCCATCTCCTCAATTACAACGGCTACGGATTCACCGTGGACGATCTGCTCGCTCACCCTGCTGATTTATTTCGCGAGGTGCAGCACTATGCCGATCCGTTCAGCTTTTATCAGCAGGCAACCATCATCCAGAAGCTGAAAAATGGCTATGCGCATGACATGGCCTCTGCTGCAGAGGTCGCTCCCTTCAGGGTGTACCCCGCGGGCCGGGTCTTTCGTCTTCCGGATGCTTCATGGTCGAAAAGAGTGGTCGGAGTGTTTTCCAATCAGCTGGCACGCGATCAGCCTGATCTCGCCCACGCAACCCTGCTCACCCATCCCGACGGCAGCTACATGGTCAGTGTTCGTGCCCCGCTGACAACACGCACTGGCGCCGATACCCTGTGCCGCCAGTTCGCCACCGGTGGCGGCAGGGCTGCCGCTGCCGGGATCAACAGCCTGCCGGAACACGAACTAGAGACCTTTCTCTCCCACTTTTCCCGTCATTTTTCTCCGTAACCCGCTCCCATGGTGCCCTCATGATTGATTGTCTCCCAACCCGGCGGCTCAACTCCCTGACACCTGCTTTCTTCCTTACCAGCCTGGTGATAGTTGTGCTGCAGATGCTCTGTTGGTCCTCAGCGACCGCGGCGCCCCTGGCGGCCGACCGTGTCACCGACGGACAACCCATTGATCTCCGGCAGGAAAAATACCAGCAGCTGTTTGCCGAACTCCGCCACAAGCACCATTTCACGACCAAGGAACTGCAGGCCATCTTTCAGGGCCAGACCATCAATCAACGGGTTCTGGTTCTCATGGATACCCAATGGGAAGCCAAACCCTACTATCAATACAGACCGCTGTTTATCACGCCGCAAGTCATCCAGACCGGCAAAGAGAAATTGGAGCAGTACAAGGAGCTGCTGGATCGCATCGAGGCAACCTTCGGGGTGAACCGGGAGGTGGTGGTGGCCATCTGGGGTGTGGAATCCCGCTACGGTACGCATCAGGGATCGTTTGATGCCCTCCAGACCCTGAACACCCTGTTTGACGCCTACCCACGCAGATCTGCTTTTTTCCGCAAACAGCTGATTCACTTCCTCCTGCTCTGCCGGGAAAACCAGATCGATCCCCATGGCGTCATGGGTTCCTATGCGGCGGCTTTCGGCCAGACCCAATTCATCCCATCCTCGTTTCGCAAATATTCCGTCAGTTTCGATGGCGATACCAAACGGGACGTGTGGAACTCGGTGCCGGATATCCTGGCCTCCATCGCCAACTATCTGAAGCAGCACCACTGGACCCTCGATGCCCCCATTTATGGAGAACTGGGGAATACATTAAAAAATCCGGTACTGGTGGCAGCGGAGCGGAAAGGCCGCAAGCAGCTGGTACCCCTGGAACTGGTGCGTAGGGTGCAAAACCGCAACCTGCCCCCTTCCCCGCAAAACAGACCGTTGACCATTATCGGCCTGGAACTGGAACCTGGCACTGCCCATGCCAAGCGGTATGTAGCCGGGTATCCCAATTTTCAAGCGATAACCGAATGGAATCACTCCAACCGGTATGCCATGGCGGTGACCGAGCTGGCAGAGGCCTTTGCCCGCTGAGCACCAAAGCGATAACCCGGTGGAGGCTGCGTTGAACCGCTACCGGCTCAATCGGCCACTTGCTGTTCTCGCTGTCGTGCTTGCGCTCGCGTTGGCACAGACCACCGGCTCTTGCTTTGCCGCACCGCTACAGCCGTCCGCCTATCCCCATTTTCGGGACGATCTCCACTTCCACGAGATGGAAAGCGTCCTTAACCAGAGCCTCAACTACCTGCGTGCCCTTCCGGCAGCAACGCGCTACACTGTCGGCGGAACCACTTTTCCAGTCCAGCGTCTGATCGATTCCGCCGTCTTTTTTCAGCAACTGCTGCAATCCCATCCCTCCCCTG
>JBFJXW010000204.1:0-6448 GCA_041622895.1 Desulfobulbus sp. | reverse complement strand
TGCAGGCCGCCCTGCGGCGGAAAAAAACCGATGCCCTGCTGGTAGCCCAGCCCGACAACCGGCGCTACCTCAGCGGTTATACCGCCACCGATCACGGCATCCAGGAGAGTTCGGGGTATCTCCTTATCCCCGCCGATGGCAGCCCTTTGCTGCTGACGGACTCCCGTTTCACGCTGCAGGCCGAAGCCGAGGCGCCCCTCTTCCAGGTGGAATGCTACACCAAGGGATTGCTGAAACTGCTGGAAAAGCTGACGGCCAAACTCGGCATCCGTACCCTGGGCTTTGAAAGCGACTACACCCTGCACGCCACCTTTCTGCGGCTTTCGACCATGGCCGAAAAACACGGTTTGGAGCTGAAAGCGGAAAGCGGCCTGGTGGAAAAGATGCGGGTCGTCAAGAGCGAAGAGGAACTGCAGCTGCTGCGCAAATCCACCGCCTTGAACGAGAAGGTTTTTCAATCGGTGTACAACACCATCGAGCCGGGCATGACCGAACGGGAAATCGCCCTGGCCCTGGAGTTGACCATGCGGGAGATGGGCGCGGAGGGGCCGAGTTTCGACACCATCGTCGCCTTCGGCACCAACGCCGCCCGGCCGCATGCCGTGCCCACGGATCGTGAGCTGCAGGCCGGCGATCTGGTACTGATCGACATGGGCCTGGTCTACCAGGGCTATTGCTCGGACATGACCCGAACCTTTGTTGCCGGCAAACCGGACCAGACCTTCCTCGAACGCCACCGTTTGGTACGCCGGGCCATGCTCGCCGGAATCAACGCGATTCGAGCCGGAGTGACCGGTTTCGACGTCGACCACGCTGCCCGCCAGGTATTGATCGATGCCGGCTACGGCGATTTCTTCGGTCACGGACTGGGCCACGGAGTGGGTATCGCGGTCCACGAGGAACCGCGGTTGTCATCGCGGAACCGCAAAAAACTGCAGGCCGGTATGGTGGTGACGGTGGAACCCGGCATCTATCTGGCCGAGTGGGGCGGCATCCGTCTGGAAAACATGGCGATTGTCACAGAAGACGGCTGTGAAGTGATCAACCAGGATACCACCTTTCTCGATCTGTAAACCGTAAACGTAACCAATCCTCTAGCCTCCGGGAGTCTCATGCCTGATAAATTCTTCGTTCTCGATACCAACGTTCTCCTGCATAACAGCGACGCAATCTCCTCCTTTGCCGACAACACCGTGGTCCTGCCGATGACGGTGATTGAAGAGCTGGATAAATTCAAGAAGAACAACGATGAGCTGGGGCGCAACGCCCGCCATGTTATCCGTACCCTCGACCAGCTGCGTGTTCGGGGCAGCCTGGGCAAAGGCGTGCCCACTGACGATGGCGGCACGGTCCTCATTACCATGGAAAAAGATGAGGCCGAGGGGACCTGTATTGATCTCACCATCCCGGACAACCGTATCATTGCCACGGCCTACAAATTAAACAGCCAGGGCAAGCGCGTCATTTTTGTGTCCAAGGATATCAATGCCCGCCTCAAGGCCGATGCCATGGGTATCGAAGTGCAGGATTTCGAGAAGGAAAAAGCCGATTTCGACCAGCTGTACACCGGCTGGCGCACGATCCAAGTACCGTCGGCCACCATCGATCGGATGTATGAGGCCAAAGAAATGAAGCTGGACGACGAGGAATTCAAGCCCAACGAGTTTGCGCTGCTGGTCGATTCGGCCAACGAAAAACACACCTGCATCGGCCGGGCCATAAACAGTAACACGCTGAAAACACTCAACCCTGTATACGAGAGTGCCTCGAACCTCCGCCCACGCAGCATGGAGCAGCGGGTTGCTCTGGAACTGCTGATGGACCCGGAAGTTTCCCTGGTGTCGCTCATCGGCCAGGCCGGAACCGGCAAGACCCTGTTGGCGCTGGCCGCGGGACTGGCCAACACCCTCAAGGGCAGCCGATACGAAAAACTGCTGGTTTCCCGGCCGATTATCCCCATGGGACGCGATATCGGCTATCTGCCCGGCACCAAGGATGAAAAAATGAAACTGTGGATGCAGCCGATCTTCGACAATCTTTCCTACCTGATGGGCCTGACCGATGGCGGCAAGCACGACGCGGCCATCGAACTGGGCATCAACCGCCTGATCAAGGACGACAAGATCGAACTCGAAGCCCTGACCTATATCCGCGGCCGCTCGATCTCCCGTCAGTACGTGATTATCGACGAGGCCCAGAACCTGACCCCGCACGAGGTGAAAACCATTATCAGCCGGGCTGGCGAGGGGACCAAGATGGTCCTGACCGGTGACCCTGAGCAGATCGACAATCCCTATCTCGATGCCAGCAGCAACGGCCTCACCTACACAGTAGAGCGGTTGAAGGGCCAGGAGTCCTGCGGCCATATCACCCTGACCCGCTCCGAACGCAGCCACCTGGCCTCACTGGCAGCCGAACACCTATAAGAGCACGCATACACAAAGGCCTTTTCTCACGCACCGCAACACATTGCATTACACACAGTAGGAACAGCACCATGCGACAATACATGATCGACGAACTCTCGTTTCTCGAACACGACAATCTCGACAGCTATCTCAAACGAACCCTGAAACCGGGGGCCGTGGAAGGCGTTTTTTTTCTCAGCGTACCGCCGGACCTGCTGGGTCCGGAACAGATCGGCCATGGGGAATGCGGCCCGTTTTACTTCACCGTGATTCTGGAACCAAGCTCCATCCGGTTCGAGCTGCTGCTGCGCAGCGCTTCCAATATGCACTGCACCTGCATCGCCCAGGCCACCCAGGCTCAACGACAGTTTGTGCTCGATTTTGCCGACCGCATGCTCAAGGAGGAAATGATTCAGGCATGAACGCAACCGATATCCCCCTGGAAGAACGCATCATCTTTGCCCTGGATGTGGCCAATCCCCGCGAGGCCATAGCCCTGGTGGACCGGCTGGCCGGACGCATCCGCTTTTTCAAGGTCGGACTGCAGCTGTTCTTTGCCGGCGGCTGGACGGTAGTGGACTATATTGTCCGCAAGGACTGCAAGGTGATGCTTGATCTCAAGCTCTACGACATCCCGGCCACGGTGCGGCTGGCGGTCCAGCAGTTTGCCGACCGCGGCATCACCTTTACCACGGTTCACGGGTACGGACCCGTGGTGGAAGCGGCCCTGGCCGCTGATACCGGCATTCAGATTCTGGCGGTCACCGTGCTCACCAGTTTCGGCAGCGAGCAGGTAGCCGAACTGCAGTATCAGGGTTCGGTGGATGACCTGGTGTTGCAGCGGGCCGAAACCGTGCTTCGCCTCGGCTGTCACGGGGTTGTCTGTTCCGCACGGGAAGCGGCGCTGTTACGCGGGCAGCTGGGCCAGGAATTCGCCATGGTCACCCCGGGCATCCGCCCTGCCGGAGCGGATGTAAACGACCAGCAACGCGTGGCCACACCGGGCCGGGCCATCGCCGACGGTGCCGATTACCTGGTCATCGGCCGTCCCATCCGCGATGCGGCCGATCCCGACGCCTGCATTGCCGCCATTCAAAAGGAAATCGCCACGGCATTGGCCTAACCACTTGCAATCAAAGAGGAGACCCTATGTTTATCGATCTGTTACGCACACGCAGAAGTATACGCCGTTTTACGGATCAGCCGATCGAACAGGAAAAACTGGACCTGCTGCTGGAGGCGGCGCTCCGCTCACCCTCTTCCAAGGGCAAAGATCCCTGGGAGTTCATCGTGGTTACCGACAAGGGACGGCTGGAGAAACTGTCCGTCGCAAAGGCCCACGGCGCAGCCTTTCTTAACGGCGCCCCCCTGGCAATCGTGGTCTGCGCCGACCCGACCAAATCCGATGTCTGGGTAGAAGATGCGGCCATCGCCACCACGCTTATTCACCTGCAGGCCACGGATCTCGGCCTGGCCAGCTGCTGGGTGCAGATACGGCTGCGGCAGCGGGAAGACAAAACCAGCTCGCAGGACTACTTGACCGACGTGTTGGCTTTGCCCGAGGGGCTGACCGTGCTGGCAATTGTCGGCATCGGCTATCCGGCGGACAGTGCAAAAGGCCACCCCTTTGATTCGCTCCATTCCGATAAAGTCAGCTACGAGCAATACGGCCAGCGCAGCTGAAACCGGTCACCCCCCTTTCCGGGGAGCGGCGGCATGCATGAGGCCTCTCGGCACCGTCTTCCGCTCCCCTTCCCTCCCCTCCTGCACCCGCCCCTGCACCCCCCTATTCACCGCGCTCTCCACGTCAGTGCGCCGCAATCCATGTCATGTTGCGTGGCGACATCTTTCTCAGCAAAACAGCATTATTTCGAACTGTTGCGCACCCAGCACACAGGTGGTAAAAAAATGAAATACTGTTTTTGGTCAACGGGCCTGTTTTCCGGTCGCGTGATCCACGCCCCTGAGAGGGATAGTGTGCGATGAGATATGAAGTGGAAGGTTTTGACTCTGCCGCCCAAAGAGAATCAGAAAACAGCGAAAAGGGGGCACCCAAGGAGAAGAGTACCAGTGCCGGTACCCTTCTCGATCTCACGAAATGCATGACATCGGGAATTACGGAGAGCACTCCTGCAGTGCATAGTACCCCGATAGAAGCCGTGTGATTGAGCGGGGAACCCCTGTATAATCAATCACCTGATAAAACAATGTTCAGTTTCTGGAAAAGAATTCGTTCTGCCTTGCCATCTAACGCCTCTTGAGAGTCCGCAAGCAGCACCTTGCACGTCCTCTTTGGTGAAGAGCGCAGCGCTGAGCTACGGGGAGGATCCCCTGTTGACTCGTTGGAAAAGGTCGACACAAATTCAACGTGTTGTATTGTCCTCCTGTCGAAGAACGATAGGGCGAGGCAACGGGCCCATAATGCTGCTGAAGCATTTGATTTCTTGGACAAGAGGATGGTCGATTGAATGGGTTTGACATCTCCCCCAAATAAGGTCATGTAACGGGACTAAAATTTGGAGATCAAAATCCGGATGACAGCCCCGCAGGAGGCGAACTCAGGCGAAAGTATGCGGGGCTGCTCTGTCGTTTGTGTAAACGTACCCAAAAATCAGTTCAGTTGTGCACAGGAAAAACTCCGGTCATTGCCGTGATGTACCTATGGCCAACAGGCTGCAGCGTCCAATAGGAGGGCGGGAAGCATGGAAACCAGATTGTCCGTTCAAGGACTGGTCCGAATCGGCGTGATCAGCCCGGAGCATCGGGTCGCAGACATCGATTTCAACTGCGAGCAGATCCGCCGCGCAGTCAGCGCTGCCCAGGATTGCCGCTTTTTCGTTCTGCCTGAGCTGTGCGTTACGGCCTACAGCTGCGGCGATCTCTTTTTCCAATCCCTGCTCGTTGAGCAGGCGCAGCAAGCCCTCTTTGATCTGGCCAAGTTCAGCTCCGAAAAGCAGATAACCCTTGTGGTTGGCGCGCCCGTGGCCCAGGGCGGGCGGCTCTACAACTGCGCGGTCTTCATCTCCTGCGGGCGCATCCTCGGGATAGTGCCCAAGATTTTCCTGCCTAACACCCAGGAATTCTATGAAGAACGCTGGTTCTCCTCGGCCCGCGACAGCAACGCAGACACCGTTGAATGGCGGGGCGAGAGGATCCCCTTTGGTACGGATCTGCTCTTCAGCGCCGAAGAAATGCCGGACTGCGTCATTGGCATCGAAATCTGCGAGGACGGCTGGGTGGCCAACCCGCCGAGCGGCGCCATGGCCATCAGTGGTGCAACAGTACTGCTCAATCTGTCGGCCAGTCCGGAAATACTGGGCAAGGCCCCCTACCGCCGCGAGCTGGTGCGGTCCCAGTCCGCACGCTGCCTGGCGGCCTATGTCTATGCCTCGGCCGGCCCCGGCGAGTCCAGCACCGACCTGGTCTTTTCCGGGCATTCGCTGATCGCGGAAAACGGCACCCTGCTGAGCGAAACCGAACGCTTCCAGTTCAGCAGCCAGACCATCGCCGCCGACATCGACATCGAGCGTCTGGTCAACGAACGGATCAAGAGCAACAGCTTTTCAGCCTCGCACAGCGGCATGGAGTATCGAGTCATCGACTTTTCCCTGCCCGATGTGCACGTCTCCGCGCTGCTGCGGCCGATACAGGCCACGCCCTTTGTGCCGCCGGCTGCGGCAGAGCGGGCCGAACGCTGCAACGAGATCTTTTCCATCCAGACCACCGGGCTGGCCAAGCGGCTGCGCCACGTCCGCTGCACACGAGCGGTGATTGGCATTTCCGGAGGCCTGGATTCGACCCTGGCCCTGCTGGTCACGGTCAAGACGTTCGACAAGCTCGGCCTTGATCGGAACGGCATCGAGGCCATCACCATGCCCGGCTTCGGTACCACCGAGCGCACGCGCAGCAATGCCGAGCGGCTGGCGGAGCTGCTCGGCGTGCGGCTGCGTGTGATCCCCATAGATGCCGCGGTACGCCAGCACTTTGCGGATCTCGGTCACGACGAATCCGTGCACGACATCACCTATGAAAACGGACAG
>JBFJXW010000203.1:0-6516 GCA_041622895.1 Desulfobulbus sp. | reverse complement strand
CCCGGATAAGGACGTGATCTGTCGCTACACAGGTAAGCGACCAAAGGGAGACTCCGATCACGGCATTTACCATATCTCCCAAGCCCGAAGTTTCGTCATGTTGTGCTGACTTACCCAGAGACTCGGCCTTGTCTGCCATTTCTGTTCGTCGGCTCATAGTTTCGGAGTCTCGTTGCACTCGCTTACCTGCACTCCGGGTTACCGCTCTCCCGCTGGTCGCTTTCGCCTGACGGCTCATAGCCTGCGGCCCTCCGGACGGTTCCTCACGGTTCCGCCCTTGCCTTCGGCTGGTATTTATGGTCCTGTTATCACAACAGTACCAGGGTTTACATACAGGGGACTTGCACCCCATCCCATCACGCCCATGCCGGGCGTACACAATGGCATGCACACGGGCGGCAATTCTGCTGCGCTTCATTGCCGCCGGTAATGCCAGACATTGCGTATGCAGTCCATTTGCGACAAAACATCTGATGGCGAATAGACAACGGATCCACCAACGAACAGGCAGAAGATTTACGATGCGATACGAAGGCCCAATCTATAGACCCCCTAGCGAAGCCGACTCCCTTTTAATACAGGCAACTGTCGGCTGCCCCCATAACTGCTGCACGTTTTGCTTGGTTTATAAAGACGGAATACCATATAAAGTTCGACCGGTTGAAGATATCAAGGAAGATATGCATGAAGCGGTCGATAAATATGGTGCGTACGTCCGAACCCTTTTCTTCCCTGCCGGCAATACCATCGCCATGAAGACGGATGAGCTATGTGAAATCTGCCAGTATGCAAAAGATCTCTTTCCTAATCTCGAACGCATAACAGTCTATGGCTCTTCTCAATATATCGCTAGAAAAGGGTCTGAGGGAATGAAGAAACTGGCAAGAGCTGGCCTCTCCCGGATACACGTCGGTCTTGAATCAGGCGACGATGAAATCTTAGGGCTCATCAAAAAAGGAACGGACAGTGAAAAGCAAATTACGGCCGGTAAGTACGTGATGGACGCCGGGATTGAACTCAGCCTTTACGTTATTCTTGGCATCGGCGGGAAAGAACGTACACGCCAACATGCACGGGAAACCGCCAAAGTCCTTAACCAGATCTCGCCGGATTTCATCAGATTGAGAACGTTTGTCCCTAAGAAAAATACACCTCTCTTAAGAGATGTAATGGATGGAACTTTCGTTATGCTGGGTCCGCATGAAGTTTTGCGGGAAACTTCTGAAATCATCAAGCGCCTGGAAGTGAACTCATATCTGACCAGCGACCACTATACCAATTACATCAATATTGAAGGTCAATTGCCGACTGCCAAGGAACGAATGTTGCAAATCATCGAAGCTGCCCTTCAAAAAAGCGAAAACCAGTTCAGACCATTCTACGTCGGTGAACAATAGGAATTTACTTAGATTTGCCCTGGTGTTGCTCGCCGCCTGGTGTTTCTGATCACAAGAACGGCACAGTCCTTTTTGTGAGTCGTGGTCGCAAAAAAGAGGACTTGGCAGAATAGTACCAAACTCTTTCCAGTTAGGAAAAACAAGCTGTTACGGCGGAAGTGGTACCGAAAATTTGAACAAAGCGCTAAAGAGAGGCTTTGATTCGTGCCCTCGCCTCTCCTGTGGCACCCATTCGGGGTTTCCCAAATGCGTCGGCCGTTCATATTGGCTGGCGTAATATCAAAAATCATTACCGACTGGCAAATTTCCGATATCTACTGTTCAGGTGGTTCGCAGAATCAGGAACCGTTCTACGTTGCAGAATTGCTTAAATGGTTACTATTGCCAATAGTAGCCTATTCAGGATACCTCTCAAATTTACAAGATCTTCTCATAGAGATACCTCTCCTGCATGAAAGGGAAAATCCTTTTATGCATCATGACAAGCATCGCAATATAATCAGGATAATGAAACAAATAAAAAATTAGCAAATAGACAAAATGGCCCTTGACGGTTAGATAGCTAACGATTAGCTTGCTAACATAATAAAATGGGGGAGGCCAGATGAAACAAAACAAATTGGATAAACCGTTGATGCACCTTTTTGTGCACATAGGAAAACTAATCGAAGATAGATTTAGAAGTGCCCTGAGCGAACAAGGAATTCATATCGGGCAGGCGAAAATTCTTACAACCTTACTGAGTCATAAAACATTGACCCAGAGGGAAATTGCTGTGGGGCTTCATATAAAACCCGCAACGGTTACAAATCTTGTGAAAAAGATGGCAGCGTCTGAACTAATCAGCCGCAAACGAGACGCAAACGATGATAGAATCATCAATGTCACGCTCACCCAAAAGGGACAAGAAGCCGCACGTTTTACCGCAAAGGTGATAAGCCAGATTGAAGATGACATCCGCTCAGAATTCAGCCAGCAGGAGGTTGAATCATTGCGAACCCCCCTGGAAAGAATCCTCAATACACTTGGTGGGGTACGCCCAAGTATTTAAGATAAAGTACATTTTTCCCGTTTATCGGACTTAGATATAAACAACAAACATTTGTAAAACAAGGAGTCAACGTATGGCCATAGAAACCATTCAAGGGTGCATCGGTTGCGGGGAATGTATAGAATCCTGCCCCACCGACGTTATCCGTAAAGACCCGAAGACGAAAAAAGCATTCATTGCGTATCCGGCAGACTGTCAGATATGCCACCTGTGCAGGATGTATTGCCCAGTTGATGCAATCACCATTTCACCTGAAAAATCTATTCCAGTGGTAGTTTCATGGGGATGAAAACGATGATTGCATATATACAAAATCGCTTTTTTCAACTGTCATTACTTGCCCTTACCGGTATCCCCCTGCTGCTGCTTTTCACCATGGGTAATTACCCGGAAAGATCGTTCGTAAAAGAATTTTTTTCTTTCCTCACCATCCTGGCCTTTTTTCAGCTGATTGGACAGTTTTTCTGGGCACGCACCAATAGATCCGCCGTGAGAAATCTCACAATGGGCAGCGTGTTAAAATATCATAAATTTATCGGTTACACATTTGTCGCAGTAATGCTTTTCCACCCGCTATATATTGTGATACCACGCTTTTTTGAAGCAGGAGTGTCCCCTGTTGATGCCTTCGTCACCATGGTCACTACAATGAATTTAGGCGTCGTTCTTGGCATCCTTGCCTGGTGTATCATGCTGATTCTGGGCGTCACATCATTTATGCGCACGAAACTGCCCATGAAATACAAGAGCTGGAGGATCCTCCACGGCATTCTGGCGATACTGTTTGTAGCCCTTGCCGCCTGGCACGCAATTGATCTTGGCCGCCACTCAACTACAGTAATGTCACTCTTTCTCGGCGTACTGACTGCAAGCGGAATCCTACTCCTTCTAAAGACATATTTTTCAAAAAAATAGAAACGGTGAAATAGAAATGAAGACAACAGACACCCCAAAAGACCTGTCACGCCGTAAGTTTATGGCAATCGCTGGTGGAGCGGCAGGCCTTGCCACAATGGCAGCCATTGGACTCTCTCCAAAGGATGGCGCTTGCAGTCCCAATATTACAAAAATAGATGCTGATACGATAACATTCACCGAAAATGAAACGGATGTGCTGGTGATCGGCGGTGGAATTGCAGGGCTATTTGCAGCCGTCAAGGCACATGATGGTGGTTCCAGTGTAATGCTTGTTTCTAAAGGACGTCTGGGTTCCTCGGGACAGACCCCATTTGCCAAGGGAATCTTTGCATATGATCCCAGTTCAGCAAAATTAAGCCTTGATGAGTTTGTAGCTAAAATCTCTCGCTCTGCAATCGGTACCAATAATCCAGTCTACACCCGGCAGATGGCAGAGCACTCCCTTGCCCGTGTCAATGAGCTGAAAGAGTGGGGATTTTTTGATTCCCCCCTGTACAATAAAAGCTTTAGCAAGCCCATAAAAGAGAGAAATATCCCTGTCAAAGAGAGAATCGTTATCACCCATCTCATCAAAGAAGACGGTCGTATCGCAGGTGCTGCCGGTTTTAGCCAGGACGATGAGAAGATACATTTTTTCAAAGCAAAAAGTGTGATCCTCTGCACCGGAGCCGGTGGTTTTAAACCCAACGGCTTTCCTATTTGCGACCTCACCCATGACGGCACGATCATGGCCTATAATATTGGCGCCAAGGTGACGGGCAAGGAATGGAATGACGGACATCCGGGCCAGGCTGAAAATGCGGCATCCTGTTTTGACGGATGGCACGGAATGTTTGAGAGAAAACCGAGCGTAGGTGGTGTTGCAGTCCGCCATGATTTGGGCGTAGATCTTAATTATAAAGCCTATATGTCCGGCAACCCTGTGAGCATGGGTGGTCCTGGCGCAGCAAAAGGGGGCCATGTCGCAAAAGGCGGGCCATATGTTCCGGATGAATTCAAGAGAGGTGGTCCCCCTCAGGGTGGCGATGGCCCTGGACCCGGCGGTCCGAATAAAGATGGTGGAGCACCTCCGGGTATGGCGGGAACACTGGTCGGAGGTTCTTCTGCCGGTATGGCGATTCATAAATCAGAAGGTTTGGTTCCCATCAATGATAAATGCGAGTCAAATATTCCTGGCTTATACGCGGCCGGTGATGCACTTGGTTCCTATATGGCTGGGGCAATCTACACCCAGATTGGCTCCTCACTTGCTGGTTCTGCCGTACAAGGCGGGGTTGCGGGAAAGGCGGCTGCCGAATACAGCCAGGACATTGAGATAGCACAGATCTCAAAAGCGAAGATGAAGGAAGTAAAAGAAGAGATTCTTGCTCCTCTAAAAAGAGAGACCGGATATAGCCCTGCCTGGGTGACGCAAACCCTGCAAGGCATCATGATCCCCAATTTCATACTATACATAAAGAAAGAAAATCTTCTGAAAGCAGCCCTTGCCTATGTTGAAGAGTTGCGAGACCATCACATGCCGATGCTTCGAGCCGCAGATCTGCATGAGTTACGTCTAGCTTTTGAAACTTCCAATATGATTTTAAGTGCTGAGATGAAGCTTAAGGCATCAATCATGCGTAAAGAGAGTCGGTGCAGTCACTACCGACTTGATTACCCTGAGATGGACACTGAAAATTGGAATGCGTGGATCAACATATTTAAAGGCAGTGATGGTTCAATGCAATTTGAGAAGCAACCCTTTGGTACCTGGCCAAGTTGACCCAGAATTATCAGGGCTAGTTGATCTTCCACCACCATTACACTATTCAATTTTAGATATGAAAAATGGTATGGGGGACGTTTTTTTAGCGTTCCCCATGGCAATTACCCAGAAGTGTTGATAACCAGCCAGGAATAACCCTTTGAGACAACGTCAAAAAAAGATTGGGAATTCAGGAATACTTGTATTTCTTGCACTCATAAGCGCCTTCCCCCCACTTTCTACGGATCTCTATATACCGGCCATGCCGCAGATGGTCGAAACGCTTGGCACCAGCCACTCCAAGGTGAATTTAACACTGAGTCTGTTCTTTGTTTTTTATGCTTTCGGCTTACTTTTTTGGGGGCCGCTCAGTGAAAAATTCGGGCGCAAGCCAATACTGTTGACAGGTCTTTGGGGGTATATCATTTCAAGCATACTCTGTGCTTTCTCCCAGAACATAGAGCAACTCATTGTCTCACGCATATTGCAGGCATTTTGCGGTGGAGCTGTCACCGTGGTCGCCACCGCGATTGTCAAAGATCTCTACGATGGACGAGAGCGGGAAAAAGTCATGGCGACAGTTATGTCTATGGTCACCATCGCGCCCATGGTAGCACCGATAATTGGCGCCTTTCTCCTGCAAATAGGTTCCTGGCGAATGGTGTTCTTGCTCCTTGCAGGAATTGGTGTAACAGCAGCGATTGTCACCTTCTTTTTTGAAGAATCTCTTGAAGAAAAGTATGCAGGCTCAGTGGTTCATTCCTGGGGACGTTTGGCTGTGGTTCTGAAAAACCCGAGATTCTCTTGTCTTCTCGTCATATTTTCCATGGTCCCAATGGCATTGATGGCCTTTTTAGCATCATCGTCCTTTATTTATATTTCCGGTTTTGGAATGAGCGAACAAAAATTCAGCTTTTTCTTTGCGTTTAATGCACTCTGCGCGCTGGCGGGGCCAATGCTGTACATTCGACTTTCAAAACAGATCCCAATCTACTCCATTATTTCATTCTGTTTTGTCGTAATCATGGGCTGCGGAATAGTTATTGCGACCATGGGGCACCTTTCCCCATGGCTTTTCGCACTGACACTTGCACCTGCAACTCTTGGTATAATAACCATGCGAATACCTGGCATAAACCTTATGCTTGAGCAACAGAACCAAGACACAGGATCCGCCTCAGCGCTCATTAATTTTTTCAGCATGATGATGGGCAGTTTGGCTATGTTTCTTGTCTCACTCAACCCCCATCATCTCATCCAGTCTCTTGGGGGGATCCAGATCCTGGTTGGGGCAACAGGAGGGATTCTTTGGTTTCTGGTTCGTAACCGATATTTCTCAATACAATTCACAGTGAAAGCGTAAGGTTAGAGTCTGAATTATTACTTTGACCATTGACCGATTGGAT
>JBFJXW010000202.1:0-6540 GCA_041622895.1 Desulfobulbus sp. | reverse complement strand
GCCCTGTCTCGGTCTGGTGTCCGTTCTGTCGCCTGGGTCTAGATCCTATGTTGTGGGTCCGGTTGGGGAGGGGGGATGGGCTGTACTGGCGAAACAGTTTAAAAGCTATTGCAGATTCACGTTCGGCTTTGTCCCGGGGATGAGTGAATTCAGGCGGAGACAGCGCTTCATTGTCATGAAATCGAGCAAGGGAAAGAAATTGCGGATATTGTATTGCGGGCTTTTGGTATGGCTACCGGAAATCGTTATATTGACGGTTGGCCGGACAGGTGGAGATGCCGCCCCCTCCCTCCCGCCTGAGGAAGGGGGTGTGAAACCAAGGACTATTTTTTGGAAAAGGTCAGGTCTTTATCCTGTCCTTTATTGATGAGGATATGATCCCCTTCGACAAAATGACCCTCAAGGATTTCAAGTGCTAGCGGATCTTCTATATACCGCTGGATCGCCCGTTTGAGTGGACGGGCGCCATAGGTGGGGTTGAATCCCGCGTCGACCAGGAACTGTTTTGCCTCTTTAGTCAGAGTCACTTTGTATTTATGTTCGGCAAGCCGTTTTGCCATCCGTTTGATCTGGATGTCGACAATGTAGTACAGATCATCTCGACTCAGTCCGTGGAACGTGATGATCTCGTCAACACGGTTGAGAAACTCCGGCTTAAACTGGCGATGTAGGAGCTCATCGACTTCCTTGCGCATTGCTTCGGGATTGGATTGCGCCAGATCCATAATGATATGACTGCCGAGGTTGGAAGTCATGATCAGTATCGTGTTCTTGAAATCCACGGTACGCCCTTTGCCGTCTGTCATCCGTCCGTCATCAAGTACTTGGAGCAGGACGTTAAACACATCAGGATGGGCTTTTTCAATCTCGTCAAGCAGGATCACAGAGTAGGGACGCCGTCGCACCGCCTCGGTCAGCATGCCACCTTCATCATAGCCCACATAACCGGGAGGCGCGCCGATCAGACGAGCAACCGAATGTTTTTCCATATATTCGGACATGTCGATTCGGATCATGGCCGTTTCCGAGTCAAAAAGAAAGTCAGCCAGGCTTCGTGCAAGTTCGGTTTTTCCCACACCGGTCGGGCCAAGGAAGATGAAACTACCCAGGGGGCGGTCGGGATCTTGCAATCCGGCGCGTGCCCGGCGGACTGCGTTGGCAACTGCAACAATTGCCTCTTTTTGACCGATAACGCGTTTTGCTAAGGCAGTTTCAGCCTGTACCAGTTTTTCTTTTTCACCCTCCAGAAGCCTGTCTACCGGGATGCCGGTCCATTTGGCCACCACTGCGGCAATATCTTCGGCTCCAACCTCTTCTTTGAGCATCTGGTGCTGTTCTTGGATTTCACTCAATCGGGTGTTGGCGGCCTCGAGTTCCTTGTGCAGTTGAACGATTTTGCCATATCTGATTTCAGCCACCTTGCTCAACTCCCCGGCACGTTCGGCTCGCTGCTCTTCCATATGGGCCTGATCAATCTTGGCTTTAATGTCGCGGATAGACTGGATGATGTCTTTTTCCAGGGTCCATTGGCCTTTCATGGCATTCAATGCATCCTCAAGATTGGCCAGATCTTCTTTGACCTTGGCTAGCCGTTCAATAGAGGCTGGGTCTTTTTCTTTTTTCAAGGCCTCTTGCTCGATCTCCAACTTGATTTTTTTTCGTCCCAGTTGGTCGATTTCAGTGGGCATGGAATCGATTTCGATGCGAAGCCGGGACGCAGCCTCGTCAATCAGGTCGATGGCCTTGTCCGGAAGAAAACGGTCAGTGATATAGCGATTGGAAAGGGCGACTGCTGACACGGTAGCGGCATCCTGAATACGGACACCATGATGCACTTCGTATTTCTCTTTGATGCCTCGCAGTATGGCAATGGTATCTTCTTCGCTGGGTTCCTGTACCAGAACCGGTTGGAACCTTCGTTCCAGGGCGGCATCTTTTTCTATATATTTGCGGTACTCATCCAGTGTGGTGGCGCCAACGCAGTGCAGTTCACCGCGGGCCAAAGCAGGTTTCAGCATATTGGAAGCGTCCATGGAACCTTCCGCTGCTCCGGCTCCCACCAAAGTATGCATCTCGTCTATGAAGAGAATGATTTCACCGGCACGTTTTTCTACCTCTTTAAGCACTGCCTTCAAACGATCCTCAAACTCGCCACGGTATTTGGCGCCGGCTATCAGCGACCCGAGATCAAGCGAAATTACCTGTTTGCCCTCCAGGGTGGAAGGGATATCGCCGTTTACAATACGTTGGGCCAGTCCTTCAACGATGGCGGTCTTGCCAACTCCTGGCTCGCCGATCAGTACCGGATTGTTTTTGGTTCGTCGAGAAAGAACCTGGATGATTCTCCGGATTTCTTCATCCCTACCGACTACTGGGTCGAGTTTACCCTTGCGAGCGACATCTGTGAGATTGCGCGCATATTTTTCAAGAGCTTGGTATTTTTCTTCTGGGTAAGGATCGGTTACTCGTTGATTGCCACGCACCGTCATCAGGGCTTTGAGAAAAGCGTCGCTGGTGACGCCCTGCCGGTTGAGCATGGCGGCAGCTTTCAGCGACCGGTCCGCCAGGATGGTAAGAAATAAATGTTCCTGACTGACATATTCATCCTGCATATTTGCTGCGGTTTTAAAGGCCTGATCCAGCAGGTTTCTGAATTGTTGCGAAGCATAGGTTTGGTTGGCGCCGGCACCGGTGACTTTAGGCAGATTATTGATCAGTTGGTTTGTTTCATTTAAAACGACACTTGGGGTAATACCCATTTTTTGCAGAACCGGAACCACTACCCCTTCCGGCTGTTCCAGGATGGCCTTGAGCAGGTGTTCGGGCTGCAGCTCCTGGTTCCCATTGTTCTGGGCCAGTTGTTGTGCGGCCTGAATGGCTTCCTGGGATTTAAGGGTGAACTTGTCGAGTTGCATATTTTCTCTCCTTTCCTGTCTTGTTTGTTTTTAAAAACAGGATGTTAGTTAGCTTGTTGAAAAGAGATAATAAGAATGAAACTGCAAGTGTCAAGATTTTGGCACTGCGCTGCCAGGGTTTTTAATGACGTGTCGTAAAAAGAAAATAATGGCGTGTCGTAAAAAGAAAAAACCCCTTGCCGTTTGAGCCGGCAAGGGGTTGGGGAACGTCAGGAGACAAATATGTCAGCCGCACGATCCACCACAGGATCCAGTACTGCAACTGCCGCCACCACCAAGGGGGTTGGTGGAGGTGATGGAAAATCCAGATCGGTATCCCGCTTCCATAAAATCAACTTTGACCGCGCCACATTTTTCCAGCAGACTTTCTTCAACTAGAAATTGCAGACCGCCTTCCTCAAATACCTTATCGCTATCTTTTGGCTCATCCAGAGCCAGACCAAGAGAGGGACCGCTTCAGCCACCCTGCATCAAGGCGATGCGAACCGCAGAACTGATTTTGTTCTGCTCAAGATATGTTTTCAGATTATTTACTGCTAAATCTGTTACTTCAAACATCCATACCTCCTCATGATTAAAATGTTCCTTTCGTGTATTAGAAAGGATTTTGGGTTATAGTTTGAAATTAAGGCTCAAAAGATCCCGCGTCAACCAAAGATGCATGCACAAAAAGCACTCATTATGCATGGAAAAATCTTTTACCATGGAACAACTCAAGATGAAAGTATTCTCCCTGGAAAATTGTCGGATACGTGAAAAAGAGGCTGTTTGGTTCCCTTGATGTGGAATGATATTTTGTGACAAGCTGTTTTCTATAAAAAGCAAATCGATGAATGGAAAAGCGTTGTCAAACGGGAATCCACTTCCTACAATTTACCACTTAATTTTGTTGCAACAAAAGAAACCTTCACAGATGAGAGCATTAATATGCGAGAAAAAATACTCATATCCACTGGCGGCGGAGATGCACCAGGGTTGAATGCCGTTATTTTTGCCGTGGTTAATTCGGCAGCCAGAAAGGGATGGGAAGTATATGGCAGCAGGGCTGGATACGGCGGCCTGCTTGATCGTGATGATCTGGTCAGGCTGACTCCGGAAGACGTGGAGGGCATTCTTTCCCAAGGGGGCACCATTCTTGGTTCCACCAACAAGGGGAATCCCTTTGCCAAGCCGGTGGAGAATCTTGCCGGAGAAATCCAGATCGTCGATATCTCCGATAAAATACTTGCCAATTTCAACAGAATGGGATTTTTCTGCCATATTGCCGTGGGCGGCGACGGAAGCCTGGAAATCGCGCATCGTTTTGCACAAAAAGGGATGCCGGTTATTGGTGTTCCCAAAACTATTGATAATGATCTGGAGGCAACGGATCGGACCTTTGGTTTTGACACAGCGGTCTCCACCGCCACCGATGCCATTGATAAACTGCATTCGACGGCCAAGTCTCATGACCGGGTAATGGTGGTGGAAGTCATGGGAAGAGATTCTGGATGGATTGCCCTTTATTCGGGAATATCTGGCGGTGCTGATGTGATTTTGATCCCGGAAATTCCTTTCAAGCTCGATTCGATATGTGCGAAAATATCGGACAATGAGTTGCACAACAAGCATTATTCCATCGTTGTGGTCGCTGAGGGCGCACGAGCGGAAGATGGAGAGGTCATCAGCAAGGGAAGAGGGGAGATAGGCAGGGATGAGGTGGTGCTTGGCGGTGTCGGTGAATGGGTAGCGGACCAAATTCGTCAACGAATTGGCAAGGATACTCGTTCGTTGGTTTTGGGGCATCTGCAGCGAGGTGGTTCCCCTACCACTTTTGACCGGTTGCTCGCCCTTCGTTTCGGCGCGGCTGCAGTGCGCCTGGCCGAGGCCGGAATTTTTGATCACATGGTCGCCTGGGTCCCCCCTACCATGACTGCGGTTCCCATTGCCGAGGCTATCCGTCGTCGAAAAAAAGTGGATCTGGACAGTGATAAGGTCCAGACCGCACGGGATATCGGTATTTGTCTGGGTGATTAATTTTTTCCAGGTATAGCGAGAATCATGATAACCGCTGAACGCCTGCAGGCCATGTATGCCCGAATGTATGATCGGTTAGGGCCGCAGCACTGGTGGCCGGGAGAAACACCCTTCGAGGTGATGGTGGGGGCAATCCTCACCCAGAATACCAACTGGAAAAATGTTGAACGGGCTATAGGAAATCTGAAGGGCGCTGGCTTGTTGTCTCTGGAGGCGTTGTCGGTCCTCCCTACCGGTCTGCTGGCCGAGTACATCCGGCCGGCCGGCTACTACAATATCAAGGCCGGCCGGCTGCACAATCTCTTGCAGTATATCAACAAGGTGCACGCCGGCAACCTGCAGACGTTTCTCGGGCAGGACTTGCCTCAATTCAGGGAGGGGTTACTTTCAGTCAAGGGAATCGGTCCGGAAACTGCCGATTCCATTTTGCTCTATGCGGCCAACCTGCCGATTTTTGTTGTTGATACCTATACCCATCGTATTCTTTGCCGGCATCAGATGATCGACGAGGATTACGGGTACAGGGACATTCAGGAATTGTTTATGGATAATCTGGATTGTGATCCCGTGCTCTATAACGAGTATCATGCACTGCTGGTGCACGTGGGCAATGTCTATTGTAAAAAGAAAAATCCTGATTGCGCTGCATGCCCACTGCAGGGATTTTGAGACGAATGGGGGGTTGCATCAAAGTGCCGTTTCGACTGCCGGCTGCTCTTGCTCTGGCGTGGTTTCTTTTTTCTGGCTGTTGAACCAGATCAGTTTGCGACAAATGCCCCGAATCATACTGGCGTCTTTTTTCTTTATCCGCACCCTGCCGAGGAACTGACGGATATTGCGCATCCAGTAGACTCGGTTGGTGTCGTGAATAAAGGTTGCCGCACTTAAGGCCTCCTCGATATGCTCGTACATGCCCTCCAGGTCATAGGAGTTGGCAAAACCGGATTTGGGTGTCGCCGCAAAGGGGTTGCTGTTGAAAGCGGTGTAGAGTTCGTAGCAGTGGATAGCCACTGCCTGCGCCAAATTCAACGACGAAAAGCCGGCGGTTGGGATCGTGGAGGCAAACTGACAAAGATCGAGGTCCTCGTTGCTGAGTCCCGCATCTTCCGGGCCAAACATCAAGCCGATCCGGTTGTCGGCAAGGAAAGGGAGCAATTCCGCCATAACTTCACGTGGGGTCTGGTCCTGTGGACGGTGCCTTCCCCGTCGGGCCGTGGTGCCGACAATGAAGTGAAACGGTGCTGCCGCCTCTCGCGTAGTCCGGCAGATTTTCATTTCCCGAATCAAATGGGCAGCTTTATGGGTTGCCATTTTCAGCATACGTTCCTGGTCAAACGTTTCTTCACTGACAATACTGAGTTGTGATATGCCGAAATTGGAGGCAATCCGGGCCGCCGCACCGATATTTTCCGGAAATTTCGGCCCGACCAGAATAATCCCGACTTGATCGAGGGGTGGGTGTGCTGAGTGTCGTACGTCTGTCATTCCGTGCAACCTGAAAAATCAATGATCAGAGGACTGTTCCAGTTCCAGCGGTTTTTTTCCGGATTTTTCAGACCCTGAAGAAGAACTGGTGGTCATGCGCTTGAAAAAGGGGATGATGCCCCGT
>JBFJXW010000201.1:0-6619 GCA_041622895.1 Desulfobulbus sp. | reverse complement strand
GGTTTTGCCGACAGGCGGACAAAAATGGAAACCACGACCCCATAGGCCACATCCGAGGTGGAGTTGATGCCGTCGGCCAGCAGCGCCGGGCTGCTACCAATCACCCCCACCGTGGCTTTGAGCACGGCCAGAAAAACATTGGCCCATAGCCCCACCTGGACGGCCAGCATGCTTTTCCGCCTGCGCTTGAGGAGGTCGAAGCTATCGGGCTGTTGTTCCATGAGCACTCTCCAATGGAAGATTCGGGGTCAGGTGAGCAGCATGGAATCCAGGGACAGTTCCTCGCCCTGCACTGCGTAGAAGCGCTGCAAAAGGTCGTTGACCGTAAGCGCCGCCTTTTCCTCGCCTCGAACATCAAGGATGATTCGCCCCTGGTGGAGCATGATCAACCGATTGCCGAATCCTAGAGCATGTTTCATATTGTGCGTGATCATCAGGGTCGTCAATCCCTGTTCGCTGACAATATCCCGGGTCAGGGTGAGGATCTGGTTGGCGGTTTTAGGATCCAGGGCCGCGATATGCTCGTCAAGGAGCAGGACTTCCGGTTTGACCAGCGTGGCCATGAGCATGGTCAGCGCCTGTCGCTGTCCACCGGACAAGAGGCCGACCTTGTCAAGCAGGCGCGTTTCCAGCCCCAGGCCCAGGTGTTCCAGGGCTGCAACAAAACGCGGCCGGTCTTTGGCCTTTACCCCTCTGCCCAGGCCTCGAGGCTTGCCGCGTTTTGCGGCCAGGGCCAGATTCTGCTGGATGGTGGCGGAAGGACAGGTGCCCAGCAACGGGTCTTGAAAGACACGGGCAATGAAGCGGGCGCGCTTATGCTCCGGCCAGCGGGTGACATCACAGCCGTTGATGGTGATGGAACCGGTGTCCGGAAAAAAACAGCCGGCAATGCAGTTGAGCAGGGTGGATTTACCCGCGCCATTGGAACCGATGACTGTTACGAAATCGCCTTCTTCAATGGCCAGACTGATGTTATCGAGGGGGTGGACTTCGTTGACGCTTCCCTTGTGAAAATATTTGTGACAACCGCTTAACGTAATCATCGCTGAATCAGCCCCCGTTTGATCCTGGGTGTAATCAGCGCGCCAATCACCAGGATGGCGGTGATCAGATTCAGGTCGCTGGGATTAAATGAAAATTTACCGAATTCAAAACCAAGGGCCAAGGCAATGGCCAAGCGATAGGCAATGGAGCCGAGCAAGGCGGCGGCCAGGGCCCGGGCGATAGTGGACGCACCAAAGAGCGTTTCACCGATAATAACCGAGGCCAGGCCGGCCACGATGGTACCGATTCCCATGCCGACATCGGCGGCCCCCTGATTCTGTGCGACCAATGCGCCGCTCATGGCCACTAATCCGTTGGACAGTCCCACGCCGAGAATAATGATAAAATGGGTGTTGACGCCGAGACTGGTGATCATCCTCGGGTTGTCTCCGGTGGCCAGCAGGGCCTGTCCCAGTTCGGTACTGAGAAACCAGACCATGCACGCGGCCACGGTCAGGGCCAGGATACTGAACACCACCAGCCCGGCCAGATGCGGCGGAACGCCCAGCTGGCTGACCCGGTCAAAGACCGTAGAGCTGCCGAGCAGGGCGATATTGGGACCGGACATTATGCGGATATTGATAGAGTACAGGGCGATCATGGTCAGAATCGAGGCCAGCAGATGGAGGATTCTGAACTTGGTGTTGAGCACTGCGGTGACCACTCCGGCCATAAAACCGCCGGCTGCGGCAAAAACCAGGGAGAGATAGGGATCATAGCCATGGGTGATGGCGACCGCCGAAATGGCCGCGCCCAGGGGCAGGCTGCCGTCAACGGTCAGATCCGGAAAGTCGAGGATACGAAAAGTCAGATAGACGCCGATGACCATGATCCCGTACACGAGACCCTGTTCAATGGCGCCCAGAGCAGCATAGAGTGTCATAAGGCAACCTGTGTGTTACTGGTAAATCTTTGTCGCTGTATCAAGCAGTGCCTGGGGCGGGGTAATGCCCATCAATGCCGCATACTTGCTGTTGATCTGCAGTTGCAGGTCTTTCTGGAACTCCACCGGCACGGTACCCGGATCGGCTCCTTCGAGGATTCTGCGGGCCATGGCTCCAGTCTGTCGGCCATGGAGGTAGTAGTCAAACCCCATGGCGGCCACGGCTCCCCGTCGGACCGAATCGACATCGGCGGCGAAGACCGGCAGTTTATGCTGGATACCGATTTTGAGGACATTTTCAAGAGCCGCAATGATGGTATTGTCGGTGGGAATGAAGATGGCATCGGCCTTGCCCACCAGGCTTGCCGCTGCCTGATAGACATCGCCGGTTTTGGCAGCGGTGGCTTCAACGACCTCAAACCCCTGAGTGGCGCTCAGCTCACGGATGGCGACGACCGTGGCTCGCGAGTTGGCCTCGCCGGCATTGTACAGGATGCCCAGGCGCTGCATTTTGGGGAGAAAGGTGCGCACCATTTCGATATGTTTAGCAATGGGCAGCTGGTCGGAAACACCGGTTATCTTGCCGCCCGGGTTCTTCAGATCCTTTACCAGTCCGGCGGCAACGGGATCGGTGACCGCGCTGAACAGCAACGGTCGTTTCGCCGAGGGCGGAGCCTTTAAAAGGGCCTGGGCGCAGGCCTGGGCCGAAGGGGTGGCAATGGCCACCAGCAGGTCGGCCTGCTCGGCCATCATCTGTTGGCCGATCTGGTTGGCCGTACCCATATTGGCCTGGGCGTTGTGATGCTTGAAAGTGACCTCAATATTGTTTTCCTTGAAATAGGTCGAAAGCCCGTTGAAAACCGCATCCAGGGCGGGATGCTCGACAAACTGGTTGACCGCAATCACATACGACCGGGCCATGGCATTCGGGGCAACCAGCAACACGGCCAGGGCAAGAGCGGTGAGCAGATGTTTCATAGCGTTTTTTCCTTCTTGAATTCCTCTGTTGAGATGTATCGACCAACCGGCCCGACGGTGAGAACAAGGTGTTCCTTGCTCCCGGAGAGTGGACCGGACAGGGTTTTCTTATACCCAATTATCGGTAAGAAGTAATCGACTTTTCCCCGGCGGAAGAGGAGGGGCGGTGGCTGCGGCCGACGAAAAGGAGGTTGCGATTCGCTGATACCACATGATTCCCAGGTTTGCCGGGAAGAATTTCATTGCTATCCGTCTGCGGCTTCGCTACTCCTGAAAAACGAACGGTGTATTTTGTCGGAAACAGAATTCAAGGAGAGCTTTATGGATCATCGCATCGAACACGACACCATGGGCGAGATCGAGGTTCCGGCCGAGCGCTTATGGGGGGCGCAGACCGAACGCAGCCGGCGCAATTTCCATATCGGTTCAGAACAGATGCCGCTGGCCCTTATCTACGGCCTGGTTCATCTGAAGAAGGCCTGTGCCCAGGTGAATTACCAGTATAAGCGGCTGGCCCCTGCGATCAGGGATTTGATCATTGAGGTCTGCGACGAGATTCTGGCCGGGCAGCATGATCGGGAATTTCCCTTGTCGGTCTGGCAGACCGGCAGCGGCACCCAGAGCAACATGAACGTCAATGAGGTGATTGCCAACCGGGCCGCGCTCCTTGGCAACGGGAGCCTGAAGCCGCCCAGGCCGGTGCATCCCAACGATCATGTCAACATGTCGCAGAGTTCCAACGATATCTTTCCTTCGGCCATGCATGTTGCCGCGCTTTTTGCCGTGGAAGACCAGTTACTGCAGGTGCTGGAATCCTTTCAACAAACCCTGGAGCAGAAGGTGGCGGCGTTTGCCGGGATCGTCAAAATCGGCCGGACCCACCTGCAGGATGCCACCCCGCTGACCCTCGGGCAGGAAGTGAGCGGCTGGGCAGCCATGATCTTTAGTAATCTCAAGCAATTGCGAGAATCTTCGCAGCATCTGCGACAGCTCGCCGTCGGCGGCACTGCGGTGGGCACCGGCCTCAATGCGCCGGCCGGATTCGGTGAGGCCGTGGCGGAACAGTTGAGCCGGGATACGGGCAAGACCTTTGTCAGTGCCGCCAATAAATTCCACGGCCTGACGTCGCACGACCAGCTGGTTTTTGCCAGCGGTGCGCTCAAGGCACTGGCAGCCAACCTGATGAAGATCGCCAACGATGTCCGCTGGTTGGCCAGCGGTCCCCGCTGCGGCCTGGGGGAGATCACCATTCCGGCCAATGAACCGGGCAGCTCGATCATGCCGGGCAAGATCAATCCGACCCAGGCAGAGGCGGTCACCATGGTGGCCTGCCAGGTGTTCGGCAATGATGCGACCATCGGGTTTGCCGCCAGCCAGGGCAATTTCGAGCTCAATGTTTTCAAACCGGTCATCATCTATAATTTTTTACAGTCCGTTTTTTTGCTGGCCGATGTCATCCGTTCCTTTGACCGCAACTGCGCCACCGGCATTGAGGCGGTTGCGGAACGCATCGAGTATAACCTTACCCATTCCCTGATGCTGGTGACCGCCCTTAACCCGCACATCGGGTATGAAAAGGCCGCAGCCATTGCCAAAAAGGCCCATGCCGACAACCTGTCCCTGCGTGAAGCGGCCCTTGCCCTGAACCTGCTGACCGGGGAGGAATTTGACCGGTATGTACAGCCCGGGGCCATGCTCGGATCATCGGCTCATCCGACTGAAAATTTTAAGAAATAATGACCGGACCTCTTGTTATTAATGAAATCTTCTGCAACAATTAGAAATCGTAACGGAAGTCCGGAACAGGTTGAACCCGGATTCGATACAGCAACCATTCTTATGTGACCGTGGCAATGTACAGCAAGGGTACGTAACAGGTTATGATTCAACAGTTACGCACCCTTGCTGTGTGTATGCGGGTTTGCTTTCCCTTTTCTTTTCTCTCTATTTCTGCGACGCACGCTGACACCCATGACGACAGTACCACCAATAGAACGGTACGGAACCATTACCAGCCTGCTGCTGCAGGTGAACAAGATAACCCGCGAGCAGGCAGACCACGCGGTCCGGGTTCAAGGCAAACTCACTACGGTACAACCGCTACTGAAAATTCTCAAAGACTTGAAGTTTATCACCGATCAGGATGTAAAAGAGACCCTGCGCAAAACATCGTCTCCCGTACGCATCGGCGATTTGTTGACCGAACTCGGCTACATTTCTTCCGACGATCTGGATGCCGCCTGCAGGCTGCAGCAGGAAAGCACAACCGGAGAAAAGCTCGGCCGTATTCTAGTAAAGCATAATTTCATCGAGGAACAGGTCTTCATCGAGGTCCTCTCCATCCAGATGGGCTACCCCTTTGTCGAACCCAGTCTCAATACGATTGACAAGAAACTGTGCGCTAAAATTTCGAAAACGCAGATGGCCACGCACTGTTTCGTTCCCTTGAAGAGTGATGATGGCGCCGTACGGGTCGCTTTTGCCGACCCGCTGGATCAGGAGGCGATGCAGACGGCCAAACGATTTTTGGGCACAACCATCGTGCCGATTATCGCGCAAAGTCGAGCTATTAAAAAAGTCGTTGAACTGCTGGCGGAAAAAAACGCCGGACCTGCCCTCGCTGTCGATACCACGACGGTTGTCGGCACCGTCAATTCCATCATCCTTGCGGCCCTTGCAAACAACGCCAGCGATATCCACATCGAACCCATGGAGGATCGGCTGCAGGTTCGCTTCCGCGAGGACGGAGTGCTGAACCATTTCAAGGATTACCCCCGGGAGATCATCCCGGCGTTATCCAGTCGTCTCAAGATTATGTGCCTGGCGGATATTGCCGAGAAACGCAGGCACCAAGGGGGCCGAATTCTCTTTGAATACGACGAGGGACAGCTGGACCTGCGGGTTTCCTTCTTCGTGACCATCCACGGCGAAAAAATCGTGCTTCGGCTTCTCAACCGCAAGCAGGAGCTCTACGACCTGCAAGCCATCGGTTTGTCGCCGCGCATGCTGTCCCGCTTCCTCGAAGACGCTGTCTATCACCCCAACGGCGTGGTGTTGGTCACCGGTCCCACCGGCTCCGGGAAGACCTCAACCATCTACAGCTGCATTCATGCCCTCAAGAGTCCGCAGGTCAGCATTATTACCGCCGAAGAACCGGTGGAGTACGTGATCGAGGGGATTGCGCAGTGTTCGATTGATCCCAAGATCGACCTGACCTTCGAGGAGACGTTGCGGCACATCGTCCGTCAGGATCCGGATGTGATCGTCATCGGCGAGATCCGGGACCCGTATTCCGCTGAAGTCGCGGTCCAGGCGGCCCTGACCGGCCACAAGGTGCTGTCTACCTTCCATACCGAAGACAGCATCGGCGGCCTTATCCGTCTGCTCAATATGGATATCGCCCCCTTCCTGGTGTCTTCCACCGTGGTCAGTATCCTGGCCCAGCGGCTGTTGCGCCGGGTATGTCCGCACTGCGCGGTCGATACCAAACCGACCCCAATGCAGCTGCAGCGTCTGCGTTGCAGCGTTCAGGATCTGCAGGGCGGCCATTTCAAAAAAGGGCGGGGCTGCAAAGCATGCAAGCAGACCGGATATCGGGGGCGGGTCGGGGTTTTTGAGTTGCTGGTACTCGACGAACGCGTCCGCAACGCCATTCTCGAGCAGAAAACCAGCTATGAAATACGCACCATCAGTATCGATTATTCCGGTCTCGTC
>JBFJXW010000200.1:0-6790 GCA_041622895.1 Desulfobulbus sp. | reverse complement strand
CGCAGGTATACGCGGACATGGTGCATTTTTTTGTTCGTGGCGGTGTCGATGAATCCCACCTTGATCCTGAATCAATCCATTATCTCAACTATGACTGCAGCCTGCTTTTCGTCGAGGGTTCGGATCGCCCGTTTTTTGCGGACCGGCTCTTTGCCAACCGACTGATACGGCATGTGGAATCCCTTTCGATTGGTGACCAGCAGAACAAAATCTATATCTTCGATGGGCCGCACGGAAGCGGTAAATCGACCTTCCTCAACAATCTGCTGCGGAAATTCGAAGAGTACGCCAATACCCCGGAAGGACCACGTTTTGAGGTGGTCTGGCGGCTCAAGGCACCGGATTTGGCTGGTGATGTCCACAGTGTGGCTTCGCTCGCAAACAAACTTTCCCGATGGCTGGGCGAAGAGGGGCAACACAACCCAATAGACGACAGCAAAAATCTCGACGACCAAGAATCTACGCAACAGGACAACTGCCTGACGCTTCCCTGTCCCAGCCACGACCACCCGATCCTCCTCATCCCCAAGGAAATACGCCGCTGTTTTCTTGATGATCTGTTAGAAAACGACCAGTTCAAGGGCCACCTTTTCACGGAAAAAAAATACGAATGGGTCTTCCGTGACGAGCCGTGCACGGTTTGCCTCTCCTTATATCAGGAGCTGCTCAAAAAATACGGGGATCCCCTCAAGGTGCTGGAATGCGTCTTTGCCCGCCCTTATGTCTTCAACCGCAGGCTGAGCAATGGTATTTCGGTCTTTAACCCTGGCGACAAGCGAGCACAGCGAAGCGTAATATTCAACGAGGAAGTGCAACGCACACTCAACGCCATGTTTCCTCCGGGCGGCAAGGTCTCCTATCTCTATTCCAATTATGTGAAAAGCAACAACGGCATTTATGCCCTCATGGACGTCAAATCGAACAACACTGAACGACTGATGGATCTGCACAACATCATCAGTGACGGCGTCCACAAGGTTGAGCATATCGAAGAGCGGATCAACTCTTTGTTTCTCGCCCTGATGAATCCCGAGGACAAAAAGGTGCTGACCGACCTGCAGGCCTTCTCAGACCGCATCGAGTATGTCAACATCCCGTATGTTCGAGATATAATGACGGAAATTGAAATTTATCGTGAAATTTTCGGCGAACACATCGATGAAAGTTTTCTGCCCCGGGTCCTGCATAATTTTGCTCGGGTCATCATCGCCACCCGTCTGCAAACCAAATCCAATGCCATGCTCGAGTGGATACAGGATCCTGACAAATATGAACTCTACTGTGACCGCAATCTGCAGTTGCTGAAAATGGAGATTTACACCGGTTATATCCCGCCATGGTTGGAAGAGGAGGACGTGGAACGGTTTAACTCCAAGCGACGGTTGAAGATCATAGCCGAGTCCGAGCAGGATGGCTGGCAGGGGCTTTCTGGTCGGGATTCCATACGAATGTTCAATGAATTTTATTCGACCTACATGCGGGAGGACAAACTGATTGATATGTCCATGCTCGGTAAATTCTTTCGCAAATACTGCAAAAAAGACAAAACCTTCCTGCCCATGGGTTTTCTTGATTCATTGGTGCGGATGTACAACTACTCGGTGTTGCAGTCGGTCAAGGAATCGCTCTATTATTACAATGAAGAGCAGATTTCCCGTGATATCCAGAATTATATGTTTGCCGTCAACTTTGAGCCGGGGACGGTGGAAACCTGCCGGTTTACCGGGGAAAAGCTGGAAATCACCGAGACTTTTTTCCAGCGGATCGAATCACGCTTGATGGTCAGGACAATAGAATCCTTTGCCTTTCGCAACAGTGTACAAAAAACCTACAGCACGACAACTCTCCCCCAGGAAATATTACGCGAGAGTCTCGATATTACCCAAACGACCCTCTTCCAGCACCTTCATGAACGCTATATCCATAATCTCAAAGAAAAGGTGCTGGATCCCTTCCTGCAAAATGAAAATTTTATTCGCGCCATCAAGGATTACGACCAGGAGTCCTTTAAAACGTATGACCGAAAAATCCAAAGTGATGTCAGGTATATGATTAACAATCTCCAGAAAAAATTCGGTTATACCCGTCAGGGGGCCAAAGAAATCTGCATCTATGTCATCGACAACAACCTCACCAAGGCTTTTGCCGGTCAACTGAGCATAGGTAAAACAGCGCTGTAAAAAAAACAGCGCTCTCAGGGATATCAGGCCCTCAATATCCCTTTTTTCTCCAGAAAAGCAAAATAATCCGTCACGGTGGGCAACGATCCGATGAGGGCGCTGAGAGCAGTCACCTCGGTGGAACCGAGATAGACGCGGGCGCCGTCACCAAGGCGGTTATCAAAATTGCGGGTCGAGGTGGACATCACCGTGGCCCCTGGCCGCACCCGGGCCTGATTACCCATACAGAGGCTGCAGCCGGGTATCTCTACCCGCGCTCCGACTCGGGCAAAAACACTCAAACCGCCCTCCTGCTGGATCAGATCCCGGTCCATGCGGGTGGAAGGCGCAATCCACAATCGACTGGTCGCATAGGATTCGTCTTGAAACAAGCGGGCGGCTGCACGCAGATGACCGAGGTGGGTCATGCAGGAACCGATAAAAGCCTCGTCAATCGGGGTTCCGGCGACCTCGCTCAGCAGGCGGACATCATCGGGATCGTTGGGACAGGCAAGTATCGGCTCGGTGATTCTAGCCAGATCAATCTCAAGGGTTGCTTTATATTGGGCCCGCTCATCCCGACGCAACAACTCCGGCTTGGCCAGCCACATCTCAAGGGCGGCAACGCGCCGCTCCAGGGTTTCTCGATCGCCATAGCCCTCGGTTATCAACTGGTTGAGCAAAAGCACATTCTGCTCTACATTGGCAATCACCGCCGGAACTGCCAGCTGAACCGTACAGGCCGCGGCACTTCGTTCAGCCGAGGCATCGCTTAATTCAAAGGCTTCCTCCACACTGAGATCATCGATGCCTTCAATCTCAAGAATCGTTCCGGCAAAGACATTCTTCTTTCCTTTTTTGGCAACGGTCAGCAAGCCCTGCTGGATGGCAAAATACGGAATGGCATTGACCATGTCGCGGATCGTGATACCCGGTTTGCGCTGCCCGTGAAAACGTACCAGCACCGATTCGGGCATCTCCAGGGGCATGAAGCCAAGAGCGCCGGCAAAGGCAACAAGTCCCGATCCGGCCGGAAAAGAGATACCCAAGGGAAACCGGGTATGGGAATCGCCGCCGGTGCCGACGGTGTCGGGTACCAGCATCTTGTTGAGCCAGGAATGGATCACCCCATCGCCTGGTTTAAGCGCAACTCCACCGCAGCTGAGCGTGCTTTCGGTCATGGTCTGCCAACGGCCCAAATCCGAGGCCTTGGGATAGGCGGCGGTATGGCAGAATGACTGCATGAACAGATCCGCCTTGAATCGCAAACAGGCCAGCTCGGCGATTTCCTGCATGGTCATGGGGCCGGTTGTGTCCTGGGAACCGACGGTGGTCATCGTCGGCTCGCACACCGTGCCCGGAAGGACGCCCTTCAGTCCGCAGGCATGGCCTATCATTTTCTGGGCCAGGGTATACGCCTGGTCAGTTTGGGGTCGTGGATTTTCTGCTTGCTTGAACAGTGCTGGAACCGGCCGTCCAAGCACCGCACAGGCCCACCGGGTAAGATTGCGGCCGATGATCAGATTGAGCCTTCCGCCGGCACGATACTCATCTAGGAGGGTCACCGGGGCGGGGTCCAAAGGAATCGTGTCGCCGTCACTCGTTCGCAGGGTCCACTGCTTGAGATCGAGGATGAGTTCGTCACTAGTTTTCATTCGGCTTACATCGCATTGCACTGGCAGCACACCGGCATCACGGGCGGTGGCGTAAAAGATAGGTGCGATGATGCCGCCAAGCACCAGGCCGCCGCGGCGCTTGTTGGGGGTATGGGGGATATCATCGCCCAAGAGCCAGCTCACCGAGTTGATAGCTGATTTGCGTGAAGAACCGGTACCGACCACATCTCCGGCAAAGGCCACGGTTTTCCCCTGCTCACGCATTGTGGTAATGGTCCGGATGCCTTCAGGAAAACGAGTTGTGCCGAAAAAAGTGGCATGCAGGGGAATATCAGCCCGGGACTGAGCCTGATTCCCCGGGGAGAAGTCATCGGTATTGATTTCCCCGTCGACCTTGTACACGGTGCAACAGAGCGTCTCAGGAACCTCCGGACTCCCGGTGAACCACTCCGCCGCAGCCCAGGATTCCAGCACACTGTGTGCTGCCGGATTCTCCTTGGCCAGTGCGACCACCTCGTCAAAGGCCTCATAGATTTTGGTCAGCCCTTTCAGGGCTTCTGCAGCCGCTTGAGCCAGAGACTCAATCTGCAAAAGGCGAAGTAACACCAATACATTATAGCCGCCGCCCATTTGGGACAGCATGCGGATTGCCCCCTGCTGAGTAAGCCGGTCTACAATCACCTTGCCAAGGGCCACCTGCTCAAGCCAGTCCGACTTGACTGCCGCCGCCTTGCTCACCCCGGGTTCTACCCGATCAGCCAGCAGGTCGAGCAGCAACGCACTCTCGGCATGTCCTGCTGCCAACAACTGCGTTAACGATCTGGTCTGCTCTGCGTTCAGTGGTAAGGGAGGCACCTGCAGTGCGGCCCGTCGTGCAGCTTCGTTCCTGTACTGTTCCAGCATAGCGTACCCCTTGTTGTCTAAAATGAGTGTATGAAGAAAGACCTGTCTCTAGCAAGAAAGACGCATTCATTTTGAAAGCAGCACAGAAACAGCGTGCTCCTGTCAGATGAACGCCGTACGTTGCTTCAGGCAAGCTGTTGAAACCGCTCCCAGAAATCGGGGAAGGATTTAACCACGCACTCCTCGCCGCTTATCTGCACTCCCGGTATACGGAGACCTGCCACCGCAAAACACATGGCCATACGGTGATCATTGTAGGTACTGATGGTTGCGCCATGAAGGTTGCTCCCCCCTTTTTTACCATGAATAATCATTCGTGCCGGTTCCTCTTCGACGTCTGCCCCCATTTTTCGCAGTTCACTGACCACCGCCGACAATCGATCGCACTCTTTGATCCGCAGATGGGCAATATTATTGATCACGGTCGTGCCTTCGGCAAAAGCAGCGACCACGGCAAGGGTCGGGGCGACATCGGGCATGTCGCCCATGTCCAGTTCAATGCCTTCAAGTTCCCCTCCGGTAACGGTAATGCCTGCACCGCTCCGTTCGATGCTGCAGCCCATTCGAGCCAGGTATGGCAACAGATTGGCATCGCCTTGCAGCGAAGGAATAGGGACATTAGCAACGGTCACCTTACCGCCGGTTACTGCGGCTGCTGCCCAAAAATAGGATGCGCCAGAGGCATCGCCTTCGATGGCATAGGTTCTGCCCTGATACTGCCCCTGGGGGATCCTGAAAAAATTGAGAGTTGGTGTCGCTTCCACCCGGATGCCGAAATCAGCCATAACAGCCAGCGTCATCTCCACATAGGGCTTTGAGAGAATCTCACCAAGGACCTCCAACTCAGCGGGGGATGAGGCATAGGGCGCAACCAGAAGTAACGAGGAGAGGTACTGGCTCGATTTCCCCTCTGGTAACACCGTCCTGCCGCCGGCAAGCCCCTTGGCCATGATGGTCAATGGCGGACATCCGTTCCGGGCATCACTGTCGATGTCGACGTCCCAGCCCCGCAACGCTTCCATTAAGGGCAAAATTGGCCGCTCGGACATCCGCGTGCTGCCGGTGATATGAAATGTGCCGTGACCAAGCGCAGCCACCGAGGTCAGAAAACGAGTGGCAGTACCGTTGTTTCCCAGAAAAATAGCAGCGTCAGGTTCACGGACCAACCCGCCAGTGCCATGCACTTGCCAGCAGTCCGGATCGCTATCGTCACAGGCAACCCCCATGGCCTGAAGAGCCTTCATGGTGTATTGGGTATCTTCACTGGCAAGCGGACCGAGCAGTTGTGAGGAACCTTCAGCAAGAGCGGCGGCAATCAGGGCCCGTTGAGTCAAGCTTTTGGAGCCGGGAACCGTGATGGTGGCATTTAGGGTGCGAACAGGTGTAATGGATATCATGGCTATTTCTTTAAAGGGAGGGCAAGAGAAGATCGATTATGTTTGTCTGGAGTTCAAGGCTGTCAGCAGAGCTTTGCGCATGACCGACACCGGGGCTTCCCGGCCTGTCCACAGTGCAAACTGCGCAGCTCCCTGATATTGGAGCATTTTTAAGCCATCAACGGTCCGACAGCCACGGGCGGCGGCCTCACGCAGCAGCCGGGTTTCTAGCGGTGCATAAACGATGTCCATAACTACGGAAAAATTCCCCAGCAATTCGGGACGAATCGGCAAGGCATTATCACGAGGAGACATCCCCACGGATGTCGCGTTAATCAACGCATCGGCATGCACCTTTTGGATGTCCTCGGCCAGGACAAAGGGACAGTTGAGTTGTGATGCCAGGAGTCGGCCCTTGTCCTCAGTACGGTTGGTCAGCATCACTTTGGCTCCGGCCTCAAGCAGGCCAAATCCAACGGCCCTTGCCGCTCCACCAGCCCCGATGATCAGCACCGTGCTGGATGTCACATCAAGAGCTTCCGCCAATGCCTGGTTAGAACCCAACCAATCGGTATTGTACCCTTTGACTCGAACGACGCAATCACCGGAATGCTTCAGCATCAGCGTGTTGACGGCACCGATTTTGGACGCGACCGGATCGATCTCATCGATCAGGTCCATAACAGCAACCTTATACGGTACGGTAACGGAAACACCGACAAAACCGAGGGCGCGT
>JBFJXW010000199.1:0-6933 GCA_041622895.1 Desulfobulbus sp. | reverse complement strand
TTACAAAACTGAAAATTCTGCATGGGATGCTCCTTAAAGAGACTTGGTCGTCAAACAACCGAGGTGATGATGAACGATGGACGCGACGATACCTCGCCGCCTTGGTTTTTCCGTATTCATTCCGGCCCGTTGTCCTGAAATTCGGTGGCGATGGCGAGAAACTCCGGCTCCACCGCAAGTAACGCGTTGATCACCTCGGGGTCGAAATGGGTGCCGCTGCCGCCGACAAGATACTCCATGGCTTTGGCATGGGAAAAGGCCTTTTTATAAATCCGCTTACTGATCAGGGCATCGTAGACATCGGCAGCGGCCATCAGCCTGCCGGAGATGGGGATTGTCTCGGCCTGCAGGTTGCACGGATACCCGGTGCCGTCCCATTTCTCGTGATGGGTGTAGGCGATTTCCCGAGCCAAGTGTAAAAAGGAGCTGCTGCCCAGGCGCTTTTCCCCGGCACGCAAGGCATCGCCGCCCAGCGCTGCATGGGTTTTCATAATGGCGAACTCCTCCGCGGTCAGTCTGTCGGGCTTGAGCAGAATCCTATCCGGTATGCCCACTTTGCCGATATCATGGAGCGGTGCGGATTTGAACAGCAATTCGATGGTCTCTTCGTCGAGATAGTCCCGAAATACCGGCCGGTTCCTGAGGGCCTTCGCCAGGACGCGCACATAGCGCTGGGTACGGAGAATATGGGCGCCGGTCTCGTTGTCCCGTGTTTCGGCCAGGGATGCCAGGGTCAGAATGGTGACTTCCTGCGTACGATGCAGCTCTTCGGTGCTGTTTTTTAGCCCCTGAACCATCAGGTTGGTCTGTTCGGCCATGATCCCGAATTCATCGCTGGTACTGACCGGAACCCGCTCAGTGAAGTTGCCGTGGGTGGCATTGTGCAGCACCTTGTTTTCGTTGTTGAAAAACAGCTCCATCCTGGCCGCGAGCGAGCGGATCAGGTTAAGCAGATGCGCCAGCAGGACCGCAGCAACAAAACCGATCTCCAGAAGAATGGCACGCTGTGCCTCGGTGGGCGACACCGCACCGCCCACCATCACCAGCCAGTCGAGATCTTTGTTGAGTACCAGAAATAAATCCACCACCAGAAAGAACGCGCACCCTCCGGCAAAAAAGGCCACTTTTTTCGGCAGCGGAAAATACGATTCCCTGGGATCGATACCCTGGCCCGTCTCCTTGAAATGACGGGCCAGGGAGATTTCTTTGTGCAGGGTCAGATCCAGGGCGGCAAAGAGCCCGAGGGTAGCGAGCCCGAGTACCAGCTTCAGGCCGCTGCCCAGAGGGAAAGTGTAGACCACGGTGTTGAAAATCGCCAGCGCGAACGAAAAAAAGAAAAACAGGGCAAATTCCACCCGAAAGGTTCGGCCGACCTGTGCCTCGAACGGGGCGTTATCGACCCAAAGGCGGTGGAGCGGTCGGCGGCAGCAGAACTGAGCCAGGAGGATGGCGGCCAGCGGCGCCGTGAGCTGCACCAAGGTAAGCGATTCCAGGAAAGGACAGACCTCACCGCCATACAGGGCCATGAGTACCAAGGCTGTACAGTAATGCAACGCCGCTCGCATGAATGACCTCGTTTCACCTGGGGTGGATCGTGGAGTGCACTGGTAGTAGTACTATGGTCCGAACCGTTTCCCCATCACTTTTTTCTGTCGTGGCCTATGGCGTGTCGTGGAAACAGGGCTGGGAATGATCGGGTGAATGATCGATATGGGGCGAACAGGGGAAAGGGCGGCAGGGGCAGCCCGGATACAGTGCAGTGCACTCCGTGGACATCAGGCAACAGCAACCCGAATTTGCTCCATCCGGGTTGCTTACTGACCTGCTTTTACCTTGCAAACCGAAGGGTTAACGCCGTAACCACGCCCCAGACCCAATTAAAGACAAAGACCAGCACGGGCGTCAAAAGCCCCAGTTCTATACCGGCGATACCTTTTTTCGCTTGATAGGGAAAGACGACAAACAGCTGCACCATGGTCGGGAACAGACTCAAAATCGTGCCTTTGGAAAAGGGTTTGGAATTGAGCAGGGGCAAGATAAACAGCAGCCCCCAGATACCACCCCAGACTATGCGTGGATATAACCAATGGGCGGTTAATGCCGGTGCAATGGCCACCCCCAGGGTCTTGCTTATTCCCAAATCACCGCATAACCAGACAGCCAGGCTGTTGGCTAAAGCGCCCAGGCACCCTGCGGCAAAGCAAAGTAACAGTTTTTTCATGATATCGTTCCTGATTGTGGGCAGCCCGGATGCAGCGAAGCGGACTGCGGAATCTCGGGGTACCCTGCGTTGTCTCCGTAATCCTGATCCTATTTATTGAGAGGTGTTGTTGTTTGAATACCGGGGTCGGTCAATCAACTTGTACTCTACCCACGGCTACGAATTCTCCCGGTTTGATTTGTCGCACAATAACTATTTCGCCAGAGGCAGGATAAACGTTGGTCAGTGCCGTAATGTTGACTTGATGCGTCACCAACACCATCGGCTCTGTCAGGTCTTGCTTTGCCAACCATTCCTTGAGCAGTTGAGTTTGCAGTTGTTCACGCTCATATCGCTGATAAAAGGAGTTTAACGCAGGGAGCTCATGGACCGGTCCAAGTGCAAGCAATCGCGCTGTTTCAAGGCACCGACACCATTGACTCGAGTACACGCGTACCGTCTCGATTCCATTGGCGCGGAATCGTTCGCCAATGGCTGCCGCCTGATTGCGGCCCGCCCGAGAGAGGTTTCGCTGTGTTGCGCAGCTACCGAGCTCAAATTGCGGAGGATCCCCTGTCCCAGGTGCTTTTGCGTGACGTATCAAGGCAAAGTGATTACCCGATTTGAGCGCCTTCCAAACAGCGGACTCCTGTGCATAGACGTCTCCCGCCGCGAAAAGAATACCGCATACAATCGGCATCAGCGATATCAGCCACAATCGTTTCACCATCCACACCAAATGCTGACGGCCTGCACACTGCATCGTCCCCTCCTTTCGTGCATGCATCGACGTACACCTCCTTTTTGCTCTCCCTTTTCTCACGTTCCGCCGGATGGGTGGGCGCGGTGCATGTTGGTTGTTGACAAGAAACCTCTCCCCAGGACTGTTTGACAGCAGAAGGGACGCCTTACACGGTATCTTCAGAAAAAAACCAAAAATTAAATTGATAGTATCAACCAGGCAGACGGCATCGCCCGGTTCAGCCCATCATCATCCCACGCTCATTTAGAGGGAGTCAGTCGGAGCAGCCGACCTCCTCTTTCATCTTCCAGAACCCAGATGGCGCCATCAGGTCCCTGTTCCACCTCACGGATACGTTTGGCCATGGCAAAGCGTTCGGCCTCATAAGCCTTGCTCCCTTCCATCCTTATCCGTACCAGCGACTTTGATCTGAGCCCGCCGAGAAAGGCATCACCCTGCCACTTCGGAAACATGGAGCCATCATAAATGATCAGGCCTGAGGGGGCAACGGTCGGCACCCAGTATACTTCGGGCGCATGGAATTCCGGACGCGTGTCATGATCGGGAATGGGAAACCCGGAGTATTGATCCCCCCAGGATACAACCGGCCAGCCGTAATTATCGCCGCCAATGATCAGGTTGAATTCATCCCCGTGCCTGGGTCCCATTTCATGCGTCCACAGACGCCCCTGCCTGTCAAAAGCGATACCCAGAAGGTTGCGGTGGCCGAGAGTCCAGAAGGTTTTTGCCAGTGCTCCTTTATCCTGAAACGGATTGTCAGGCGGTATGGATCCGTCCGCGTTTATGCGGATGACCTTGCCCAGATTGCCTGTCCAGTCCTGCGCCGGCGACTGTTTCTGCCGGTCACCGGACGTTATAAATAATTTACCATCCGGACTGAATGCCATCCGGTGGGAATAATGCCCGTTTCCTGAGACCTTAGGCTCCTGTTTCCAGATGACCTCAAGGGCTTCCAATTGGGGCTGGCCAGACACAGAGCGCAGACGCGCCCGGGCAACGACGGCTCCTCTTTTTCCTGATGCATCCCGCTGTGCATACGAGAGGTATATCAGGTGGTTATCCCGGTAGTGGGGATCCAGAATGATATCGCCCAATCCTCCCTGGCCACCATACGCGACATTCGGAACGTTCTTGACCGCCATCCTGGACCGATTTTCCAAATTGACCAAAAGCAGCGTGCCGGGTTTTTCAGTAACCAACAGTGTCCCGTTGGGCAGAAAGGTCATGGCCCAGGGCTCGTTAAAAGCGCCGAAACTCTCGGCAGCGAGCCTCGAACCGGCACTTCCGCTAATGATGGTGGCAGCGAAACCACTGCTTGTGATGCCTGCAACCAGGAGCGACAACACGGACAGAAAACGTATGAACCCTATCGATGGCATGATTCCCTCCATGGAATAACCGGCCTTGAAAACAGGAGGGATCCGAATCCCCCACAAACCGTTTGGTCTTGGTTATACGTAGCGAGCCTGTGGCAAAAGCCTTTCTGATGAAACCTTGCGCTTGTCTCAATTGATTACTTTTTTCAGGCAAAACTGCCACCCTAAAATGTAGCATCGCATTCGATGGCGTGGGTACTCGATGCTGTAATTCACCCAGCCGCCGCAACAAGAAGGAAGGGTTCCGCGAGCCCCTTGATCGGAAAATCTCCTTCCCTCCCGCAAAAAAAAAACGCCGCACTCCCGTCCGTTCCCGCCTGGGTTCAGACCGATTCATTCGGGAAGACAGGTTGCATACAAGCAGCCAGTTCTTCGACTCTCTGTTTTTTTGTTCTTTTTTCTCCTTGCCCTCTTTCCATTCATGCGTTTTATCTTAGCTACGAACTATCCTGGAGATGTACACAGCGTATCGAAACCCCGCCCTCTCTTATCACCCCGATGAGACAGGAACCGAGAAGCACGGCAGGGAAGGCAAGAAGAGAGCCGAACGCTGTCCCCAGCGAAGCGGCAGAGCAACGGTTGCACCGCACGCCGTTTCACACGCCCTGAACCGGACCGTTATATTGGAATATTCACGACGCATAGACAGCTTGTATCTTCTGGCCGTATCCCTGATGGTCATGGCAGCGGTGGGCGGATGCAGTATGGCCCGACCCGTTGTTTCCTTTGTACCTGCAGGCCCGCTGCAGCAAGAGCAATCGTATGGGGCGTATGTGGTTCGAACCTACCGTGGGGATACCGGCTCGTACGAGATCCTCCGCAATAGCGTCCGGGTACATGCGGCGCAGGGGCACTTTTTTCGCATTGGCGGTTTCCACGAAGACGAGAAGAACACCAGTCCCCTCGTCATCGGTACCGACATCACCGGCGATGGCCAGCCCAATCTTGTTGTCGCTGAATGGACCGGCGGCGCCCACTGCTGCTTTCTGTTTCACCTCTTTGCAATCGGCAGTCAATTTCGCCTGCTGGAGACCATTGATGCGGGACACAGTGACCGTATCGACTTTGAAAATCTCGACGGCGATCCGGCGCTCGAATTTCAGGTGGCGGACTGGACCTTTGCCTACTGGCGGACGTCTTTTGCCGATTCGCCCGCTCCTATGGTGATTATGAAGTATCAGGGACAACGCTACCGGATGGCCCTTGATCTCATGCGGGAGCCGGGTTTTTCCCTGGACGAACTCGACCAGATTGCAGCCCGGTTCAAGGCCCTGCCGGACTGGGAGTTTGATCCGCCCCCTGTCCAGCTCTGGTCAACGATGCTTGATCTTATCTATACGGGCAACATGGACCAGGCATGGGAGCTGCTCGAACGCGCCTGGCCCAGGGGGATCAGCGGCAAAGAAGAATTTTTGACGGAATTCAAGACGCAATTGCGAACAAGCCCTTTTTGGCGGGAGCTCCGCAAACTGAACCTGGGCAGCAGATACATCGCGGCTGCTGGTGACGGCTGGCAAGCGGACGTCTTCGAGGTGATTCCCGGGTTTTCCTTCAATTGAAGGCGCGCGGGCATTGCGCGCAACCGATTCAGGATGTGAACAAGCGACTGAGGTAATGTAACAGGGTACTCGGCAACTCGAAGAGCTGTGTCCCTATTCCCCGTTGTTTTCTTTTTCCGACACTCCCCAGCTTTCTTTTTCCGACATTCCCCACCTTGAAATCGGAGGAAAACTTGTGGCCACAGGTTGGGCAGGCCATCAGGACCCCGCCGACCCCCTTGGGGAACCGCAACTGTTGCTCGCATTTCGGGCATTTTTTTTCGGTATATTCGGTCATGATTGAGCCCAAACTCCATGAAAGAGGATAGAGCTGATCACAGCTCAGCGATAAATCGGGCCTCGCCTTCCAGCAAGATGGCATGATGGCCATTGGCATACCCGTGAAAAGAAAAGGCATGTTCCTCCGTACTGCACATGCCCGTTATGGGCATGGTAACCTGTTTGAACATGCCAAGGGTCGGGGACGACTCGGAGGACCATTTGGTTATCACCACATTGCCGCTGAGTGCTTGCGATTGCTCCTGAAGTCGGCCCTGGATGAGATAGCCTTGCCCGCCGCCATTGATCGCTTGTCCCTGGATGACGACAATACCCTGGATGGATGCGTGATTGCCATGGGTTGCTACGGTGATGTGGTAGATTCCGTCGTTCATGGGCGTGCGTGCGGGGAGTTGATTCCTCTTCCTGTGATGCAGGGAGTGCATCTGTTTTGTACGACCCTGGATGCCTAGCGGCCGTAGTATTCGATTGCGAAAACGCCTCTACACCCGCCGTTTACCCAAATTCCGCCATCATTCCAACCCCAGTTCTCGCCATAACGACATGGGGTGCCGGAGAGGCGATTGACGAGTTGCACACGGGCATGACGCAACGGGGCTCGACAGTAATTCTGCCGATTATCAATAGACTGACAGGTGATGGCTTGGGGTGCGCGTTGTTGATTGAAGGTATTACGGCGCTCATCACGGTATTCGTCACGGTACTGATCACGATCATAACGGTAGTCATCACGATGCGAGCGCCCGTGATCGTAGC
>JBFJXW010000198.1:0-7013 GCA_041622895.1 Desulfobulbus sp. | reverse complement strand
GGCAGCGTCAAAAATCTTGGCCACCGCGTCTTCAGTGAAAATATCCTCATGCTGTTCACGACTGAGACCGGCGGCACTAAGGCGAAACCTGAGATATTGCCTGGTTTCGTTTTCTGTCAAGTTATCAAGATAATACCCTGCATTGATATCGATATTGGCACAATAGAGGGAAAGCTGTTCCAGGTTGGCATCAAGCCCTAATCTCCCGCAGAGGACAATGGTCAGACCAAGATCATCTTCGCTATCGCAAAGACTGCGTATCAATCGCTCCAAGGTGGCTAAAAAAAGTTTTTCTGCCTCGTCGATGATCAGTACGGTTTTTGTATTTTCCGCTCGCCGAGCTTCCAGCAATCGCTGAAACTCCTGCGAAAAAGTAACGGAATCGTGTCCGCTTAGCGGATTCATTCCCAGATCAAGGCAAGCTATACGTAACAAATCGTCAAATGCACCGACAGGATTGTCGATATACACCACCGTGTATTTATCAGGGAGCCGATCGATAATCACTTGGCACAACAGCGTCTTCCCGGTTCCTTCCGGGCCGATGAGTTTAACCAGGGGTTTACCCGCTAAAATATCGAGAATAAGCGATTGACAGATTTCCTCTCGCTTAGCCCCTGGAAAAAAGTTTTCAGGATCCGGTTCTTCCTGAAAAGGTGATTGGCTCAGATGAAAATGCTCGAGATACATACGTATAGTTCAAACCCTTGAAAGCGTTTAAGCGCCTGAAACGGAAAACACTTGGATAACTGATAAGTGAATAGCCGGAAAGACGCCACAGGGTCTCCGGCCTCAATCAGCAATAAAGAAAACCAGAGGGAACAAGACAAGTCATTTGATTATCAATTAGTTAGCGCCTTCTGTAAACTTCTTTTTAAAGAAAGAACCTCTTTTGAATGGATATCAAGATAAAAACATGTCGACAAAGGGCGCCGTTATTTTTCCTGTTTAACGGAAAAATTATATATACCATGACCGTTCACTCATGCACCAACAGAAAACGCTTTATATCCCAAGAAAGGAGCAGACCACAAACGAATTCGCCCCAGGCAAACAATTAGAAATTCCGCTAAACCGGAAAAGAGTGCCGACCGATTCCAGCTTCACGAAAAGCACCTCAAGCACGCCAAGAGATACAATCGCAACGCAACGGTTTTATAACATAAAATAAAAGGAACAATTATTGCAAAAGAGAGACAAAGTGGTATACCACAGATGCGTGCCCTAATTGAAAACCCGTTCGGCGAAAAATTTCACCTTATGCTTTTGTCGACAAAAGCATACAGACAGGTCGTGAAAACAGTAATTTTTCAGGAGGGGAACCAATGAAACAAACAGCCATTTTTTCCCTATTAGCCTTTTCGGCGGCGCTCTTGATAGCAGTTCAAACCTTGGCTCTTCCATTGCGTTCAAGCACAACGGTCGACATCGATCGTGAACAGAACCGTTACTCCGCAGCAAAGCATGGTAACGGGACAGAGGATTCGACCTGGAAATCTCCCGCTTTTATGTATCATGATGTTCACTGGAGCACGGCTGGCGAGGCATCCCAACCTACAGATAGTACGACACACACCAATCCCAAAGACTTACAACCTGAGACCCGGTTTTTCGAGTATACACCTGTCCCATTTGTACAGATAAACGCATATTTTCTAAAAAAACACGCGGCAACAGAAAGCGATGCCTCTCACAGCGGTTCATGGTCGAACGCTCAGAAAGTGTATGCCAGGAATCGTTTGGCCCCACAGGACCAACTGACCGTTGCTAGCATTCCCGAGTCCGCCACCATGCTGCTGTTTGGCACCGGCATTCTCGGTCTGGTCGGCATCATCCGCAGACAGATGCAAACCTGATCGACCTTGTTCCTGTTCCCCTTCCAAGGCAAGTCTTCGTGCTTGCCTTTTTTTTTTCCCGAGGTACGATTCCGGCCACTATTGATTACAGTAACTCTCTGACCGGAAGTGTTATGCCTGTTTTCCGCCTAGTTGATTCTTTGATTTTTCCCAACCCGGAGTTTGCCGAACCAGACGGTCTCCTGGCTATTGGTGGGGATCTTTCCCCGGACCGTTTGATCATGGCCTACACACAGGGTATTTTCCCCTGGTTCTCCCAGGGCGACCCAATCCTCTGGTGGTCACCAGTTCCGCGACTGGTCCTCTTTCCTCACGAATTTCACCTGTCGAAACGTCTTCGCCGCATCATCAACCAAAAAGTCTTTTTGGTGACCGCCGATACGGCTTTTGCCGAAGTTATCGCCAATTGTGCAACCGCCTCCGGTCGCTTAGAAAAAGGTACATGGATAACCCCAGCTATGCAGCAGGCTTATTGTCGCCTGCACGAGCTCGGTTTTGCTCATTCCATCGAGTGCTGGAAGGATGGCCAACTGGTCGGGGGCTTGTATGGCGTGTGCCTGGATAGAATTTTTTTTGGCGAATCGATGTTTGCCAAAGCGAGCAACGCTTCCAAGGTGGCACTGGCAGCGCTCATTAACTTATCCCATGAGCGCAACATCGCCATGATCGACTGCCAAATGACCACGGACCATTTACTGCGTTTCGGAGCCAGAGAAGTCTCACGGGAGATTTTCCAGGCACAACTGGATGAACACATCAACAGCTGTCTCCCTCAAAAAAAATGGCGCCTGCCCTGACCGATAAGGAGAAAAACCGATCAGGAGGCGCCATCAGGAAAAAAGGCATACACGATACACTATCTGTGTCTGGCGGGTGCGTGTAAAGGAGAGCGATGCAACCCAAGGAACACCAGAAAGATATGTGTCCTTGGCACAATTATAAGCACCACAACGTGGTCGTCAAGGAGCCGTTACATTTCCTGCCGCCCTGAATTTACAGTCCCCTCACGGCAGTAATGAACACACCCTTTATTGATCCAATTCAAACTCATAACGAAGATCGGAACGGTCGAAATGCCGGTTGATTTTTTTCAGACCATAGAGGTTGGCGACCCTAAAATTAATTTCCCAGTCGCCGATCATGGAAGCCCCTTTCCCCAAATACACAAGGTCTACCACTTTCATTTCTTCCGGAGCCACGGACAACAGCATAAACAAACGGCTTCGGGATGCCTGCAACACAATAATCTTCTGCGTCTTTTCTATCAGCGTGCTTTTCAATTTCCAGCGAACCTCCACGGCATCCTCTCGCTGAAATTTGATTTTCTGTAATTGATTGCAATCCTTACGGTGTAAGGAAAGCCCCCGTTCGCTGAGCAGACCGATCACCCCTTTATCCAGCGGAGTCGGCTTACAACAGGCGGATGACTTCATTACCACTGGATCCAAAGTGGAAAGATCCACCCGATTAAAAACACCGGTCGGCTGGTACAAGGTTGGTCTCCCCACATATAAACCATTCCTGATTTCGTAAATCAATTCCCGCAATCGAACCCGTCCCTCGCCGAGCTGCAGATAGAGATCCTCTAGGGAATCAATATCGAAATAGGCCAGGATATCCGCCATACCCTCTTTTTCAATCACCTCGTACGGCACCCCATATCGCCGCATTTCCTGGTAGAGTACCGAGGCACCGATCTGCCGCGAAACCCCTTCCCGACGAATGCGAAAAGCTTTAGACAGTTCAGATCTGGCCTTGGGAGTCTGGCAGAGTGCCTGTAAATCCGGGTCAAAATTAACCTGCCCCTCGCGACGGATGACTTTAATTACATTGCCATCACGGAGCTGATGATTAGGTCCGATCTTCTGATTACCGATCATGCCGCCGATACAGGTGTGTCCTATGGCCGTGTGCACACGAAAGGCAAAATCCAACAGAATTGAATTGACCGGCAGGCAGATAAGGTCACCCTGGGGAGTATAGGTGTATATTTCCTTGCGACCGCTGGCGGCAATCATATCCCGGTAGGAGACGGAGTCATCGCTGCCGAGAATATCGAACATCTCCTGAATTTCACGAAAGAACCTGCTATTCTTCTTAATATCACGGTCCCAGTCGCGCACCACGCCGCGTTGAGCACGACGGGCCATCTCTTCTGTACGGATCTTAAAAAGGTATTTGCGGCCATTGATATTGGGACGGGCATGCAGCCCCTGATATCCCGACGGCTTAGGACTGGCGATAAAATCACGAATCGTTCGGGGAATCGGCGGATATATCTCGTTGAGTACACCCAGAGCCCGATAACAGCCGTCTCTGGTATCCATCAAAATGAGCATCTCCTGCGGAATTTCAATTTCCTTGATCAAAATGCGGTTGCGGACATCATAATATCCCCACAAACCCTTAGTCCGCACGGTAACCCGCCCCCCCAGCCCCTCCTTATCAAGAGCCTGCTGGACATTAGCGGCAATTTGCAGCACTTCGGGATCATTACGCAAGTTGTTGATATGCATCTGCAGGCGGCTGCCCTGGCGAGGAAATTTATAGGCCAACGCCAGATTATAAAGCTCACGCTTGATAGCGAAAAGGCCGAGAATGGTTGCCATCGGCGCGTAAATATCCAGGGTTTCATCGGCAATCTTCTGCCGCTTGCGCTTTGGCATACTGGAAAGGGTGCGAAGATTGTGCAGCCTGTCCGCCAGCTTGACAATCATCACCTCGATTTTTCCGGCCGCGCCGCTGAAAATTTTACGATGTACCAGTTTTTTGAACGTTTGCCGGTCACCGCTATAATTGGTTACCTTGGTGCAGCCTTCAACAATCGCTTCTACACTCGGGCCGAATTCGTCAAGGATCACCTCGTCGGTGACCTCTTCCACATCCTCAACAGTATCGTGGAGCAGTGCTGCAGCCAGTATTTCAGGATTACGAATATCCAGTTCTTCAGCGAGAATCCGCGCCACCGAACAGGGATGCATGATATAAGGGTCGCCTGAACGTCGCCACTGATTACCGTGGGCTTTGAAAGCAAAATCCAGCGCATCCCAGAACACTTTCGTTTCTGGTCCGTCACCTATATAGGCCCGCATAATCTGCTGATATTTGTCACGATCGAATTTAACAAACTGCATTTGCTATCTTGCCCGCTCCCAAGCCTTTTCCTTCCTTTACCCGCAAAATGCGGGTACAATTGACCCTTTCAAAGAAACAAAAGGAATTCGTACTGTAGCAGATAGCCCCTTCCCGAACAAAGAGAAATCCGCTCTCTGCTGGATTCATAATATTCATCCAACAACTAACGGAAAAGAGATGGTCAAAAAAAGTCTCCGCAGAAAAAAATCCGGGGGAAAATCAAGACACCAGCGGCACCAAACAGGGCAAAGCGGAAAAAAAGTGGAGACCTCGCTGCAATCGATGATTCTCGCCCTACTGGCTGAACACCCGAAGGCCATGTCCTTGGCGGAAATCATGGAAGCCCTCCATCTCTCACAGAATCGACTTTCGCTGCTGCAGAAAAACTTGGTGCACCTCGCGGATACGCACAAAATCGAAAAAAAAGGCAAACGTTTCAGTCTGCCAGCCCCTCCGGAAATGCGTCGGGCAACGCTTGACCTTACGGCCAAAGGTTTCGGTTTCGCCATTATCGAAGGAGAGGCCAAGGGGGGCAAGGATGTGTTCATCGCCCCGCACCATCTCAATGGAGCCAGCCACGGCGATAGCATTATGGTTGCCATCACCGGCACGGTACGCGGTCGACGGGAAGGACGGGTCACGCAGATTGTAAGCCGCGCTGTCACCCGGCTCTGTGGTATCTTTACCGCCAGCGGAGCCGGCGGTTACATAACGCCCGATGACGATCGCCTGCCCTATACCGTACTGATCCGTCGGGGTGACGATAACGGAGCCCGCGACGGCATGGCTGTAGTCGCCGATATCATTGATTATGGCTCCGAACGCCAAGGTCCGACCGGAAAAATTATCGATATCCTTGGAGACCCCCGAAGCGTGGCGGTGCAGATTCGCATGGCCATCATCCAGGCTTCCCTGCATGAATTCTTTCCAGCCGAGGTGGAAACAGCAGCTGCAAACCTGGCAGCTGTAGTCGAATGCACCAGTGATCGCACCGACCTCCGCCACCTGCCGCATGTGACCATTGACGGCGAGACGGCGCGAGATTTTGACGACGCCATCTGTGTTGAGCGAACCAACGATGGCTTCATATTATATGTCTCCATTGCCGATGTCGGCCATTATGTTACCCCGGATTCGCCGATTGACCAGGAAGCGTATCAACGCGGCACCAGTGTGTACTTGCCGGATCGTGTCCTGCCCATGCTGCCCGAACGGTTATCCAACGACCTCTGCAGTTTGGTCCCTGATCAAGACAGACCTGCGTTTACCGCCATTCTCAGTTATGACCACCAAGGCCGGCGTACTGGCGAGCGGTACACGAAAAGCCTGATCAAAAGCCGGCAGCGTTTCACCTACACCATAGTACATCAACTGCTGTATCTGGAAGATCCTCAGGTACGTGCCGCCCATGTCGAACTGACCCCAATGCTTGAATTGGCCAAGCAACTGGCTGCTCTCCTCAAAAATCAGCGGCTCAAGCGGGGCAGTTTGGAGTTTAATATCCCCGAACCCGTGGTCGATCTCGAGCAGGAACACATTGTTTCAATCGCGCTTGCCGAACGCAACCAGGCGCATATGTTGATTGAAGATTTCATGCTGGCTGCCAACGAGGCCGTCGCCGAAACGCTTGCCAAGGCAAAAAAACCCGTACTCTACCGCATCCACGAGTATCCGGACCTGAGCAAGCTCGACACTTTTACTGATGCGGCCAAGGCTCTAGGCCTGCACCTTCCTCAATCCCCCATCGATCCCGCCTGGTTTGCCCTGGTCATCAAACAGGCCCAAGACACACCCCGCGAGTATATTATTAACAATTTGCTGCTGCGCTCCATGCAACAGGCACGTTATTCTCCTGAAAATGCCGGCCATTTCGGCCTATCAGCCGAATTTTATCTCCATTTCACCTCGCCGATTCGCCGTTATCCGGATCTCATAGCACACAGGGTACTGCATGCACTGCTTTTAGGGGCAGAGGCTGATGCCTTACCGCCGCCCTTGCCTGCGGAGGGAAAAAATCTGGCT
>JBFJXW010000197.1:0-7046 GCA_041622895.1 Desulfobulbus sp. | reverse complement strand
ATCAAGCGTTCGCAGGGTCTTTGCTGAACAAAAAATTGATATATTTCCTATTCATTGCATCTCTACTCTTTTCCCCTTGCCCTGCTTCCCTTCCTGTGCTCATACTTACACGATACTTGCGCATAATCCGGTACGCAGCGCCCTGTTTTTCCCTTGCATGGATTGGTTGCGACAGGGGATGACAATGCTGAGCCATTATCGAACACCTCGCTGACAAGAGGATCGTTGCCAGTGTTCATACGAGGGGATAAGAGTGCCACGTCTGCAACTCGATGAAGAACAGCATATTCACTATCAAGTCATAGACGGGGACAAGGAACGGCCGTATTTAGTGTTCCTGCACGAAGGGTTGGGATGTGAGAAGATGTGGGGTGGTTTCCCACAACGCTTATGCGCAACCAGTGGCTGCCCCGGACTTGTTTATGACCGTTTAGGTTACGGAAAATCATCCCCTTTACCCCATAAGCGCACTATCCACTACCTCCATGAATATGCCCTCAGAGAACTGCCGCTTCTCTTGCAGGAGGTACTGCCCGATACGCCCTTCATTTTGATTGGCCATTCTGATGGCGGAAGTATCAGCCTGATCTATGGTGCGGAGCGATCGCCGCTCTTAAAGGGCATTATTACAGAAGCAGCACACGTCTTTGTCGAGCCTGGAACCATTGCAGGCGTGAGAAAAGCCGACAAGGCCTGGGAGGAGGGAAAGCTGCAGGGGTTGTTGCGATACCATGGAGCTAAAACGGAAATACTCTTTAAAGCATGGTCCGAAACCTGGCTTGCAACCTGGTTCAGGTGGTGGAACATTGAATATCTCTTGCCAAGTATTGAAGTGCCGCTCCTGGTCATCCAGGGACGTGACGATCAATATGGCTCGGAAAAACAGGTTGATGCCATTGTTTCGCAGTCCGGAGGGTTTGCGCATGCAGAAATTATCGAGCAGTGCGCCCATACGCCCCATCTGGAGGCAGAACAGGACGTATTGCACCTTATGTGCGCGCACATTGCTCGAATGAGAGAGGGGCTGCCCATTCCTTGCCCCTGAGCCGTATGTATATGGTCACCGTGGAGGCACGATCTCGAGAGGAGATGGTTTAAACAGAATCGCCGACACATCAACCCTATAGCGAAGAGGAGTAGATCATGAAGCTGATTCGGTTAGCAGTCGCTGTATGTATCGTGACAGTTCTTCCCGGCATCTCACAGGGAAAAGAAGCCCAGACCCTCGACGAATTAGTGCAGATGTACGATTCCTCCAGTTGCAAGGAATGCCATCAGGAGATATACGAAGCGTGGGAGCAGTCCCTCCATTCAAAACCCCTGATTGGCCCCATCGGGAGAACGCTCGCCACCTTCCAGGGGTACATCAATTCCAGAAAATCGGAACTCAAGAAGTCGCAAGAGGTCGCTCCCGGCATGAAGGAGTTTCTCAAGCCCTGCGTTGAGTGCCATCTGCCTCAAATGATGGATGCCTCACAAAGCGTGGCCGATGAAATCGTGACCGCCATTATCGACAACGATGCAGTGGTCCTGGACAAACTCCAGATCACCTGTATCGTCTGTCACAACAGAAACGCCATCCTGCGAAAGTTCCGAGACGGCAATCCCCAGCCCGGCGTCATGTATGGGCCCACCTACGCGGGACCGCACGGTGACAAAACGTTCACAACAGCGGCAAAAAGCGAAATGATGCGGGACACGGTCTTTTGTGCTCAATGCCATCAGGGGCCGAACATCCAGCACTATGACGAACCGATGTGGTGCACCTCCACCTTTGACAGTCACCAGCATTTTTATGTGCCCATGGGGGGCACCGAGTCGTGTCAGGATTGTCACATGAGAAAGGAAGGAGGGCACCGGTTCCCGCCCAACTATCAGGACGCCGCGCAGACCTCCGCACGCCTGCAGGAGTGGATAGACCTCAATGTCCATGCGATCGGCTTTCGCATGAAACGTGATGCCAAGAATCTCATCCCGATGGTGGTCATCAATACCGAGGTCGTCAGCAGAATAGGTCACCGGTTCCCGGACGGCTGCCCTTCCCCCAACCGCGTCACGCTTGACATCAAGGTCACGACCAAGGACGGCAAGGAATTCTTTCAGGATACCAAAATCTACATGCCGCAGCACAAGATGGGATATGATGACAACACCATGGTGTACGCAGCCAACCGCAAGCTGACACTCATCCGGGACACCAGTCTGCATCCTTTCGTGCCGAAAAAGGAGACTATCGAAGTGCCGCTCCCCGACGGCGTTGAGGATGCCATCGTGGAAGCGGTCCTCACGTTCAGGCAGTTGCCGGGAATTCCCGAGGCCGAATTCCCGATCCACGAGGTCACCACGGAAGTCAGCCTCAAGCGATAGGCATTGGCACGCCCCGGCAAATGATTTGATTTGCCGGGGCTGCAGGGTCAGTATGGGGGGGCGATGTTATGGCAGCTTGTCAGCGTAGAGGCTGCCGTTGTGGGTAGCCAGAAAGGTATCGAGGTCGATCTCTTCCTGCTTGAGGAAGCCCTGGTTCGGCAGCATACCGCTCGCCACCATTTCCACGACGGCACTGATGGAAGCGGCGGTGGTCCAGGCGATGGTTCGCCTCATCTCTCCGGCAATCGCAAGCGGATGATACTCCCTGACAAATTCCCTGCGGGACAGGTTCCCCGCGATCCAGCCTTCGACCGAGGTGTGGATATACACGACATCATCATTGACCGGCGGCTTGGCGTTGACCAGAATCTCACCGGCGCGTGCGCGATCTTCCCGCATCAGCAGTTCATGCAGAAAAAAATTCATCAGGGCGGCATGCCCCGGATAGCGGATCGATTTGTAGTCGAGATTCTCCACCAACCCTTCATAGGTTTCACACATGGACCCCAAGCCGCCCGAAGTGGTGAAGGCCTCAAGCTGCAGCCCGTTGATAACCAGTTTTTCCAGCCATTCCAGGGGCGAAACCCATTTCCGCACCCCGTCCTCAATGACTTCACAGTCGTTGAGGTACTCGTTGACGACGCCCTCGGGCGACCAGTTGAATGCGTAGCCGAGCAGGCCGGTCGGATGCTTGGGCAAGGCGCCGACCCGCAGCCTGATACTTCTGATCCGTTCGAATTTCCTGGCCAGCGAGGCCCCGACAATGGCGATAAAACCGGGGGCAAGCCCGCACTGCGGTGCCATGACAACCGGGACGGTCGTGCTTAATTTCATAATCTCACTGGTCGTGTTCACGTCTTCCGTCAAATCGAAATAGTGAACCCGGCAATCCGCGGCAACACGAGCAACCCCGATGTTGAAATGGTACGGCAGACAGGAGACCAACGCATCATGTGCTTTCAGGGCTCCTGCGAGGTCGACCGCGCTGGTGACATCAAGCGATTGCACCGGGAAGGGAAAGGTGCCGATGGGTTTCAGGTCTGCCGCACAGACCTTGAATCCCGTGTCATGCAGCAGAAGGGCGACCAGGTGGCCGACCTTGCCAAGGCCCAGAACAAGTACGGAGTTGATGTGTTTTTTCATACGAGGCCTCCCGTGTGATGTGAGACGGAGAACAGCACATCTTTTCTGATGATATTGCTGTTTCGAGGGTTGTCGCAATACAAACAGTATAGCCATGCCTGGAAAGAATTCCAGCATGCCGGTATCGGATCCCGTTGGATGAAGACACGCTGCAGCTTAACCCTGGCCCAAGGAGAGTGCCATGAATATGACCACCGAATTGACCGACTATATGCATTTCCAGGATCTGTTGAGCGACAAGGAAAAACAGGTGCGGCAAACCGCCCGTACCTTTGTCAATGAGCAGGTTATACCGATCATCGACACACATGCCCAGGAAGAGACCTTTCCCGCTTACCTGGTGCCCCTGATGGCAGAGAGAGGGTTTTTCGGCCCGACCCTGCCCGAGGAGTACGGCGGTGCCGGTCTTTCGCAGGTCGCCTACGGACTCTTGATGTATGAACTGGAACGCGGCGATAGCGCGCTGCGCAGCATGGCCTCGGTGCAGGGTGCGCTGGTTATGTATCCGATCTTCACCTATGGCAGCGAGGCCCAGAAACGACGCTGGCTGCCCCTGCTTGCCAAAGGAGAGGCGATCGGCTGTTTCGGCCTCACCGAAGCGAATTTCGGCTCGAACCCAGGCGGCATGCAGACCAGGGCCGTCCGCGAACCCGGGGGAAAATGGCGGTTGAACGGTACCAAGATGTGGATCACCAACGGTACGATCGCCGATGTTGCGGTGGTCTGGGCCAAGACCGATGACGGCATACGCGGATTTCTGGTGGAGCGGGGCACCCCCGGCTTCTCGGCTCCGCAGGTGAAGGGGAAGTGGAGCCTGCGGGCCTCGGTCACTTCGGGATTGATCCTCGATGATGTCGTGGTGGACGAGGAGAAAAGCCTCTTAGCCGGAGTGGTCGGACTCAAAGGACCTTTCGGCTGCCTGAACCAGGCCCGCTACGGCATCGCCTGGGGCGCACTCGGCGCTGCCGATCACTGTTACCAGACGGCGCTTGCGTACGCCTTGAAGAGAATCCAGTTCGACAGGCCGATTGCCGGATTCCAGTTGCAGCAGAAAAAATTGGCGGAGATGGTGACGGAACTCACCAAAGGGCAGCTGCTGGCTCTGCAACTCGGTCGGCTCAAGGATTCGGGGCATATTTCCCCGGCCCAGATATCCATGGGCAAGATGAATAATGTCAAGGTGGCGCTTGATATCTGCCGCACGGCCCGCACCATGCTCGGCGCCAACGGCATCATCGGCCAATACCCGGTCATGCGGCATGCCAATAACCTGGAGTCGGTCTACACCTATGAGGGCACGCACGATATGCATACCCTCATCATCGGTGAGGAGGTGACCGGGATCGCCGCCTTCCGCAGCTAGTAGCGCTGCACGGTTACAGGTCGAACTTGATGCCTTGAGCCAGCGGCAGGGCCGTGCCGTAATTGATGGTGTTGGTCTGGCGGCGCATATAGCCTTTCCAGGCGTCCGAACCCGATTCCCGACCGCCTCCGGTCTCCTTCTCGCCGCCGAAGGCGCCGCCAATTTCCGCTCCGGAGGTACCGATATTGACATTGGCCATGCCGCAATCAGAGCCGGCAGCAGAGAGAAACAGCTCGGCCTCCCGCAGGCTGTCGGTGAAGATTGATGACGACAATCCCTGGGCAACATCGTTCTGCAGCGCGATCGCGTTTTCGACCGTGCCGCTGTATTTGATGATGTACAGGATCGGGGCAAAGGTCTCCTGCTGGACGATGGGATAACTGTTTTCGGCCATCGCCAGCACCGGCTCCACATAGCACCCGGATTCAAATCCGGGACCTTCCAGCACCCGGCCGCCGCAGAGGATCTCCCCGCCTTGTTCCCGCACGGCCTGCAGGGCCTCCAGGTAGGCCGCTGCCGCCTGCCTGTCGATCAGCGGGCCGACATGATTGGTTTCGTCAAGCGGGGAGCCGATTCTGAGCGAGCCATAGGCCGTGCGAAGGACCTGGACCACCTGGTCGTAGATGGACTCATGCACGATCAGCCGCCTGGTTGTGGTGCAGCGCTGACCGGCGGTGCCCACGGCGGAAAAGACGATTGCCGGTACCGCTAACTTGAGATCCGCCTGCGGGGTCAGGATGATGGCGTTATTGCCGCCAAGCTCCAGGATGCACTTGCCAAGCCGCGAGGCGACTATTTCGCCGGCACGGCGGCCCACTCTGGTGGAACCGGTGACAGACAACAGTGCAATATCCCGGTCGTGCAGCAGCTGCTCGCCGACCGTGGCGCCGCTGCCGATGACCAGGTTGAACAGTCCTTCGGGCAGATTGTTAGCCGTGACGACTTCGGCCAGGATATGCTGGATGGCGATGGCGGTAAGCGGGGTCTTCGAGGACGGCTTCCACAGGCAGGTGTCGCCGCAGACCACCGCCAGCATGGCGTTCCACGACCACACGGCAACCGGGAAGTTGAAGGCACTGATGACCCCCACCACCCCAAGCGGATGATATTGTTCGTAAAGGCGATGCTCCGGCCGTTCCGAGGCCATGGTGAAGCCGTAGAGCTGACGTGATTGCCCCACCGCGAGATCACAGATATCGATCATTTCCTGCACTTCGCCCAGTCCTTCCTGGAGCGACTTGCCCATCTCCCAGGAAACCAGGGTGCCGAGCGGCGTCTTCTTGGCCCGCAGGGCGTCGCCGATCTGGCGCACAATCTCCCCCCTTTTGGGCGCAGGCACGGAACGCCAGTGGGAAAAGGCTTCCCTGGCGGCTGCCACACACTCCCGATAATCTTTTTCCGAAGCGAGGTACACCGAGGCCAGCACGCGGCCGTCGACCGGCGAGATCACCTCGAGTTCGCCGTTCTCCGTGGTTGTGTTCCAGCGGCTTCCTGTCGAGGCGCCCTGGTTTTTCGTTTGTATGCCCAGTGTGTTGAAAATTTCCATATCCCCTCCATGAATTGCAGAACCTCGAGAGTGTAGAAATGCATTCGCGTCCTGCGGCCAGGTTCTTGAGCACGCATTGCTTACTCAAACAATACGTATCGACCCCGGTTTCGTAAATTTTTTATCTCCCTGTATCCTGCTAAAAAACCACAATTCGGGGGTATTCCTCGGTCATTTTCTCCCAGAATCCACCGCTCCAGTCCATGACCACCGCAAGCATCCAATCTTCCGGCGTCGCGGCAACAACGGCGCTCACCATCTTTCTGCCATATCCTTTTTTGAAGGAGACGATGGCGTAAAATTGCACGGTTTTAAAGGCGGGATCAATAAGGACTTCCACCCCGACCAGGTCGTTTCGTTCGGGGTCGACAAGCGGATCTTTTTTCCCGTCATCGCTCAACAGGTTGGACGCACAGATTCGATCGTCGTAGATTTTGATAAATCGCAGCATATTCACCTGGGTAAGGCTTTCGGCAATTCCGAGGAACACCGGGTCGGGATTTTTGACCTTTGTAGCCTTGAATACGCGGTCGCCGTCGATAATGGATTGTTTTTGTGGATTGGTCATGTCTTTAGCCTTGAGATCCCGTCCCTATGAGGTGACCCGATGTCTGTGGTCACGTCTCT
>JBFJXW010000196.1:0-7115 GCA_041622895.1 Desulfobulbus sp. | reverse complement strand
TGCAGGGGGTTGTTGAATTCATGGGCGATGGAGGCGGACAACTTGCCGATTGCCGAGAGCTTTTCCGCATGCAGGTACTGTTTCTGGGTTTCCTGCAGCTCACGGGTCCGCTGTTCAACGCGCCGTTCCAGGTCTTCGTTCATGGCCTGGAGTTGCTCTTCAGCCCGTATCCGTTCGGAAATGTCACGAAATACGCCTACCGTTTTTCTGAATCGCCCCCCACGGCAGTCAAACGGATGAACGGAAATAACCGCGGGGAAACGTTCACCTGTTTTACGCATCAACTGCATGTCAAAGGAATGTAAGGGCTTGCCCTGGCGTAATTGTTTCACTCGTTGCGGCATGAGATCGAGTAATTCAGGCGGATAAATGAGTGTGATCGATTTGCCGACGGCTTCCTCCTGGGTGTAGCCGAACAGTTTTTTCGCTCCGGTATTGAAGAGTCTTATGCGGCAATTATCTTCCTCGAGATCGCTGACGATCAGGCCGATACTGTCCATTGCCTCATAGATGGAGGTGAGAAAGTCCGCCTGTTCCCTGAGTCGGGCGTTGGCCTTGGCCTGCATTAAATTGCGCCGCAGCTCGCTCTCCCGCAGTGCCTCCGCGGCCTGAACTCGTTCGCTGATATCGCGGACAGCGACGAGGAGGACCCGCTGTCCCTGTAACGGCTGAGACCGGGCCGTTACCTCGATGGGGAAGATAGTGCCGTCTTTTTTGTGATGCAGACGCAGGGGAACATGAAAGACCTGGTCGGGGTGTGCTTGCGTATCACAAATAAGTTGATTGGTATGCTCAGGTTCTGCAGACAGATCGACGCAACACTTCTTCAGCAGCTCTTCCCGCTCGTAGCCATAAATTTCTGAGGCTCTTCTGTTGACGTCGATGATTTGGCCGGTCTTGGCGTCCACCAGGAAAAAGGCGTCGGAAGCCGATTCAAAGAGGGTGCGATACTGCTGTTCGCGCTCCACCAGGGCCGTTTCCATCTGTTTGTGCTCCGTGATGTCGCTCAGCGCAATTCTGCAGACCGCTATGCCATCGATCTGCCGGGTGCGAGTGAATGACAGGAGGGCCCAGAAGACTGTTCCGTCGTCTTTGACCATGCGCAACGGGCGTATATGCGGTGTAGGGTTATTGATGTCCTGGTTGCACAACGGGTGGTAAGTTTCCAGGTCTTCGCTGCGGATGAAGCGCGAGAACGGCTGCTGCGTCAACATGCCGCGGGGGACACCCAGCAGGGTCGCGGCGGTGAGATTGGCTTCCAGAATGATACCTGTGTCGGAAAGGGTTACATAGCCCACCGGGGCCAGATCGTAGAGATCGAAGTAGCGGGCCCGGGTGAGATCCAGTTCGGTCTGCGTCCGACGCAGTTCCTCGTTCTGCATCTCCAGCTGGATCTGATGCACCCGAAGTTCATGAAGCGTTTTCTCGATTTCTTCAGACGTCAGGTTGTCGATGGATTCAATTGAAGGTGTTTCTTTCCGGACCAACGCCTCGGCTCGGAGGCGTAATTCGTGGGCGTGATTGAGTGGTATATCTTTGCTGGTCATTGTGTCAGGTTTCCATCCGTGTTCAGGTGGCGGTGTTGTTGTCATTGCATCAATCCGTTGTCCTGCTTTTAAAGAGGTAGCTGGCTCCGCTTGTTGGTCATGGTGCGTTACGACGAACTTTCCGCACGCGCAGCTCCTTTTGCTGTCCGTTCCGTTGTCGCTATGACATACATTTCCTCGGAGGCATTGACCAGGGCCGTAGCGGTGATCCACACATTCACGATGGTGCCGTCTTTTGCTATGCGCTGGGTATGATAGGGTTCGAGGGTTTCCTGTCGGCTCAGCTGTTGTACTTTGGCCTGCGCATCCTCGCGCAGTTCGACCGGGATAAGATCTCGAATATTCTTGGCCAGCGCCTCAGCCTCGCTCCAGCCGTACATTCTCGTTGCCGAAGGATTCCAGGCCATGATGCGGCCCTCCAAATCCTGCATGGTGAGGGCATCGTGCGCGTCACGCACCACCACAGCCAGGCGCGACGCCTCTTGCGCCATCTTCAGTTCAGTGGTGTCAACAAAGGTGATCACCGCGCCTTCGATCACATTGTGCAGTGTACGATAGGGTTGAATGCGCAAGCTGTACCATTTGCCCTCAATGGTCTGCACCTCCTTCTCTTGCGGAATCAGGGTGTCCAGCACGGCCTGCGTGTCCGCGACCAGGGTATCATACCCCCGTAGATTGGAGGCGAGGTGCCCGACAGGCCGCCCCACATCGCCGGCAATCAGGTTGATGATCTGGGCGGCGGCGGGAGTGAAGCGCAGGATGCGCAGACGAAGGTCGACAAAGACGGTGCCGATGTTGGTCCCCGCCAACAGGTTGTTCATGTCGTTGTTGGCCCGTGACAGATCCTCCACCTTGGTCTGCAGTTCGGCATTGACCGTGGCCAGTTCCTCGTTGACCGACTGCAGCTCTTCCTTGGAGGTTTCCAGTTCCTCGTTGGTGGATTGCAGCTCCTCATTGATCGACTGCATTTCCTCGTTGGAGGATTTGAGCTCTTCGTTGGAGGTTTCCAGTTCCTCGTTGGCGGCGTGCAGGTATTCTTCCTTGGTCCGCAGTTCCCGTCTGAGTGCCTCGATACGAGCATCGGTCTCCGTATCGTCAGCCTCGTTTTCCGCGCCGGCGTGTACGGTGGCCTGGTCGCTGCAATCAGGGGCAAGGAGCGGTGCTTCCTCCAGGGTGACCAGGAAAAGCGGCTCGTCAACTGGTGAAGAATCAGCCGACACCGGACGGATGGTGAGGTTGATGGCGGTGTAGTCGCCGTTGGTCTTCACCCGCAGGCCGAAACGGCGCACGGTTTCTTTGCCTGTCGAGGCATGGTGCAGGGCCGTGGTCAACGCAAACTGCAACCCCTCCCGTGCCATTTTGAGGATATTGTTGATGCCGGCCACACCGGGAGCCGGTTCCAGGTACCTGCCGGTACGGCCGTGCAGGTAGAGGATGTCGCCCTGGCGGTTGACCAGCGCCGCGGCAGGAGCGAACTGCTGCAAAAGTGTCTGCTCGGTCAGTTCACGCAGGGGCAGCCGTATCGGCGTTGCCTTGTTTGCAGCGGTCGGTGGCAGCGGCGTATCCCTCATTGTCATCAGAGGTGGAAAATGGCGCAAAGCTGCGCGTTGTGTGTGGTGTCTATCTTCTACGCGTTGGAATATTTTTGCTGTACGGTCCAGCGTTGCAAACAGGACGCCTGGCTCGCCCGTTGTTTCTGACGTCCCCAGAAATAAATATCCCTCCTGGTTCAAGGAATAATGGAACAGGTGGAGCAGCTTCTTTTGTAATTCCCCATTCATGTAAATCAGCAGATTACGGCAGCTGATGAGATCGAGCTTGGAAAAAGGCGGATCTCTGATCACGTCCTGCTCGGAAAAAATCAACAGGTTGCGGATGCTTTTGTGGATACCATAGGTCGTGCCGTCGGATTCTCTGGTAAAAAAACGATTCAGCCGCTCCGGAGAGATATCGGTGCTGATGCTGGCCGGATAGGAGCCGGCCCGTGCCGTGGCAATGGCCCGGCTGTCAATATCGGTGGCAAAGATCTGCACCTCGAACCTTTCTTTCAGCATCTCCATGCGCTCCTGCAGGAGGATGGCAATGGAATAGGCTTCCTCGCCTGTGGAGCACCCTGGAATCCAGATGCGGATCGTTGCGCCCTGGGGCTTGCCGGCAAAAAGCCGGGGGATGACCTGCTCCTCCAGGGCCTGCAACGCCTCAGGATCGCGGAAGAAACGGGTCACGCCGATCAACAGGTCGCGAAAGAGCGCTTCTACCTCGGTGGGCGTCTGCTGCATGAACGCAACATAGTTGTCCATGAGTTCGATCTGGTGGAGCGCCATGCGCCGTTCGATGCGCCGGGTGACGGAACTCGGCTTGTATTGAGAAAAGTCGCGCCCGGTCTGGGCGCGCAACAGGAGGAGTATTTTTTTCAACGCATTTCCCGTTCCGGTCATCGCGCTGGCGGGGGGCAGGGGCGCTTTGCCGAAGGCATGGGCAGCGTAGGTCATGAGTTGGGCCGGTATTTCGCCCGGGGACAGCGTATAGTCCACCAGCCCGGTGGCAATGGCACTGCTGGGCATGCCGTCATATTCAGTGGATTCGGGGGCCTGCGCTACCACCATGCCGCCTTCTCCCTTGATGGCCCGCACCCCGAGGGTTCCATCGCTGCCGGTGCCGGAAAGCACCACGCCGATGGCTCGTTCGTGCTGGTCCTGAGCCAGGGAACGAAAGAAATAATCAACAGGCAGGCGCTGGCCCCGGGGCACCGAAGGCTCGATTAACTGGAGGGTGCCGTTGAGCAGGGCCAGATCGCGGTTGGGCGGGATAATGTAGATGCAGTTGGGCTGTACCGTCATCCCGTCTGCAGCCTCGCACACCTGCATACGGGTGAAGCGTTGAATGAGTTCGGTGAGCATGCTTTTGTGATCCGGGGCCAGATGCTGCACCAGAACAAACGCCATACCGGGATCGGGATCAACAGGGAGCGCGGAAAAGAAGGCTTTGAAGGCATCCAGGCCGCCGGCGGAAGCTCCGATGCCGACAATGGGAAACGGTTTTGTTGAAGACGTGGCTGGTTGACTGGTCAGCGTTTTCGTACGCTGTTTTTTATGCTCTTTTTTCCTTCCACTCATAACGGTGCTACCCTCACGGCATGACTGACTGGTGGTTCCTCCGATCTCGTGGGCGATGATTGCATCGCATCCCGTTGTCCACAAGGAAATCCACTATGACATTTTTTTTAATAAAATCCCGAGAAAAATCACGATTTTTTACAGAAAGACGGAAAACTGCACAATGGTGAACAGGTCACGGAGGAGGGTATCCGGATTCCCGGAATTACAAGAGGGGGCGGTCTGTTGTGTTCACGATTAGGGCGACAGGGAGGGGCGGTGCTGCTGGTAGATTCCTTCGATCTCCCGCTCGTATCGGGTGGTAATCCGATCGCGGATCAGCTTCATAGTCGGGGTGAGCAACCCATTGTCAATGGTCCACGGTTCATGGAGCAGGCAGACCCCGTGCACCTGGGACGGTGCGGGAAAACTATGGAGCAGGGGAGTGATGGTACGCAGCAGCGCGGCTTGGGCCGCTTGGGTTGCCAGGACGGCCGGGTTGTTCGCATCCAGGCCGATCCGGGCGGCCTCATGCTGCCAGGCCTGCGGATTGAGCACCAGTAATGCCCCGATGAACGGTTTGCCTTCACCCACCACCATGGCCTGGTCGATCAAAGGATGCTGCTCAAGCACCATCTCCAGGGGTACGGGGGATACCTTTTCGCCGGTGGAGGTGACCAGGATCTCCTTGCAGCGACCGATGATATGGATGAATCCGTCGACCATCTGGGCGAGATCGCCCGTCTTCAGCCACCCCTGGGTATCGAGCACTTCCCGGGTCAGTTCGGCTTGCCCCCAGTAGCCCTGCATGCATCCCGGACTCCTGATCAGCAGTTCACCCTCTTCGGACAGGCGTGTTTCTATGCCCGGAAGGGGCCTGCCCACCGAGGCGGGCCTGTTATCCGCCATCACGTTGGCGCTGACCACCGGTGCCGCCTCGGTGAGGCCATAGCCCTGTACCAGGGGGACGCCGAGACCGATGAACAGGCGGGAGAGCTCTTCCTGGAGCGGGGCGCCGCCGGCAACGGCCAGCCGGAGCCGACCGCCGAAACCGTCGGTGATGCGGGCGGCAACCAGCCGCTGGAGGATCGGCCAGGCCAGCCGGTCGGGCAGCGATGGTTGGCGGTGATCCTGTTGTGCTGCAAAGCGGCGAAAGCCGACCCGGACCGCGGCATTGAACAGCAGCCGTGCCGCTGCCCCTTTGTGCGACAGCCGCTCCTGGATGCGAGCGGAGATCCGTTCGTAGATGCGGGGCACGGAGATGAGGATGGTCGGCCGCAGGGTGCGCATATCCTCGGCCAGTTCCTGGATGGAACGGCAGTAGGCGATACAGCAGCCCGCCATCATCGGAATGTAGTAGCCCACAGTCCGTTCAAACGAGTGCGACAGGGGCAGAAACGAAAGAAAGAGGTCGTCGGGACGTGCCGGGTGGATCTGCAGCACGGCATGGCAGTTCCACAGGATATTGAGGTGTGACAGCATTACCCCCTTGGGACGGCCCGTGGTGCCGGAGGTGTAGATGATGGTTGCCAGGTCGTCGGGCTGGAGAGCCGGGGCGGCGGAATGGATTGGTTCGGCGGGCAGCCATTGGGCCAGGGGGTGCAGCCGCTGGTCGTGACTGGCCGATGGCGGTGCCTGCACGCAGACAACCTGTTCGAGGCAGGGCATTTCGAGGCCGCAGGTATCCAGTTGGCGCCACTGCGCTTCGGTATCGACCACCAGCAGTCGGGCGCCGCAATCATTGATGCTGTAGGCCAGGTTTTCCGGATTGTCCCGCTCGTACAGGGGCACCACGATCAGCCCCTCGGCAAGGGCGGCCTGCTCGCAGCTGACCCAGGTCACACTGTTGGCCAGCCAGAGGGCGATCCGGTCGCCGGGTTGCAGCAGCTGGCGGCGCAGGCCGTACCGCCAGCGTTCGACGGTTTCGGCCACCTGTTGCCAGGTGTACGAGCGCCAGACGCCGGCGGAGCGATCAAACTGCTGATAGGCTATCTTGTCGGGGGTGCGGACGCAGCGCTGACGGAACAGGCCGGCAAGGGTGGCGGCCTCGGTCATGGTGATTACGCTCTGTTCTTCGGTCATAGCCTGTTGTGTCATAGGGTCTCTCTCCTGTTATTCGTCACTGCCGAGATCCGGTTCGCCGCAGTGGAGCAGGATCTGTTGTCGCGCTGTATTGCGCAGGATAAGGGCCGCGTCCCAGCCCGGTCCCTGGCCCGGCAGCCGGGGGCCGATAAACAGGTGCACCTGCCCCGGACGCGGAAACCAGGACTCCGAGCGCAGCTTGGCCCTGGTGCCCCGGATGGTTACCGGCACCACGTCCATGGAATTTTCGGCGGCGATGAGGAAGGCTCCCATGTGAAACGGCAACAACCCCGGCATCCGCTGGATGGTGCCCTCGGCAAAAAAGCAGAGCGATCGTCCTCCGCCGGCCATTTCCTTGAGCCGCCGGGTATCGGCCAGCGCCTGTTTGGAG
>JBFJXW010000195.1:0-7157 GCA_041622895.1 Desulfobulbus sp. | reverse complement strand
TTTAAATCATAACTAGCTGAATTGTCGAAAATATATTACATTTACCCTCGTTTCAAAGAGTCACGCACCCCCCTGATCCCGATAGAGGCCAGTCATGATTCAGCCAGGATTTTTTGATCTGCAGGACCGATTGCACAAAATCGACAAAAATGGAGACCCGCTGGCCAAGATAAACGAAACGGTCGACTGGAAAGTTTTTCGTCCGGCACTTGAAAGGGTTCGAGACAAAAAACGACAATCCAATGTTGGCCCGAAGGGCTACGATGTCATCCTGCTGTTCAAAATTCTTATCCTGCAGTCGTTGTACAACCTGTCGGATGACGCGACTGAGTTTCAGATTCTTGACCGACATTCCTTTGGTCGCTTTCTCGGCCTGCACATCAGCCAGAAAGTTCCGGATGCCACAACGATCTGGCGTTTCCGGGAAGACCTCATCCAGGCCGGCATCGTTGAGGAGCTTTTTTCGACCTTCGATGCGCACCTGCGCGCCAACGGCTTCATGGCTATGAAGGGGCAGATCGTGGATGCCAGCATAGTGAACGTACCCAAGCAGCGGAACAGCCGGGAAGAAAATGCCAGGATCAAAGAAGGCGACGTTCCTGACTGGCCAGAAAACAAGCGTCGACAAAAAGACGTGGATGCTCGATGGACCAAGAAAAACGGCAAGGCCTTTTACGGCTACAAGAATCACATATCGGTGGACGTGAAGCACAAACTGATTCGAAGCTATGCCGTAACGGACGCCGCCCAGCACGACAGTCAGGTCTTCGAGCAGATCCTTTCCGACAACACGAGCAAAAGCATCTGGGCGGATTCGGCTTATCGATCGACCGATAGGCTGGAACGTCTGGCAAAGGACGGCTTTCGTGAACATATCCAACGCAAGGGAAGCCGTCATCGCAAGTTGACGCCAAGAGAACAGGAAGGCAACCGGACAAGGTCTAGCATCCGTTCGCGAATCGAACACGTCTTTGGCGTGCAGGCTCAAAAAGCGGGGGATTTGCTGCTGCGCACGATCGGCATAGCTCGAGCACGGGCGAAAATCGGTTTGCGCAACTTGGCGTATAACATTGACAGGATGGGAATGCTTCTGGCAGCGAGCAGCTGAAATGCGCTTTGAGGGCAACGAAATGGCAAATAATTGCCACTGAGCGCGCAGAAAAGAGGCGCAAAAACACCATGCCGATAGAATCAATTGCAAGAGCACCATGTTCTTCGTGAAAAAAAATGCCGATTAGAGCTGTTGGCGTTTACTGAGCTAATTTTCAAGATTCTCTTTCGTCCTTTTTTTAGAAGCGATCGTTTTCATACCTGCCCAATGAAAATCAAAAAAAATTTCACCCTGATTTTCATTGCGCTCCTGCTGGTTGGCGCGCCTTTTTTTTTCTTGGGTGGACCTGGGTATCATTCGTCCCGTTCCTTTCAAGCTTTTTGGGACCTTGGACATGTTTTTTATTTTCTTTTTATGTCCCTCTGGCTTTACGCTTCATTGAGGCGATTTCAAGCCACATGGCCTTCTTTTTGTATTTTTTTTCTTATATTTACCGTTATTTTAATTGCTGGATGTACTGTTGAAGTGTTGCAGATGTTCAGTAATGATCGTTTTCCCGATGTTTTCGATCTGCTTCGTAATCAACTGGGATGTTTGGTAGCTCTAGCTTTTTTTATACCCCGACCGCTCTTCGGCAGCCAATGGCAACAGCAACTGTTTCGAGTGGGCGTTTTGATTCTGCTGGCTATAGCTGTGTGGCCCTTGTCAAGAGCGTCGATAGACGAGCATCTCGCTGCAAGACAATTTCCAGTGCTTGCCGATTTCGAAACCCCATTTGAACGATATCGTTGGGTCAATGTTCAGCAGTTTCGTGAAGAAAAGAAAAAAGTACGGCATGGCAAGAAAGCGGTGCGTGTTCAGTTGTCCACTGCAAAATATTCAGGCGTTGCTCTCTTTTACTTTCCCGGTAACTGGTTGGGGTATAAAACCCTCCATTGTAGCGTGTATAATCCATTAAAATCCCGGTTGATTCTCAATAGCCGTATTCATGATGTGCATCATAAAAAGCATGGGTCAGGGTTTGGTGATCGTTTTCATCAGCAATTCACTCTTCACCAAGGGTGGAACGACTTGGTCATCTCTCTTGAAAAAGTGAAAAATGCTCCCAAAGGGCGGACCATGGACATGCAGCACATTGAAGGATTTGGTTTGTTCGTTATTCAGCAGCCCCGGCCATTGGCGATTTATCTTGATCATGTATATCTTGAGGAGTGAAAAACAATGAACCGCCTGTACCGACCACGTTCGTTTTTTTCACTGTTGTTGTCCGGCTTTATTTTTGTTGCGCTTCCGCTGCTCATTGCCTTGGTCAGTTCGGTTCAGATCCTTGATGGATTGGTGCAGCAAAGTGCCGTGGCCGTGTTTCGATCAGTCAACAGGCTTGACAACTGCAAAAAAGTTGCGGATTTGCTGCATGCTCAGGAACGGGCTGCAAGGCTGTACAGCGTTCTAGGTGAAGTTGAGAATCTTGAAGATGTGAACAGCAGGCACTGGGAGGTGGAGGATTTATTACGGCAGTTTGCTGCTCTCAACACAGAGAACGATCTGGCGCATCTTATCGTGCAGTTACAGGCGATAGAGAACCATTTGGTGGCAGTGTTGAATCTGGCATCCGGCGACCCTGAAAGCAGAAAACGCGAAAAGGAGTTTGCTCTTGCCGGCTACAGTGAGATTGACAAACTGATCTCGCAAATGGAACGATTGAGCAATAATCTGATGGTGCGAGAGGTTGATATTCTTAAAGAACAGGTTCAGAGTAACACCAAAACGTTGGTCTGGCAGGTATCAGGTTTGATTGGTTTTAGTGTGTTGCTGGTGGTGCTTTTTATTTCGTTGATTAATAAACCAGTCAGCCAATTAGACAGGGGCATTGAACGGCTGGGAGAGGGTGATTTTTCCACGCCTATTATTGTTTCAGGCCCACGTGACCTTGAGATTATCGGCGAAAAACTCGATTGGTTAAGAAAAAGATTGGATACCCTGGATAGGGAAAAGGTGAAAATGCTGGCGCATATTTCCCATGAACTGAAAACCCCTCTATCCTCCATTAAGGAGGGTACCGGTTTATTGAAAGATGGTCTGGTGGGAATTTTGAGTAGCAGCCAGGAAGAGGTGGTGGGGATTCTCGATAATAACTGCACTAAGTTACAAAATTTAATTCAAGATATTCTTGATTTTAATATGGCACAGGCAAAAGCTGTGCCGCTCGACCTCCAGAATATCCGAATTGACACGCTTATCGCTGAAGTTGCCGAAGATCATCGAAACGCTATGCTCGCACGGAACATTAAATTCACAACAAAATTAGAACCGATAACCGTCAGCGGAAACACGAAACAGCTGAAAACTGTTATCGATAACCTGCTGGCTAATGCAGTTAAGTTTACACCAGACGATGGCGACATCGATATTTCTATGAAAATGAAAGGAAACAATGTCCATATTGTGGTGAAAGATACAGGACCAGGGGTCAGTGAAGAGGATCGGCCGCAAATTTTCCTGCCTTTCTTTAAAGGAAGCGAAAAAAATCGATCCGTTGTTAAGGGTTCTGGTCTGGGGCTTGCAATAAGTAAGGAGTACGTTCAAAATTGCGGGGGTGCTCTCCGTCTTTTGCCTAGTCGCCAAGGGGCTTGTTTTTCTATAACCTTGCCATGTGCAAAGGGTGGCGTTTGATGAAAGGTCTTTTCCTGTTTTTCCTTGTATTGTCAATTTCGATGTTGAGCGGTTGTGCAGAGGGCTTCTGGAAGCAGCATGCATCTGATCAGTCAAGAGCAACGGTTGTTTTTTATCCGACAGATGCCAATACGATTCTTTCCTGCCTGACTGAGCGCCGAAAAATGACACATAAAGAATTCGGGCGAGAATATAGGACAGCTTCGAAGCAAGCAACCAAGGGTGAAAGAGCCGCCTCTTTGCGCCTTATTTGCTTAAGTCTTCATGATCATGCCAGCTATAAGCAATTCAAATCTGGAATGAAAACGCTGGCTGCTTACATGAAGGTTCATCCTGATGATGCTGCAAGTCTTCAAGGGATTTATCAATTGATGCAACGAATTGATAAGGAGAAGATTAAAAAATGGAATCAGGGCAGCAAAAGTAGCGACGAAAAAGAAGAATTGGAGGCGGAGAATACGGATTTGCAAGAGCGAAACGAAATGCTTGAGCAAAATGCCAGTCAAGATCAGGTACGGATTCAAGAATTGCAAAAGCAAATCGAACAGTTAAAGAATATAGAGAATATTATCAAGAACAGGGAGCGCTGACATGGGGCAGCATCATTATAAGATTCTTCTAGTTGACGATGAGGCTGACCTGCTTCGTTTATGGAAATTGCGACTGGAAAGCAAAGATTATGAGGTAGCGCTCGCCGAGAGCGGTGAAGAAGCTCTTGCCATTTTTTCTACTTTTAAACCGAATGTCGTTCTGACTGACCTGCGGATGCCCGGTATTGATGGTATGGCTCTTTTCGAGGCAATACGAAACCTCAATAAATCGATACCGGTCATTATTATTACTGCCCATGGCTCTATTCCTGAGGCCGTCGAAGCGACAAGGCAAGGTGTTTTTTCGTTTTTAACAAAGCCAATCGAAGGGAATGCTCTGCTTGAAGAGGTTGAAAAAGCCATAGAGATGACTGGCGGGGGCGCCGGGGAGACCAAGGAGGAGCGGGAAGCATGGCGGCAGGAAATTATATGTCAGAGCGCTGCGATGGAGGAGTTGCTCTCCCGTGCCAAACTTGTTGCCGAAACTGATTCCACCGTTTTAATTCGAGGGGAGAGCGGAACCGGCAAGGAACTGTTGGCTATTGCCATTCATAAAGCCAGTCATCACAAAAAGGGGCCGTTTATCCCGGTCAACTGCACGGCAATTCCCGAAACACTGTTGGAATCGGAATTGTTCGGGCATGTCAAAGGTTCTTTTACCGGGGCGGTGAAAAGTTATGCTGGTCTTTTTCAATCTGCGCACAATGGCACTTTGTTTCTTGATGAAATCGGGGATATGCCGCTCCATATTCAGGTCAAACTCTTGCGGGTTCTCCAGGACCGGCAGATCCGTCCGGTGGGAAGTGCCCACCCTGTTTCAGTCAATGTACGCATTATTTCAGCGACTCATAGAAACCTGGAAGAGGCCATTCGGGAAAATACCTTTCGCGAAGATCTTTTTTATCGACTGAATGTGGTCAGTCTCGAGTTGCCCCCCTTGCACCAGCGTAAAGAGGATATACCACTTCTAGCCGAACATTTTGTTTCTGTCCTCACCGGCAAAACCGAAGGTGAGCAGAAGAAATTCACACCGGAAGCTATGAAGGTTCTCGTTGAAGCCCCTTGGCCGGGAAATATCAGACAACTCTATAATGTTGTGGAAAATGCAGTTGCCCTGGCCACCTCGTCACTGATCTCGGAAGATCTGCTTTATGACGCCATAAAGCAACACCAGAAGAAAATCCTTCCCCTTGCTGAGGCCAAAAGGCAGTTTGAACAGCAATACCTTATTCAACTGCTACAAACGACCCAGGGAAATGTTTCCCAAGCAGCCCGGTTGGCCCAGCGCAACAGAACGGACTTCTATAAACTGCTCAACAGGCATCACATTGTGCCCGCATTGTACAAAGACTAAAAGGTGTTTTGCTGTTGTCGCTATTTGCTGACAGTTATAATAGTGGTTGAGTTAATTGCTCGAAAAAACAAGGGTATCGATCGTATCTTTTTTGCGACAAGAGGCCTGTCGCAGCAATGCCCTTGAAAGGAGTGGTACCGATCAACCGCGTTTTTGACAGAGAGGACACCAGTACGTAGCCCTTCCGGCAAGCACCGTTTTGGTAATAGGTCGGGAGCACCGGGGGCATGGCAGGCCGGCGCGGCTGTAGACCTTGAGCTGGAGTTGGAAATGACCGGGGTGGCCACTGGTGCCGAGGAAGTCGGAAATAGTAGAGCCGCCGGCCTCGATAGCTTGCAGTAAAATACCTCGGCTTTGTGTGATGATCTTCTGCCATGCTTCGATTGGTAGCCGGTTGGCAGGGGTCAGGGGATGGACGCGAGCGGCAAACAGGATTTCATTGGCGTAAATATTGCCGATTCCGGCAATGATTCTTCCATTCATCAAAAAAGATTTCACCGGTACGTGCCTCTTTCTGGCAAGTTCGAACAAGGCGTCAGGGGCGAAGTTGCTGTCGAATGGTTCGATTCCTTCTTTTGTCGAGAATTCGCACTCTCTTGCGGCAGCGTGCGTTGCCGGCCAGACCGCGATAGACCCGAATCTACGGCTGTCGTTCAGGCGCAGTTCCATGGTGTTATCCAGCTGCAACACCAAATGGTCGTGTTTATGCGTCACTGTTTCCCGCTGTGTCAGACTCAATTTGCCGGTCATGCCCAAGTGGATCAGTAAGATTGCCTTGTTCGCCATTCTGAAAAGCAAGTACTTTGCCCGCCGATCGATAGTGAGAATACGTTGCCCTGTAATATGTTCCAGCAGGAGCTGGCGGGGAATTTCGGTACGAAGGCGGTGGTGACTCCAGGTGATTCCGGTAATTGTCCTCCCCGGCAACTGGTCGAGCAGTCCTCTTCTCGTGACTTCCACTTCCGGAAGTTCAGGCATGATTGTCTCCTGTGGTGCAGGCGATAATATAATCGTCGAATTCAGCTATACGAACTGAGGCCGTATTTTTAACCGGGCCGTCCACCAAACAGTGAATCGTCCAGATCGATTCTGTTACTTGATAAGAAGTCTCCAGGATTCTGATTGTGCCGAAAAACGTAGCTTGATTGTAAAGCAGACCTTTCTTTACAGCTTCTTTGGCCGTCCAGAGTATCCCCAAGCGAGTCAAGGGATCTGCTGTTGTCCGCAGAAGGGCCAGTTCCTTCTCCGAAGTAAAGCGTTCTTGTACGGTGATAAGTCGATCCGATTTCAGCTGTATGTCAATGCCGCACGTCCCGGTCGTACTTGCCAGGGCGGCAGCGTATCCATGGCTATGGGAGATGGAAATGGTGGGCACAGGTTCAAGGTCTGAAGGCGTGGCAAGGAACGGACGGCCATGCTCATCGGACAGGAGTGAGTATTCACAATACAGTAAGCGAGCGATTTCTTTTGCTGTTGCCAATCTGCAGAG
>JBFJXW010000194.1:0-7186 GCA_041622895.1 Desulfobulbus sp. | reverse complement strand
CTGTTGCACCACCCCCCGGAACCGCTGACCTCCTTGCAGCAGGTTCCGGGGTATTTCTCCCCCACTCAGCCCTTCCCGATACCCACATTTCCCGTCCGCGATCAAGGCACGGCACTATGGGTCGCTGCACAATGCATCCGTTCAGCTGACCGCGGAGCGTGGACGTATGGTGAGTGAATCAATCTTGCCTGGCCCGACCGTTTTCGACTATCATCATACACCTTGATCCGTTTGCAGCCATTTTGTTCGTCCCCCTGGAGCCCTCGCCATGAAAACAAATCTCACTCTGATCGGCATGCCTGGTGCCGGCAAGAGCACCATCGGCATCATCCTTGCTAAAAACATGTCGCTCGGCTTTATCGACACCGATGTCCTTATTCAAATCAATCAGCAGAAATCGCTGCAACAAATCCTCGACGAAAGTGACCATCTCAACCTGCGCGCCATTGAAGAAAACGAGATCCTCAAGCTCAATGTCAGCAACCATGTCATTGCCACCGGTGGCAGCGCCGCTTACAGCGAAAAGGCGATGATGCATCTGCAGCGGATATCCACCATCATTTTCCTTGAAGTTTCTTTTGCGGAAATTGAACGGCGCATCCGTAATTTTTCCTCGCGGGGCATTGCCAAGGCAGCCCACCAGACCTTCCAGCAACTGTTTGACGAACGCCAGATTCTCTACAGGAAATACGCTGAAATGACGGTTCATTGCGATGGGTTCGACCAGGAAGAAATCGCCATGCACATTGCGCAAGAAGTCCGACGATAGCATTGTCCCTGCTGATACAGAGCACTGGACCCCGTTATTGTCACCGTATTGCCAGGTAGCCGCCGGTACTATCATCCAGGATGGTGCCGCCCCCTTTCCATTCCTTACGCTTTTTCCTTCGCCGATTTTTTTTACGCAAAGATCATGAAAAATTTTACAAAAGGTGTAGAATCAGGCAATTCTGTTGCAATGAATGCGCCGTTTAACCTCTGTGAAGGTCAACTGCAGGTGCACCTGGCTTTGCCGTACGACAATCAGCCGGACCAGAAATACTCCGGTTTGGCGCTGCCCCCCATCTCCCGCCGATGATTTTGTTACCATGCTCCATGTCCCCACTGCTGCGCAGCCTCGCCTTTGCCTGGTTACTGCTTCTGCCCTGCGATACTGCCTGGGCCACAAACACGACTCCCGCAGCAGGGGTTGGGGGCGCCCCCTTCCCTCCGCAGCTGGCAGAAACGAACGATCGAGAAATAGTTGTCATCGATACAGTCGAGTACCCGGTACCGCCACCCTGGGCGGGCAATAAGCTTACGGTTCCCGCGGATACCGTCCCACATCTGCAGCAAATTCCAAAAGAACTGACCTTCAATCAAACGAAAATCTATCTGCGCAACGAGGCCATCGAGCCGCTCAAGGCTCTGGCCGCGGCAGCCAGAGAGGACAATATCGAACTGCTGATCGATTCAGCCTATCGAAGCGCCCGGTACCAGCGCACGATCTTTCGAAAATTTCTGGCAAAAGGCGGCAGCTTTCAAAATATTGCCCGCTACGTGGCACCTCCCGGATATTCCGAACACATGCTGGGCACCGTGGTCGATTTCTACCCCAGCACCTGGTCCTTTGCGGGATCCGCAGCCTACCGCTGGCTGCGACAGCATGCGGCCGAATACGGTTTTTCGGAAACCTATTACCGGAATAACCATAAAAACCAGCCATGGGAGCCTTGGCACTGGAAATTTGCGCCGCCGACAGAGAGCGTTTCCGCAGGCAACCAGGAAATATCGTTCAACGTTTACCCCAGAAAACGGGCAGCAATCCGAAAGGCGCCCCTCTCTGATGCTGCCCGGTCTCTTCCGCCGGATCTTTCCAGTAAAACCAAGCTCTCGCTGCAACTAGTTAGCGAACAGCAGTAATCCACTTACACCGTGCTGTCCTGAACAGACAGAGGCGGCTCCACTCGTTTGATCAATACATCGGATTGAATACGTGGCATCTCTGCGTTCAGTTCACGAAGCGGCAAACCGCTGTACCTGGAGTTTTCCCTGAGAAGAGCGCATCGTTTCCGGTTATCCTGCCTTTCTGCAGAACAACCGGAAACCTTGCCTCGCCCAAAGCTACTCAGCAGGCAACGCTATTATCCGTATGGAGAATACTCGCCGGCACCTGTTTTACGTCCGCAGTGCCAGTCAGCAACATGGCTTGAAGCAATTCACTTTTCAACTGATTAAGGTACAGGGCCACACCTTCCCGGCCGCCACCAAAAGCGGCAATCACCAACGGTCGACCAACCAAAACTGCATCCGCCCCCATGGCGAGTAGCTTAAGGACATCGGCGCCACTGCGCACTCCGCCGTCAACAAAAATAACCGCCTTCCCTTTGATCCGGGAGGCGATGGCAGGCAGTACGTCGGCCGCACCAGGGGTACAATCCAGCACCCGGCCGCCATGATTCGACACGACGACTGCCGCAGCCCCGGCGAGCACTGCCTCTTCCGCCTCATCGGCAGTCATTATGCCTTTGACGATGAACGGCAGCGTAGTGGCGGCAACCACTTCCTGCAACTCAGCAAAGGTCTTGGGGCCGACGGGCTGCCCTTTCATGGCCATGGTCACCAGTCCGGCGCCGTCAACATCCATACCAGCGGCCAGCACCCCTGCCTCCTCCGCGGCACGGAGGTGTCCGGCGACAACATCCTGAGCTCGCGGCTTGATGATGGCAATGGAACTGCCCTTATTCTCGGCTCCGGCTTTGAGGCCGCTGTCGTACATGCGCGGATCAGCACCGTCGCCGGTCATGCAAAGGGTGCCGGCCTGGAATGCGCCGGCAACCATTTCGGCGATAAACTCCTCCTCACTCATCTTGCCGCCCATATTGTAGGAAGAGCCGGTAATCGGTGCGCCAAGTATGGGCATGGAAAGGCTCTTGCCCCAAAGAGTCAAGGATAGATCAGGCTCCTTGACGTCGTGAATGGTCCGCAAGTTCAACCGGACCTTGGCCAGAGCTTCCATGTTGGCTTTAAAGGCACTGCCGGTTCCCGCACCGCCCATGCCGGGTACTTCGCCGGCACAGGCCCGGCCGTCACAGACGGGGCAGACACGGCAGAAACCTTTGAGTTGTTCGCGGGCATGTTCCCGAACGGTTTTCATATCCATCTTTTCATTCTCCTTTTTCTCAAACATCCGGCTGCATTCGACCAGCCGTTCTTCGTGCTAAGGTTCATACTATGTTGTTGTACAAATTCAGGCTCTGCGGCATTGACGAAGATCAAAGCGCGGACCATTCCATGCGCACCTCGACGCAATTACTACACACGCTCCACGTTTTGGTCAACCACCTCACCCGACTGTTTCCAGTAAGTGTAAGCACCCTCTCTCTGCAATTGCTCCGTCAGGACATGCCGGCCCATGCGCGAGTTCCTATCTCGCTTTCCGGCGGCACTCCGCCTGGCAAAGAGACCGTATCCTCCAGCCGGCTGCGGGCTCGAACGGTTGTTCCTCTTAAAAAACAAGTTACGGTTCGGCAGCGTCTGTCAGGGTGTGGAGATCAAAAATGGAGCATAGTTCAGCGCATTTCAAGGATTATTTCTGAAGATACGCTCTATCTGGGTCCGTTTTTTGTTCCTCGGCCCGTGCTATCAGGCAACGTGCTGCACACTGTTTCAGTAAGGACACAGCGTTTCCTTGACGTTTATCACATGTCTTTTTTTACAAAAAAAAAAACGACTCGATGAAAACAGCCTTTCCCATCGAGTCGCTTCTTGCGTACGCGGCACAGATACCGTGGAGACTATTCTGATTCCATACTGGTTTTCCACACTTCCCAAACCTTGCCCATGAGATCCGGCCCAGGTTTGCGGGTCATTTTCCCGGGTTTCCACACCGAAGGCGTTGCCTCGGTTCTCTTGGTTTTTCTGACCAGTTGGGAGGCTTGAATCTGCCGCAGGGTCTCTGCCACATGCCTGCCGACTGGAGGCGTCAGCGCTTTGTATGCCTGAATGATGCCATCGGGATCGATGATAAATCTGCCGCGATTTTCCACCCCGGTCTCCTCATCGTCTACACCATAAACCATCCCCACTTTTTCCTCCCCCATCGGGGGGCATTGGATACGGGACGCCTCCCTCAACCATTTTGGACAACGTTTCCGCACAAGGCTTCGCAGCCCTCAAACAACACGTTGTTCTGGTGCATTACGCCTTGGAGAAGACAATGACAATGGCTACCAGAACACCACCACCCAACGCTACAAAACTATATTGCTTATGTTCTTTTTCTGCTTCAGGTAAAAGATGCGTCGCTCCTACATAAATCAGCGCGCCTGCTGATAGTGCCAACAAACAACCGAGTAGGGGTGTATCTATTTCGCTTATAAATGGATACGAAACAAGCATACCCAGTGGGGTAGTTAATGCAGCTGCTATAAAAGAAAAGATCATCGCCTTTCCTTCCTTAAAACCACCTCGTATCAACAACAAATAGGTAATTATACCTTCAGGAAATTCATGCAACACCATCCCTGCTGTAGCAAGAAACCCTGTAAAAATACTCACAGTAAATGCTATAGAATAAACAAATCCATCGATGAATGAGTGAAAACCAATACCCAGCATCGGCACAAGACCAATACCATATTGCTCCTTTTCAGGCTTCTTTTGACACACGAAAGCTGTAATGAACCGATTAAATAAATGTAAACCAAAATATCCAATCAACATATATACGGATCCGTCAGGATTCATCGACAGAGACTTTGGAACAATATGAAGAAATGCAGCAGATATAAGCACTCCTGCTGCGAAGCACATGAAATACGTTGTATTACCTTGCCCCCAACCTGTTACTTTACGTATTGTATATATTCCTGTCGAAGTAACAATGGCTGCGAAAGAACTCGTTCCCAAAGCTGTCCAGAAAGTATTTTCCATTAGCGTGTGCCACCATCATTGATCAATTTTCTCAAATAAAAGAGGTGCCCATCGTGTTCCTTTGTTGTGATTACCCCTTGGGCTACGAGCCGATCAATAACGTCCCACGATGAACCGGCTCGCGCTACTGATGCCTGCACCGCCTCTTCCCGCATCGGGTGCACAGCGGTGACACTCAGGAGATCGTGCGCAACATCGCCGGTACAAGCAAAGTTGTCGCCCTCATAGCCGATCAGCTATTCGACCCGATGCACCTTGTCAGCAACGATGTGATACGCCCGGTTCAGGGTCTGCTCATCAGGGCAGCGCGCCAAAGCAACGAATTGTTGGTGATCACGCCGACTGGAAGCCCCATTGTTGTAAGCAGGTTGATCTCCTTGCCCAGATTCATGTCGAGGATGGGCTTTCCGTCCGGCTCAAAAGTGAGATAGTCGACGCATTCTGATTGCGCTGCTACCAGTGACACCCTGCGTGGAACATCCAGAAAAATGTCACCGGGTTTATAGAATGAACGACGGCTGTCTTCTATTTCCGTGGTTCGCCCCACCTGACAATAAACGCAGGAATAGGAACAGATCTTGGCAGGAATGATATTAATGCCGATATTTTTGCCGAGACGCCGAGAAGGAACGGGACCGAAGTATACTGCACACTGCTCGCACCCATGCTTGTTCTCCGTGTGGCTGTCTCGATAGTTCTGATGCAAAGAAATTCATGCCTTAGGACGAATAGGCAAAAAAGCAGTTCCTCAACGATCAGAGGATTTCCTTACAGGCCCGGGAGAGCGCTTTTTCGGCATCAGGTTCATTGGTCAGAATAATCGACGCTTCCGCATCACCCAGGACAAATGCAGGGCCCTTTCCCGTCAAATCCTGCCGAACAATCAAGATGTCCATTCCTTTTTCCAGAAGCCAGTTGGCAACTTTTATCCCTTTGGCTTTTTCTTCTTGCGAAAAAGGATTGATATATAGGCTATCAGCGCTCATGGTGTTGTCATCACCTTGGTGCAACACCGTAACCAGACGAAAAAAAGGAGCTTCTCCGAAATGCAGGGAGATGGTCTGTTTATCGTGATCAAGGGGTAGAGCGAAAATAGTTTCTTTTCTTTGAAGCGGTTGAAAGTGAATAACAACATGATCCACATTCTCAATCCTGCTCTTTATGCGCTGTTCGATCTCCTGGGAAACCGCATGCCCTTTGCTGAGTTCTTTCACCCGAAGGACCACGTCCAATTCAACAAACTTGTACCGACCGGCATTTCTGGCTCGGAGTTCTTTGATTTCCACTACCCGGGGGTCTGCAAGCGCCGTCTCTCTAATGCGCTCTACACTGCCATAATCCAATGAGGCATCCAAGAGGACACGGACGGAATCAAGAAGAATGGCAAAGGCGGCGCGAGCGATAAACAGCACGACAACCAAGGCGGCATATCGATCCAGGGCGATCCCGACAAGATGCCCCAGCAAAGCGGCGAGAATCACCAATGACGAAAGCATATCCGTCCAGATGTGTTTCGCGTCGGCAATCAGGCTGGGCGAGCCGGTTTCCTGTCCTTTTTTCGATTCATACCGAGAAAAGGCAAAGGTGATGAGAATGCTGAGCAAAACACCACCAATGGCCAGGGGAATCTGTTCGGTAATAAGCAAGGAAGAGCCGGTGAGTACCTCGCTCACGATCTCGTAGCCGGCAATGAAAATCAAAAAAGAGGTCCCCAGGGAAACCAGGTTTTCTACTTTGTACAGACCATAGGGAAAGCGTTGTGAAGATCGCTGCGAGATGGTAATGCCGGCGACAATGATAAGCGAGGAGACAACGTCGGACAAGGAATGGATAGCATCCGCTTTAATAGCCAGGCTCCCTGTCAGCAACGCCAAAACTGCTTTTAATCCCGTAAGAACGGTATTGGTGAGAACAGAAAACCACGCTGTTTTTCGGGAAATATCCATGTGTCCCTTTTTCAATTGACGTTCATGTCAGCTTTGACAGTGGCTTGCACAATGATCGCAGCGCAGGTCGGCAGGGCACTGTTTCTGAGAACAAGCATGGCATAGGCCAGGGCAACGTCTTGCTCGTACCGTGACAACGAACGCCGCACGATTACTTCAGGATCAACCTTACGTCTGCTGGAGAGAATCGCTCGCCCAACGGCAAACAGCAGGTAAGTGATCGAGTCGCCGGGGCTGCTCGCCACCGGCCGCACAACAGATTCCTGGGGGGCAGGTCAAAGCCCCTCTTGATTTTTTGCAAAAAACTACGTTAAATTATACAATTG
>JBFJXW010000193.1:0-7194 GCA_041622895.1 Desulfobulbus sp. | reverse complement strand
TCGGTCTGTCTGTTCACCAATCTCTCGTCGTGGTTTGGGCTGTTGTGCGGCACGCGATCAGGCGTGCGGCGTGGAACGTGCCGCTGTGTACAGCGGGGCAAGGGGAGGGCGGAAACCCCGTCCCGTGTCCTCGCTGGCAAAGAGCTGCTGCTATGCGGGTCCAAGCAGCTTGGCCACCTTCTGTGTTGGCGCCGGTTATTCGATGGGTTGTATCTTTTTCCTCCGGTGACCTGGTTTGGCCAGGATTTCCAGATAGAACGATTCCAACTGCTGTTCTTCGGCAGTATCAATATATTTATTGATCTCAGACAGATGGATAACCACGGCATTCTCGGCCTCTTGGCCGTATTTGCAGTCGAAGTCCCAGAAATCGACCCCCTCCGGCAGTTTTTTATTCCGCTCCCGCTTGATGTACTTTTTCACCTCGTGTTTTATCGCCTCTATCAGGCGGGGGCGTTTGATTTTTGGATGGCTTAATAGAAAGGTTTTTCTCATGGGTATCCTCAAAAAGGGTGGCAGGGGCGGAAAATGTTGGGCGTGCGTCTCTGCGCTACGGCACCAGCGATTCCACCTAGGTTGTGCACTGTTTGGTCTCTATATTCGAATTCAGGACATCTGCCCCGATATTTCTCACTATGCTGTTTGATGGTAGCCGATGTGCGGTCGGATGCGGTCGTTTCCCAGGTGCGGATTCGGCCTTATCGCCGGTCTTCATCATCGGAACCGCGTTCCAGCAACTCCTCCACCTTCAGCCGACAGCGCTTGCCCTGGCACGGTCCGTCGCCGATGCCGGTGACCTCGGCTACTTCTGCAAAACTGGTGGCACCGTTTTCAATGGCCATGATCAGGCGGATCAGCTTGACCCCTTTGCAGATACAGCCGGCCTTCAATGTGGCCATGATGCGGTCATTGGGCTCCATGCTTTTCCTGATGCAACTGTTCATGAATATGCCGGGCCAGCTCCGGTCCTATGCCCGGCACCTCAGTCAGTTCGGCGACGTCGGCCTCCAGTATCCGTTTCAAACTGCCCAGGGTCTGCAGCAGTTGTTTTTTACGTTTAGGGCCGATTCCTTCGATCTGGTCGAGCCGCGACTGGAGCTGCTCTTTGCCGCGCAGTTTGCGGTGGAAGGTGATGCCGAAGCGGTGGGCCTCGTCGCGGATGCGCATCAGGTAGAGCAGCACCGGTGAATGGGCGGGCAGGAGAATGGGATTCTTACGTCCCGGCCGGAACAGCTTTTCCCCTTCCTCGGCTTTTTCCTTGGCAATGGCAACCAGATCAACACGCTGCAGCAGGTCGAAGCGGGAGAGCACATCCACCGCCACCTGGAGCTGCCCTTTGCCGCCGTCAAGCAGCAGCATATCGGGCAGGTTGTCCTGCTCGACTCCTTTGGCCATGCGCCGTTCCAGCACCTCGCGCATCATGGCGTAATCGTCCGGTGTATCCTGGCTTCTAATACGATAATGACGAAACTGCTTGACCGCCTTATCACCCTGAACAAAACAGACCAGCGAGCCCACGGCCTGCTTGCCGAGCAGGTTGGAGATATCGAGACATTCGATGGTATCGGGCCGGTTGACGATCCGCAGTTTGTTCTGCAAGGCTCCGGCCAGGGTGTTCCAGGACTGTTCCTTCTTGGCCCGTTCAGAGAAGATCTGCGCTGCATTGGCATCGGCCATCTGCATCAGGTGCATGCGTTTGCCGCGCTGCGGGGCAAGGAGCGAGACCGGACCTTCGCGCAGTTCGGCCAGTCGTTCGCTGATCAACTCCTGATCCTCGATGGCAAAAGGCAGCAGCAGTTCACGCGGCGGCTGCCGTTCGGCGGAATAGTACTGGAGGATGGTCTGGGCGAGCAGGTTTTCATCCTCACCCAGAGGGTCGGCCAGGGAAAACGACTGGGCACCGGTGATCATGCCGCCACGGACAAAGAGCAGGGCAATGCCCACCGAGGCATCCTGGCGATGGATACCGAACACATCCTGGTCAAGATGATGTTCGGCGACGATGGCCTGGTGTTCGGTGGTTCGGCTCAACCCTTTGATCTGATCGCGGTAGAGGGCTGCTTTTTCAAAGGCCAGGTCGGCCGCCGCCTGCTCCATCTTAGCGGTCAGTTCCTTGATCACCTCGGTGACCTTGCCCTCGAGAATGAGCAGCACATCGCGCACCATGCGCTGATAGTCTTCAGGAGTGACCTTGCCGGCACAGGGGGCGAGGCAGCGGCCCATCTGGTAGTTGAGGCAGGGACGCTGGCGCTCGCGCACGGTTTTGCAGCGACGCAGAGGGTACTGGGCATAGAGCAGCTGCAGGGTGGCCCGCATCGCCGTGCTCGAGGAGTAAGGGCCGAAGTAGCGGTTGCCGTCGCGCAGCCGTTTGCGGGTAACCACTACCCGGGGCCAGGGTTCGCGGGTGGTGACCTTGATCAGCGGATAGTTTTTGTCGTCGCGAAGGATGACATTATAGCGTGGCCGGTGCTGTTTGATCAGCGAGGCCTCGAGGATCAGGGCCTCTTTCTCGGTGGTGGTGAGGATGGTCTCCACCCGTTGGACATGCGAAAGCATGACCGCGGTTTTTGAGTGGACCGGGCCGGAAAAGTGGGCATACTGGCTGAGGCGCTTGCGCAGGTCGCGGGCCTTGCCCACGTAGAGCACCTGTTTTTTGCCGAGCATCTGATAGACGCCCGGTCCGTGGCTGACGGTGGCCAGAAACTCGGCGGAAAGGGGGGCGGTAGCTCCCGCATCCGGCGTTGCCTTTTCAGGGCTTGATGTAGGTTTGGCCAAGTGTTCTCCTCCGATCTGTTTCACTGTGTTGTTGGCCGGTTACGTGAAGAGTATGTATTATTGCTCACCACCACTGTACGCCTTGAAGCCAGGTAACAGTGCCTCAAGCTTCAATTACGTGAGATGAAAAGGGTATCAGAATCGTTGGTTTTCAAGGTGTCTGGGTTCACTCGTAATCATCCGTACAGCAGTGGTCCAGTGCCGCCCCTGGAAGGAGCAGAGGCTGCTGGCAGAATCCAAGAGGCGGGTAACCTGCCGAGGAATGACGAACAGAGATCCAATGGGATACCCGCACGTCCCAGGGCACGAACCTTACGCTCACCGACGAGAAATCAGCATTTGTCAGGCCAGGAAAATACAAGAAAAAGCTCGGCTGGGATCACCATCTTGGGCCGTCATCCAGGTTGTACGAATAAGAAAAAAAATCCCCTTTGAGTCGTGCGGTTGGAACCTTCGCGACAAAAAGGGGAAAGGGAATAAATCCTTGGGAGGATTTATCGTTAGCGCAATAATAAATTCGTTCTCAATTGACAATACTAATTTTGCATTATTTTTGTAACGCGATTGCCGTCGAAGAGCTGTGCATGCCCCTCCAGAGCCGCAGTGCTGGTCAACAAACGATAGCGCATCTTGTTCAGCGATTATAACAAAAAAAAATCTCTTTGCCGTGCGGTTGGAACCTTCGCGACAAAGAGATAAGTACACTCCACCACAACGTGGTATCTGGTGCTGAAGTAATCATATCATAAAAAAAGCATTGTGCAAGCCCTTAAATGCTGTTTTTTGCACCGCGATTTCCGTTGCCTAGCTGTCAGTCGACGGCGAAGTCCGAACGCAGGTTCCAAATCCGAATACCATGCGCCCTGCAAGCATTGCAGTGCTCGTCATTGTCTGGCCTGATGAGCGGCGGTACGTTCGCTCGTTCATCACCGACAACAATAAACGGGGCAAGCCCTGCCGTCTTTGGAAGAAGGTACATCAATCAATGCAGGGGCAGGGCGGAACATCTCGCTGACAGGATGCAATATACGGCAAAATAACAAGATCGTCAGGGCTTGATATAGGCGTAGCCATCCTGCTGCAGTTCGATCAGGGTGACCACTCCGGCCGGGACAATCTCACAGCCGTCAATCAAGTTATCCGGGTCGACATTGAAGCGATTCAACGCATTGCGGCAGACCTTGAAGGAAATTCTGGCCTGCTGCAATTGCCAGATATCCTCGCGATACGGGGCGCATTGTTCGGTTTGCAACAGAGTGACGGCAGGGCCGTTGAAAAGCAGCACCACATCATAATGTTTTTCAGGTATGGCCCGCAGCAGGTTGCCGACATTGGCCAGGGCCAGGGTAAAGGGTTTGGGGTCGTCCATGTCGACGTGAAAGACGGCGCGGTAGTTCATCGGGTTTCTCCAGGGGTTGTGATTGAGATTTTTATCGACAATGGGGCTGTGTTGTTCAAGGTCATGGACTCTGGCTGCATAGCGTCCGCAGTGAAGCCACTGTTTGCTGCATAGCATCTCAGCGGGCGATGCGGCACGCTGCTCTTCATTGCAGCTCCTGATAGAAGGCGGCATTGAACAACCGTTGGGTGTATTCCTGCTGCGGGTTGGCAAAGATGGCGGCTGCCGGACCGCTCTCAACGATACGGCCGTGGCGCATGACCGCCAGTTGGTCGGCAAGCGAGCGCACGGTTCGCAGGTCGTGGGTGATGAAGATATAGGTAAGGTGATACCGTTGCTGCAGGTCGCGCAGCAGTTCGATGATCTGTTTCTGGATGGTCATATCCAGGGCGCTGGTGGGCTCGTCGAGAATCAGCAGTTTGGGGCGGAGTATGATGGCGCGGGCTATGGCGATCCGCTGGCGCTGGCCGCCGGAAAATTCGTGGGGAAAACGGCCGGCCGTGTCCGGATCAAGCTCGACATCGCGTAACGCCTGTTCCACCAGGGCCTGCCGCTCTTCCTTGGTGCCGCCCAAACCGTGCACCTGCAAGCCTTCGGTGATGATCTGTTCAATGGTCATTCGCGGCGACAGCGAGGAATAGGGATCCTGAAAGACGATCTGCAATTCCTTGCGCAACGGACGGAAGTGGGTATTGCTGAGCTCTGACAGGCAGTGGGTGGTCGCTCCGTCGGGAAAATACAATACCTTGCCGTTGTAGCGGGCCAGACCGAGCAGGCAGAGGGCCAGCGTCGATTTTCCGGAACCGGATTCGCCCACCAGGCCCAAGGTAGTACCCTGGTTGAGGCTGAGACTGACCTGGTCCACGGCCTTGATCACGGATTTCTTCCGGCGGAACAGACCGGTCCATTCGCTTTTCATGGCAAAGGTACAGGTGATGTTCTGCAGTTCGATCAATTTTGGTCCGCCCGCCCGTGTTGCCTGGGTGCCCTGGGGCACGGCGGCCAGCAGGTGGCGGGTGTATTCCTCCTGGGGGCGGTCGAACAGCGCGGCCGTGGTTCCCTGTTCAACAATATGCCCCTTCTGCATGATGGTCACCGTATCGGCGATCTTGCGCACCATAGGCAGGTCGTGGGTGATGAGCAAAACCGACATGCCGTATTCGGCCTGGATGTCTTTGATAAGATTCAGGATCTGATCCTGGATGGTGACATCAAGAGCCGTGGTCGGCTCATCGGCAATCAGCAGTTCCGGCCGGCAGGCCAGGGCCATGGCAATGATTACCCGTTGGCGCTGTCCGCCGGACAACTGATGGGGAAAGCTGTTGATCCGTTGTTTTGGGTTGTCGATTCCGGTGCGTTCAAGCAGCTGCAGGGCGCGTTCATAGGCTTCGGCTTTGTTCAGCGATTGGTGGAGCTGCAGCGGTTCTATCAGCTGGTTGCCAATGGTGTAAACCGGATTGAGCGAGGTCATCGGCTCCTGGAAAATCATGGCGATGCGGTTGCCGCGGATAGCCCGGATTTCCTTATTGTTCAGTGTGGTCAGCTCTGTGCCGTCAAACACGATGGAGCCGCTGCTGCGCACCCGATTGGTATCTTCCAGCAGACGCAGGATGGACAGCGCCGTCACCGATTTGCCTGAGCCGGATTCACCGACCAGGGCATGGGTTGTGCCGGCTTCGATCCGCAGGGAGATGTTATTCAATACCGGGGCCTGATCGTCCTCCCGTTCCGAGGTGAGAAAGGTCAGCGAGAAGTTGTTAATGGTGAGCAGCGGTGCCATGAAGTATCCGTGATAAAAGGGGTAAGTGGCGGTAATCTACCCGAGGGGGAGCGCTACGGCAACAGGAAGATACATGAAGCGGATGGCCCTGAAATACCAGGCAGCAGGGGAAAGGGGGGCCAAAGAAACATCACCATCCATCCCCTGACCATCCCCGCCTGTGCGCACTGCCCGTTTTTTCTCATCACGCTTCCCGTTTAAAAATTCGCACCACGGTATTATCCCGCTGGCAACAGTACTGCTTTTCAGAGTATAATGATTGCTTTTTCGGCTCTTGTCCGCATTCGGCGGAAAGCGGCTCGGTCGATATGTATTGACAGGCGTCGCCGTTTTATGATGAAATCCGCGCAAAGTCGGATTGTCCTTATATCGCTGATACCCAAGGGAAAAGATGAGCAGTGTCGTCAGATATCTGATGTCGGGAAACACCTCTCATGTGGTGCTTTGGTGTGCGATGAACTATCGTCAGGCGGCGGTATCCTCATTTCCGAAAAAAGATCTCTTCAGACTGCCGCATCTGCATATGGGTTCAACCGGTATCCCCCCTTGGCGGACTGTTTACAACAGGCTGCTCCTTTTTAAACCCTATTTTCACGGACCTTCTCACGATGATCACTGACACTCACACCTGTCGGCTGTTGCAAGATACGTTTACGCGTCGACTCAGCCTGTCGTCACATCGTTGCACCACTAAGTGTCGCGTTCTGCGCCTTTCCTGCGCATTGTGGCTCTCTGTCTGCCTGTCCGGTTGCGGGATGCTGCCGTGGGGATACGATCAACCGGATAGTCCTGCAGCAATTCAAACAGGCCGGGCGGTTGCGTCAGTGAAGCGCGACAAAACGAATTGGTCTCCACACAGTCGGATGAACCGATATTACGCCACGCGTATTACCGGCGATTTTGCCGAATATGCCAGCCTGCAGCGGTTTGTTGATCAAATGGTGCACAAGCATGGCTTTGAGCGTGAATATTTGATGGGGGTGTTTTCGCAAGCCAAGCGTAAAAATTGGACGCTGGACTATCTCGCCAAGTCGGATCAGACTCTGAAAGCAAAACCGCGAATAGGGGGCTGGGCTCGTTACCGGGCAAAATTTTTGGATGAGCGCCGCATTGTCGCCGGAGTTGATTTTGCCCGCCGTCATCGTGATACACTCCAACGTGCCACCCGGCAATACGGGGTTCCTGAAGAATACATCCTCGGCATTTTGGCTGTTGAAACCACTTTCGGCAGTTATGTGGG
>JBFJXW010000192.1:0-7217 GCA_041622895.1 Desulfobulbus sp. | reverse complement strand
GTTTCTGGCTGAGCGAGACCCCGGAGGTTCCCGGCAGCAAGAGCTGGGCCAGCGTCTATCCGCGAACGGTGAGCTGGGCCAGGCTCGCCTGCCAGCCCACGGGTGCGGTGCTGACCTACGTCAACACCCATTTCGACTATGAACCGACGGCCATCGATGGGGATGCACGGTGCCTGCGGCAATGGATCGATCAGATGGGCCGGGAAACCCCGCTGATCGTTACCGGCGACTTCAATGCCAACAAGGATTCCAACGCCTACCGCCTCCTGACCGGCGATGGACTCCTGATCGACGCCTTCCGCCAGGTCCATCCGAACAAGAAGGATGCCGCCACCTTTCACGCCTTTGGACGAAAGGAAGAGATGGCACCCATCGACTGGATCCTGGTCTCCGACCATTTTCGCGTACTGGATGCGCAGATCGACCATGCACACGAGGGGAATCTTTTCCCATCGGATCATTACCCCGTAACGGCCGTGCTCGACTGGAAGGTGTAAGCAAGCGTTGTTTGTAGGTTTACTGGAGCAGACGGAAAACGAAGGACCAGGATACAGTGCAGGCGATGGAGAAAACCAAAGCTCCCCATGCCGCCGATGAGATTCTGGGAGCGAGTTCCGTGTGGATCGATCAGTGTGTATGCGGTGGACAAAGGTGGCGGAATGCCACATTGACGCGGATTGGGGGGCGTGACGTTTCTTTCGTCGTGTTGGAAACGTTCAGGCCGTGAATTTTGTGCCTGTACAGGATGTGGCGTTATGCAGGGAATCAGGAACAGCCGATTTTACCAGTTATCGTCTCGGCGTATATTTAAGCAATCGTCCCGAGCTGCCTGGGCAGTATTGCACAGGAAACCGATGCACTTGCTCAACGTTATGCACCATTGAAGCCTCAATGGCAGGAGCGAAGTATAGGGTTCCTTGTGATCGGAACTGTTGAGGCTAGGGCAGATGCAAACCGCGCATCGTTTTTCAGGGAGCCTGGAGGATTTTCAATGGGGTGATGCAGGAATCCATCCCCACCAGACGACAAGGTACCGATTCAGTCCAGCGCTTCTCCCCTTGTTACCGAAAAATTTCCCAAATACCGGCAAACACCATTACCAGAATTAATGCATATGAGATCCAAAAAACACCAGCACTCGTCAGCCTGCTCCGGATGAGGAGTTTGGATCCATTTAAATAACTTCGTACATTACGATTGAATTTATGCCTAACTGTATAAATTGAGGGGACGATTTGATCGTTTTCTGTTTGCTCTTCGTAGGAAGTAAGCATGCACTTTCTCTTGAATAAAAGGATTGTTATGAAAGGGAATAGGCGGGGAGAGTGACATAAGAAGATATCTTATGCCGCAGTCCCGCTACCGTAGTTTCCCTTAGGCCGGAGACTTTGCGCCCATACTTTTCAGTATGTTTGCCCAGTTACAAAAAGGTTATCATGGTCTCATGGCAGTGTCAAAAAAAAATATGCATACTGAGATAATCCAGCTGGGTCCTCGATAAGCTGGAAATAGTCAAGTTTAGCCAGATTCGTCTCCGCCATCAGTCGCTGCGGGTAAATAGGAGAGGGCGAGCACATCACGTGAATTGACGAAAATGGCGGACATGCGATGTGTATATTTGAACAGAACTGGTCCGAACTGCTGCTGCGCATTTAGCCGAAATGCAAGGCACAATCAACCTTCAGCGGAATTGTCCTGCTGTTTGGAGATAGAATCGAAAAAATTTCTCAAGTGCGCTCATGCATGGGACAGTGAAAGGGCCCTGAGATGTCTTCGGTGTGTGGGACGATAGCAGAATCAGAGAGGCGGAGCTGGATGGCTTCTACTGGATGGCTTCCAATGCACCCAGGTTTTTGATGAACAAGTCCACAATGAGCGGGTCGAACATCCCGCCGCTCTCCTGGCGGATAAATTGGAGCACTTTGTTCTTGGGTCAGGGATTTTTGTAAATGCGGTCCAGGGAAAGGGCGTCCTAACCATCTGCCAACACACAGATACGCGCCAGCAGACTGATCTCTTCTCCCTGTAACCCGCATGGGTAGCCGATCCCGTCCCACCTTTCATGGTAATGGCGGGCGATGATCTTGCCACGGACCCTGATGATCGTCAGGAGAGAGTATGGCGGATCGATGGATCTCAGGAGAGGAGAGGTTGCTGTGCAGGAGTACGGTTTTTTCAGCGCCCGATAAGCAGATAATAATGTCTTTTCCCCCTCATGGTCGATCCAGGGCTGAGGCATGATAGCAGGAATGTGAACTACCCGTTACCGAGACAACCTCTATTGCCCAAAGCGACCGCCACCGGGCCAATTGATCAGATAAGTTCTGCTGCCTTTACAAATGGTACTGCTTACGATGAGTCGATCCTCTATAGTTGTCTTTTGGAACGACAGACCGAAGCTGCACGATGTTGGTATATGCCGAAAGGGCGCGGGTCTGAGAAATGAGATTTTTTTTGCGTTCAACCGCCTGGTATGCAAGAAATCTCGCACTATATTGAATCATGGATGGAGAACCTGGCCAATAATGCTTTGGAACCAGGTGCAAAGGTACCTGCTTTTTGCCAAACCTTTGGTCGGGTTTGCTTCGGGCGAGGACGATCTTTTTCCGTTTCTGAAAGCTGATATCGGCCCCGATTTGTACTGGACACCGGAGGATGCATTTGCATTGGCCTTTTTCGAAGAAAAGATCCGGGCCGAAGCATTGACTGTTATTGCTTGGGTGTTACCGTAAACTGCGCATACCCGCAGGGCGTATCGGAAAGCGGAAGCGCTGCCATGCATTGAATGGAGCAAGGCACGGCACTACGGTGAAAAGGTTAATGAACAGTTGCGCCGTTCCGTGGTAGACCAGTTCAACGCAGAGGGCTATCAGGCGTGTGCTCCAGTTTTAAGAGCGCCCCTTGGGACAGCTGATTTTCGTAAACAAGAGGATGCTCACCAACATGATCGTCCCGCAACAACAAAGAGGTTGTCGTCTTCATGAGTGAACTTCCATCGCTGCCTGCACTGCCCCTTGGCCGCTACCGCCACTACAAAGGGGGAGAGTACGAAGTCCTGGGTGTCGCCCGGCATAGCGAGACGCTTGAGCCGCTGGTCGTGTATCGTCCCCTCTACAACGATTCCGGATTATGGGTGCGCCCGTATGCGATGTTCGTTGAGCAGGTCGAGGGCAAGGGGCAACTGCGTCCCCGGTTCGCTCTCTTCGAAGAAGGTGCGCGCTCTTCAAGCGATGCACTGTAGGTTGTACAGGGGCAGAGGATGTCGTTGTACCTGACATTTGTTCTGCGCAGAATCCACGGGTACGTTCTTTCAAATATGCGCAAAGTTTCCCATCTTTTTTCACCCCATTTACGATGCTGATACCGCAAACAACACCGCCATTTACCCCTGAAGCACTCGCAATAGTTTTCGAGCGATCAAATTTTAAATCATTCCAGAAGGCCGGCTACCCGTCCCACTATTGGGCGCCCCTTATTTCTGCGTTTTCAGGAACCCGACGAAACGAGATCTTTGTTCTCACCCCGGACGATGTGCGGCAGCAATACGGGATTTGGGTCATGCACATAAAAGGCAGTGGTTCACAGAAAGTACCGTCAGCATCGGTGACCCGAGCCATTCCCCTGCATCCTGCGCTGAAACGATTAGGGTTCCTCCAATTTGTCCAGGCGCGCAGACAGACTCATCCGAACCAGCGGCTTTTCTCGGAGTACAAAGCTATTCAGGAACATGCGGGCATGGTCTTCTCGAGGGCGTTTGTCAATTGGATCAAGACAACGGTGCGTCAGTTGCCCGATGAACAAAAGCATCTGTTCAGCGAGGATTTTCACTTTCCCTCGCTCCGCGCTCTTTTTGCACTCGAAGCGAGCCGTTCGGCCATCAGCGAACACACCTTTCGCAAGGTGTACGGCATCAGCAATGATTTGCAGCAGGCTGGTGATGAAGCCCAGGAACAACGTGATCTTGCGAAAGCCGAAGCCGAGCTGTCGCGAATGGATATCGAATCGTATTTTCCGCCGCTGTACCCGTACGAAGAGCTTATGGCGAGAGGATGACCCAAATCAGCCACCATATAGGGTGCCCTTTAATGCCGTGGCAAAACACCAGCAACAAGTCCCTGCGCTTTTTTGGGCTGCGCCACCGATATTTCCAAGGGAGGACAGGTGAAAACGAAGAAAAAAAGCATCCTGGTGATCTATCATTCCCAGGGCGGGACCATGGAGCGTTTGGCCGCCAGTTTTGCCCGGGGGGCTGCACGGGAAGACGACGTTGCCGTTGTTCTGAAAACAGCAGGGAATGCTACCGTGGACGACCTGCTGCACTGCTCGGCCATTGCCATCGGGTCTCCGGAATACTTCGGCACCATGGCGGGCATGGTCAAAGATTTTTTTGATCGGACCTATGAGGCTGCCCGGGAGCAAACCATCGGCCTGCCGTATGTTCTTTTTGTCTGCGCCGGCAATGACGGGCGGGGTGCCCTTACCCAGATGGAACGCCTTGCAGCCGGGCACAAATGGAAAAAAGCACTGGAGCACCTGCGGGTCGTGGGGCCGCCCACGGAGAGCGATCAGGACCGGGTGGCAGAGTTGGGGCAAACCTTGGCTGCGGGCGTGGACTTTGGCATTTTCTAGCCTGGACCGACATCCTTCCCGGGCACGAATCGTCGGCTGCGGACAACCAGGGCGGAACCATTGCAGGCGGGGTAAAGCATGAATCTCTATCAGGTATTCAGCAGTTCAGGGGAGTTGGCCGGCAATAACCGGCGTCTGCACTACTGCCCCCGATGCGGGGCAGCATTCCGGGGGGAAACGCTGCAGAAAGGGGAACGGCAACGGTGTGACCGGTGTGGTTGGGTCCACTATCTCAACCCCGCGCCGGGCATCACGGTGTTAATTCGATCTATTGAGGGGGAAATCCTCATTGGCAAGCGGGCGGAAAGCGCGCGATACGGCGGCAAGTGGTGCCTGCCGGGCGGGTATGTCGAGTTCGAGGAATCGTTTATCGAAACCGCGCATCGCGAGGTATGGGAAGAGACCCACCTGAAGATACGGCTCAAGGGCATTGTCAATGTGGTTTCCAACCATCTCGATGATCTGCATCACACCCTGGTTATAGTGCTTCTGGCGGATATGATAGGCGGTCATCCCAGGGCCGGGGATGATCTGACCGAGCTGTTCTGGATAGACCGCGCCCTGCATGGTGCAATCGACTATGCCTTTGAAGCGGACCAGCGGATTATTGATTGCTATTTTGCGGGAAAGATGATGGTGTTGCCCATTGACGAGCGCGTTGCAACTCTCTGAGCGAGGAACCTTCGCTGCAGCGGATCGAGGGATCTGAACCTCTCCAGGGTCAAGGGCAGGGAAGGGTGCCGTGGGTGGCCCGCAGCCCACGGCAATAACCGGCTTTTCTGTTATTCCTTGCCGAAAGGGCAGACCGGATACTGGCAGACTGTGCAGTTTCGGCAGAGGCCGCCGTGGCCCATGGCCGCCAATTCCTCCCGCCCGATGGTTTCGCCGGTGAGTATCCGCGGCAGCACCAGGTCCAGTACAGTGATTTTATGGAACATGCCGCAGGCGGGCAGCCCCACCACCGGCACCTGACCAATGCGGCCGACCAGGAACATGGCGCCGGGAAGGACCGGCGTGCCGTAGACCATATCTTCCGCACCCGCCTCCTTGATCCCCTGGCGGGTGACATCATCCGGATCGACCGACATGCCGCCGGAGGTGACGATCAGCTCTGCTCCGGCCGCAAGGCATTTGTGAATTTCCGCTGCGATCCGCTGCGGATCGTCCGGCGCGAATCCCACCGAGCTGACGGTTGAGCCGAGCAGGGTCAACTTATTGCGCAGGACCTGTTCGAATTTGTCTTCAATCCGACCGTAAAAAACCTCACTGCCGGTGATCACCAGACCGGCGCGGACTTTTCGCAACGGCGCTACCTGCACGATCGGCACACCAGCTTGGGCAATCGCCACCGCCTGCTCCACCACTTTTCGCTCTCCCACCAGGGGGATCAGCCGGGAGGCGGCAACCTGCTCGCCCTTGCTGACCGGCGTATTGGTCTGCAGGGTGGCGCACATTACCTCGCCCAGCATATTGAACTGCAACAGTGTCTCACGGTTGATTTTCAGCAGGCCATCTTGTGCTGCCCGGATACTGACCTTGCCCTCAACGACTTCCGGTGAATATTCGGTACCCGGTCCGGCGAGGGCTCCGGCCATGAGCAGGGCCGCCTCGTTTTCATGAATTTCGTTGGCACTGAGCTGCAGCACATAAATGTGTTCCTTGCCCAGCCGGCGGAGATGGTCCACATCGTCAGGGCGGATGATATGCCCTTTTCTGAACGCCCTCCCTTTGAATGCATCCTTGACGATCTCGGTAATATCATGGGGCAGCACCATGCCCACAGCTTGATCCACCGGAATGATGATCTTTGAAGATGTTTCAGTCGCAATTGTTGCACTCATCTATACTACCTCTGTGTTCCATAACCGAATCGAGATGAATCATTGTACAGTATGGAGGTTGATAGCCTCCACGTTCCATTGTTGTGCGCACCGCCTCAGGATATTGACAGCGCAATAGTCCTGGGGAATGTCCAGCAGTTGCTGCAGGGGCTGATTGCCTATCCGGGAAAGCAGGACCCGGTTGACCCCGGCGTGGCCGACCACCAGCAGCGGGCCGGAACAGGTTGTCGCAAGCTCGAGCAGGGCGGGGTAGCACCGGGCTGCCAGGTCACCGAAACTCTCACCGTCCTCAGGACGAAAATGTTCCAGATCCCGGCCGCGCTGTTCGTAGGCGCCGGGAAAGCGATCCTTTACCTCGGCAACGCTCAACCCTTCCCATGCGCCAAGATCAATCTCCTTGAAAGCGTCGATCCGATGCAGGGCGTCTGCCGGTCGGCCGCTGACCAGGGCTGCGGTATGCACGGCCCGCTGCAGGGGTGAGGTGAAGACCCGGGTAAAAGGGATGCGGTGTACTTGTCTCCCCAAAGCTTTAGCCTGTTTAATACCATAAGCATTCAGCGGCACATTGTTCTGACCAAGAAAACGGCGAGGCGAATATCTGTCGATCTCGCCATGGCGGATGAGATAGATCAGTGACTGCATGGGGCCAGGGCGGTGAGGATGCGGTGCAATTCCAGACCGGCCTCGGCTTCAACGGCGGCGGCAACCTGCAGGGCCTGCGTATAGCGGCCACGGATGGCGCGAACC
>JBFJXW010000191.1:0-7314 GCA_041622895.1 Desulfobulbus sp. | reverse complement strand
GGATCAAACTCTCCAGTTTAATATCCTAGCCAATCACAATGGATTGGACTTATCCAATTCAAAACCAAAATTACTACTTGGCCCGCTCTATTTACTGTTCAGTTTTCAAAGATCAAAAGCACGGTGAGTGTTGCTCACCGGCGAGAGGGGCAAATAGACCACACATCCGATTCGATTGCAATATTAAAATTGCCGGTCAGGACGTTTTTTTCAAGCGGCACACAAACCCGCCCCCAACAACCGCCACAAGCACGAAACAAAAAGCCAAACACCATACAGATGCTTGGCTTTTTGCATTATATACATGGTCGGGGCGGAGTGATTCGAACACTCGACCTCCTGCTCCCAAGGCAGGCGCGCTAACCAGGCTGCGCTACGCCCCGACTTCATGACTCTTGTGGTAACGAGGACGTTGTATCTACACTATCCAACCGCCACTTGCAACATCTTTCCTGAGAATCTGCAAATAAGACGACCGGAAACAACGAAGCCTCGCACGAATCAATCGCCAGATTGTGTGGCAACACCGCGCAACCTATCACAATGCAACATTATAGATAACCCTGGCGGAAACAACCGTTGCATTCTACAATACCTCTTACTTCACCTCTGAAGTAAACGCTTCGCAACCCGCATAATCGACACCAGGAGATCTCATGCCAGCGCCTCTACCCCTGATTCAGCGCCGAACCTTTGCCGTATTCTTTCTTGCGGCTGTTTTGATGCTGGGCTTAGTGCTCTGGCCCTTTTGGAACCAGTTGTTTCTTGCGTTTTTTCTAGCCAGTGTTTTTCACCCCACCTACAACTGGATCAGCACCCGAACCAAACCATGGATAGGAGCAAGCGTCACCTGCCTGCTGATAACGCTCTGCGTGTTTCTTCCTCTGCTGTTCTGCATCGCTGCCATTTCCGCAGAAATTCCTGGCCTTATCGCGCTGTTGAAAAAGAACGACGTCCTTGTTCTCCTGCAGCAGACTTTGCAGAGCAACACCGTGATCAGTCGAGGCAATACGCTCCTCTCCGAGTATGGTATTCATATCCAGTTGGAAAAACTTCCCGGCCTGATCACCGAACTCTCGACGACCGTTGCCCTCTTTCTCTACAATCAGGTTTCGGGGTGGGCTGCAGATATTATGCGTTTCATCCTGCAATTCTGCATCATGACAACCGGCGTCTTCTTTCTCCTGATCGAATTTGAGCACCTGACCGCCTTTTTTCTGCGGCTCTCCCCCTTGCCCGAACCGCAAAATCGGTACCTGACCCGCAGATTCTCGACCATCAGCGGAGCCATCCTCATAGGCAACAGCCTGAGTGGCGTCATTCAAGGTGTCTGCGGCGGCATTTTCTTCGCGGTCATGGGTCTCATCTCACCCGTTCTCTGGGGCGCGATCATGGCTGTGTTCGCCTTCCTGCCCATTGTCGGTATCGGATTGGTGCTCGTACCGACAGCGGTCATTCTGTATGTAAAAGGGCATGTGGTACAGGCACTGATCACCTTCGGCTTTTACATGCTGCTCTCTTTTTCCATCGATTACCTGTTCAAGCCCAAATTTGTCGGCGTTCAGGCGCAATTGCCGCCTCTACTGGTTTTGCTTTCCATCCTCGGAGGCATGAGCCTTTTTGGCGTCATGGGGATCATCTACGGTCCCCTGGCGGTCACCGCCTTTCTCACCCTGTCCGATATGTATTTCAAGGAATATCAATCCTATTTCGAACAACCGGAGGATCCGCGCGGTTGATACGCACGAGAATCGGCATGGGCTTCCTTTGATCGCCGGTGTGTTGATATCCTTGACACCGGTGGGTATTTCAGGTAACAGCATTAGGCTATTGTCACGATGTCTTGTTGCAGACCGCAGGCAATACCCCCTTTTTTTTCTCACTTTCATGTCCCCTTTCTTTGTCGATTTGGAGCGTTAGCTGCATGGAGTTTTTCCCGCTTGTCCAGAGCGTAATCCTCGGTCTGGTCGAAGGCATCACCGAATTTCTGCCGATATCGTCCACAGGGCACCTGATCATTGCCGGTGACCTGCTCTCCTACACCGGAGAACAGGCGAAAACCTTTGAGATCTGTATTCAGCTCGGTGCGATTCTCGCGGTTTGCTGGTATTACCGGGAACGCCTGACCCGGGTAGTAACCGGCCTTTCCAGTCAGGCCAGTGCCCAGCGTTTTGTCATCAACCTGATCATCGGCGTGCTGCCTGCCTGCATTTTCGGCCTGCTGCTACACAAAATTATCAAGGAAAAGCTCTTCAATCCGATGGTGGTGGCCATTTCCCTGATTGTCGGCGGCTTGATTATTTTTGCGGTCGAACGCCGTGAACGGGAACCGAGGATTACCGATGTCGATCAAATGAGGTGGGGCGATGCCCTCAAGCTTGGATGCGCCCAGGTTTTTTCAATGATACCAGGGACCTCACGATCGGGAGCCACGATCATCGGCGGCCTGCTGACCGGCTTGTCGCGGCAGGCGGCTACGGAATTCTCCTTTTTCCTGGCCATTCCGACTATGTTTCTCGCCACGGGATACGATGTATATAAATCCTGGGAGTATCTGGCGGGACAGGATCTGGTTTTTTTTACGGTGGGCTTTGTCACCGCCTTTTTCAGTGCCCTGCTGGCCATTAAAGGACTGCTTCGCTATGTAGCCCACAATAATTTCAAGGCCTTTGCGTGGTACCGTGTTGTCTTCGGTACGATCGCTCTTTTCTACTTTCTCCACTGATACCGACCATGCTCACTGAACTCATTACCCGAACCGCTGTTCAAATTCTCGAAAGCACCGCCTATGCCGGTGCCTTCGTCCTCATGGCCCTGGAAAGCATGGTCGCGCCGGTCCCCAGTGAGGCGGTCATGCCCTTTGTCGGTTTTCTGGTTGCCGACGGTACCTGGAATCTCTGGCTGGCGCTGCTGGCCACCAGTATGGGATCGCTGGTCGGTTCCCTCGCTTCCTATTGGATGGGCTATTATGGCGGTAAACCGCTGGTACTCAAAGTCGGCAAATATCTCCTGCTCAACCCGCACGACCTTGCCCTGACCGAACGCTACTTCAACAGACGGCAAGGATTATACACTGTATTCCTGGCCCGATTCATCCCTGTCATCCGTCATCTCATCTCCATCCCTGCCGGTATGGGTAAAATGCCGCTGGTGCCGTTCCTCGTCGTTTCCGTAATTGGCGCAACCATGTGGAACGGCTTTCTCCTCTACTGCGGTTTGCGGCTGCGCGAGCATTGGACCGTAGTGCAGAAATATTCGCATCAGGTCGATATCGTCATCATCGTCCTGGCTGTCATCGGCGTCGCCTGGTTCATCCGTTCCCGTCTGGCCGCCCGTAAACGGAAATTAACCTAACAACTGCCCGCAACTGGAAGCTTCCTTGAATCTGGCCGAACTCTTCTGTTCGACCTGAAAACGAATACTCCAAGCATCCTCTGAAAGGTGCTTTGACCTCCGGCCGTTGCCTGCCAGGTCGCTGCAGCTGACCCGCAACGCTCAATTCTCCTGTGCGCCATTGACACCAATCCAGTGCCAATGGCGGTATCGTCTTTATGCACCACCACAGGTGCCTTCTCCTCTGCCAAGGGTGTCGTCGGCATCGACACGATAGATACTTTATCTATTCATTTTATCTTCATTTTTCCTCCATTGTAATTTCCCGGTGACCGCACGTATAGTACGTAACGTTTTTTTGCACAGCGAGGTGCCTGAGCATCTAGAGGCATCAGTGCAAATCCTGCTCGTGATCAGAGGATCAGGGGCATTGACAGCTCCTTTGCATCACGATCGCCGTGATCGCGTTTCTTGTGATGCCGTAGGTAATCGATGCGCTGGCTTGAGCAAGGGTTCTGTACCAACGAATCCTGCAAAGAGTGCCGCCTTTACCGCCAGCACATCTCGGTTTGGGGCAGGAGCGTCCCTTTCAGGGCCCTCTTAAAACGCCATTCGTTTGACCTCACCACCACCATAACGATGATAATAAAACCCATGCTGGACAGCTTTGAGTTGCCATGCATCGAATCCATTCGCAGCCTTGAGCGGAGAAGGCTTGCCTGCCATGGTGTTCCCGGCCTTGTCGGCGATCTGCATCAAGATCTGGGAGCAGAAAGTCTGGTCGTCGAAATAATTGGTTCGTTACAGGGGGATGAACGACGCGACGATTTTTTTGAAGCAATACGGGAAAAATTCACTACCGCCGAACCCGTCCCTTTTGTGGCCGATATCCTCACGGCGACAGCACTTGAGGAGGTGATCATTGAACAGTTGGAGGTAGAAGAACAGAACCAGTGGGACCGCCCGGTTCTCTACCGCCTGGTCCTTCGTCAGTATGTTGAACCTCCGGAACCGGTATCCTCCTTTGACGACCTGGGCCTTGAGCTTGATCCCGAACTCGACCTGTTGGCCGATCTGGGGCTGGATGGTCTGGAACTGCCGGATCTCCTCATCGATATTCCGGAGATCGGCAACCCTGTGGAGCCTATCCTGCCGGCGCTTGACAGTACCGATTCGGTTGTCTCGGGCATAGGTGACCTTCTTGATGATTTCAGCAGGAAATTTACCGGATGAGCAACGCACTTCTCAACACGCTAACAGAAGCCCTGGGCGACGGATTCATGCCGACTGCCCTGCAATCGGTCATGAGCGGGGAATTTGATGTTTCGGCGCCCAACATTGATGTCAGCCAGGCAGCGGGCATCACAGGGCCGCTCGCATCCCTTGATCTGACCTCACTCTCGGGCGCGGTTGGTTCCGTTCAGCAGTCCGGGCTCGGCGGACTTTCCACTCTGCCGGGCGTTGGCACACTGCTGCAGCCGGTCAACGCTGTGCTGCAGTTTGCAGCACAGATAGAAACGGCTGATGTGGAGGGCTTGCTCACCCGGCTGCAGCAGGCTGCGGAAAACAGCAATACCGCACACGCCCTGGGCCTGGAGGGTGTAGATGCATCCATCAACGCTGTTTTCGATCTCCAGGGAGATTCTGGCCTGTCCAACCTGCTTGCCCTTGGCTCCTCGCTGCTGCCGATCAATTTTTCCACTGAAGCCGGCAATATCATTCATAAGCTCGACGGCGTCACCGTGGCCCTCAAGGTCCTCGGTTCGCTGATGAGCCTCCACGCCTCCTTTGAAAAAACCTCCGAAATCTCTGCCAGCATCGATGGCCTTCTTGTTCCTCACGAAATAGAACAGCAACGACTCCGCCTCGTCGGCTGGAAATCAAACACAACCCTTGCCGCCCAAATCAGCGCAGTCCCTGCCGATGACCGCGCTGCCATTGACCGCCTGAGCGGACAGGTCCACGAGTTTATCAATGATGTCCATGTCTTTACCGCCAGCCTGCAGAAAGGGCTAGGATTTGGCGATGCGGCGCTCAGTGCTGCCGGGCTTGATGCGCTAGAGCAGACCATAGACACCGTGTCCAACACCCTGCTCACCACCCGCCTTGACCCGACGCTTGCCCTGTCGACTGCCGTACGGGACTGGTTAACCGAAAAACTGCCCGCTGATTTTGGCAGTCCTGCCGCCTCGATTGATGCCGTTGTCCACGAAATGCAAGGTCTGGCCGATGATCTCGAAGCACAGATCAACGCCCTCCCTGTTGACCGCATGGTCGAACCGGTAACCAACGCGGTAGGGCAGGTGACCACGGTGGTCAGCGATCTCAACAATGCCCTGGCAACCGCCACAGGAGCGATACGTTCTGCTTTTGAGCATGTCCGCCAGCTTATCGACAGCCTCAATCTGGCCGGCATAGCCGAAACCATTGCCGCAACCCTTCGTCCCGTTGTTCAGGTCATCGAACAGCTGGAGTCGTTCATTGCCGGTATCAGCACCACCATCGAACAGGCCATGACCCTGGCGGCTGCGGCCGTCAGACGGGTCAAAGAAGGCATCCTCGACGGTGCCGGCGAAGTGGCGGGTGCCTTTGCACAAGTGGAATCCGTACTTGTGGCCCTTGATATGGAATCGCTTGTCAACGGTATGAAAGCTGGCATCCAGGCGGTGGTCGATGCGCTCAAAAAAATTGACCTGGATCCGTATTTCGACACAGCGGTCGATGCCATGGACACGGTGAGTTCCATTATCGACGCCGTTCCCGTCGAACTCTTGCCCGATGATATGGAAGCTGACCTGCAGAATGCGGTGCAGCCCGTAAAAAACATTGATTTTGACCGGGATGTCAGACAGATCCTCATTGAGAAACTCGAACAGATTCTGGATAAGGTCGATGCGGACATCCTGGGCGAAATAGACCGTATGGCCGGAGAAATCGTTACGTTTCTCCAGCAGCACGATCCCCAGGAAAAACTGGAGGAGCTGGAAAAAGAGTACTTCGATCCCATGCTGGCAACCATTCTGGCGATCAATCCGGAAGAAATACTCAAACCCGTCACCGACGTCATCGATACTGTCAAAGAACATATTCTTGCCATTGACCTCAGGGCACTGGTTGTCGACCAGATCGATGGCGTTTTTGACGATATCATCGCCTACTATGACCAGTGCGATCCCGAGCCGCTCCTTGCCCCTGTTGTCGATGCGGTGGACGCCTTCCGCCTGCGCATTATCGAACTGACCGGCATTGACGGCTGGGCGAATCATATCGACAGCCTGGAGCAGCAGCTCACCCAGTGGCTGGACACACTCGATTTTACCCGCCTCATCAACGAATTGGACGCCATTTACACCTCCATGCTGCGCTCCCTGGGCAATGACGCAGGGAACACAGCGGTCATGGGCGGCTTTATTGCCGGCCTGCTGAGCGGTTCCGTGTCACTGCGGTCCTCCTCCTACAGCACGGTCCTGCGCTGGATTTCAGGGGCGGAAGACGGTGTTGCAACCGTCCATGCCCTCATTAGCCAGAGCCTTGGCAAACTGCAATCCACCCTCTCCGTGGTGGACAGCCTGCAAGCGGACCAGGTCGTGGCTGCAATCATGCCCTGTTACCGTGGCATCAGACAAGCCGTTGAGGGTCTTGCCGCCGATCACCCCTTGCGCCTGCGTCTGGAGCTCTCCCTGGCATCAAGTTCTCCGGCAGACCTGCTGGCCGGCATCACCGCCAATCTCCCTGCGTACCGAACGCAAATCGACACCGGCATCAAGTCCTTGCAACGCCTCGAAACTTCCGGTTTCAGTCAGATAACCGCTGCCGGAGATGCCCTACGCAATGCCTTCCAGCCCCTGGTCGATGTGCAATGGAAACTCATTGTCCTGGTGCGGCGCTTTGGCATTGATCCGGTGGGCAAACCACTGATGGTTGTTATCGGAGAACTGCTGGCCGCTCTCAGGCCCGGCTCGGCGCTTGAGCCGTTCACTG
>JBFJXW010000190.1:0-7362 GCA_041622895.1 Desulfobulbus sp. | reverse complement strand
AATAAAGTGCAGCGAGAATGGCTCAGCTCTTTACAAACGGCAACCTTGCCTTGCCTTTGGTGGGCGTAAATTCTCGATGAATCGTCCCAAGGATTCCAGGTATTCTCCCTATAGCTGTCAAGGCAACAAGGATAGATATTTTGGGGACAATAAGCCTCACATGCTTTCGAAGAGCTGAAAATTCTTAATTTCCAGCCCCCAGCACCTGAAAAAACACCCTAAATCCAGTCCTTCTGCATCGATCTATGTTTATCCGAATAACGATAGTCCCGCAAGTTTCTTTCACCGTCTCCTCCCTTGCGGGCTTTTCTCCAACAACCTTTACCGATACGGAGTGATACGGTACAATACCGACCAATTAAAGGGCTCAATCCCTATGGATGCAACGTAACGGTCGTCCGCTGGTGCCAGCGGAAAAAACGAGGCCCCGCCGTAACAAGAAAAAAGAGCGGCAATCGCTCACGGATAAAACAAATTATGATAAAAAAAGAACTACTGGACATTCTGGCCTGTCCGCAATGCAAGGGGCCAGTGGAGTTGAACACACAGCAAAATGGAATTATCTGCAGAAACTGCAAACTGGTCTATGAGATTCGAGACGATATTCCGATCATGCTGATTGACGAGGCAAAACCGCTCATCGAAACCTGATACGGAAAAAACAAACGGGCAGGCGGGATAACACCCCCGCCTGCCCGCTATACGTTAACATATTGACAAATTACGGAGTGATTCCCAACTCCTGCTCCTTCGCAGCAATCGCCAACCTGGTTTTTACCACCGTATCAGAGACCAGACTGATGGAATCAATCCCTTCCTCGACTAAAAATGTCGCGAAATCGGGAAAGTCAGAAGGCGCCTGCCCACAGATGCCAATCTTGCGCCCCCGTCGCTTAGCTGTGGTAATCACCATCTTGATCAAGGTTTTGACCGCGTCGTTGCGTTCGTTGTAGATGTGAGAAACGAGATCGGAGTCGCGATCTAGGCCGAGGGTAAGCTGCGTCAAATCGTTGGAGCCGATTGAAAACCCGTCAAACACATCACAAAACGCATCAGCGGAAATGACGTTAGACGGAATTTCACACATTACGTACACCTCAAGCCCGCTTTCCCCCTGCACCAATCCGAATTCACGCATCACCTCAATAACCTTTCGGCCCTCTTCCGGAGTTCGGCAAAAAGGTACCATCAGCTTGATATTGGTGAACCCCATGTCATTGCGAGCCTTGAGCAGGGCCTTACACTCCAGTTCAAAAGCAGCTTTGTATCTCGGATCGTAATAGCGAGAGGCACCACGCCACCCGATCATCGGATTAGATTCTTCCGGCTCATACAAATGGCCTCCGATCAGATTCGCATATTCATTTGATTTGAAATCGGAGAGGCGAACGATAACATCCTTGGGATAGAAACCAGCAGCGATCCGACTGACACCCTCGGCCAGTTTATCGATGAAATATTGGCGTTTATCCGTTGGATAGGCCGTGGTTTTATAGTCGATATCCTCGACGATATCGGCAATTTCATCATCCTCTTTAGCCTGCTCACACAGTTTTTCATAATTATAGAGAGCGAGGGGATGAATTCCGATGTGTGAATTAATAATGAATTCTTCCCTAGCCAGGCCTACACCCTCGTTAGGCAATTGGCCTTCGATGAAGGCTTTTTCCGGCAGACCGACATTCATCATGATCTTGGTGCGGGTAGCTGGAATATTGTCCAGATCCAAGGTGTCAATGACGAATTTGAGCTGACCGTCATAGATATGTCCGGTTTCCCCCTCAGCGCAGGAAACGGTCACCTGCTGCCCATTTTTGATCTTGGAGGTGCCGTCGCCGGTGCCGATAACGCAGGGGATACCCAGCTCCCTGGATATGATGGCGGCATGGCAGGTACGGCCGCCACGGTTGGTCACAATAGCCCCGGCGGTCTTCATAATAGGTTCCCAGTCCGGATCAGTCATATCAGTGACCAATACCTCACCCGCCTTGAAATCATGAATTTGACTGACACTCTCAAGTACTCGGGTTACCCCCTGACCGATCTTGGCACCAACGGCTTGACCACTGGCCAGCAATACCCCCGTTTCCTTGAGCACATAGGTTTCCATAACGCGTTTAACATTCTGGGAATGTACGGTTTCCGGACGAGCCTGCACAATGAACAGGTTTCCGGTTCCCACTGCCTTGCCATCACCGTCCTTGGCCCATTCAATATCCATGGGCCGCCCGTAATGATCCTCGATAATGCAGGCCCATCGTGCCAGATGCAGGATCTCGTCGTCATTTAATATATAGGCACCGCGTTCCAGCTCGGTGGTGGCGATATTTTTCACCGGTTCCTCTGCACCAGGATCGGAGTTATAGATCATTTTGATCTCTTTGGAGCCCACCCGTTTTCCGACGATCGGCCGTTTGCCTTCCTTCAGCGTCGGTTTAAAAATGTAATACTCATCCGGATTCACCGCACCTTGCACCACATTCTCACCAAGCCCCCAGGCGCCTGTCAGAAAGACAGCATCTTTGAATCCGGATTCCGTATCAATGGAAAACATGACCCCGGAGCAGGCAGAATCGGACCGAACCATCTTCTGCACTACGATCGATAAATAGACATCAAACTGTCCGAATCCCTTATCATGACGATAGGAAATAGCTCGATCGGTAAACAACGAGGCAAAACAACGTTTACAGGCGTCAATCAAAGCCTCCGGCCCACGAATGTTGAGGTAGGTGTCCTGCTGGCCGGCAAAGGAGGCATCGGGGAGATCTTCAGCGGTGGCAGACGACCGGACCGCCACATCAACCTCTTGGCCATACTCTTCCTCCATCCGATTATAGGCGCTGATTATGGCCTGGCGAAGATCGGCGGGAAATTCTGCATTGCGGATAATATCCCGCACCTTGGCACCACGGGCCTGAAGGTTATGCAGATCATGCGTATCAAGACCGTCAAGCGCATCACGAATACCAGCTTCAACACCCGCTTCTTTAAGGAGGTACTGATAGGCATACGCAGTGATAGCATACCCATTAGGCACTGCTACTCCCTTTGAAGTTAATTTCTGGTGCATTTCACCCAAGGAAGCATTCTTGCCGCCCACCATTGGCACATCTTCGATGCCAATTTCATCAAACCAGAGTATGAGTGCTTTTTCGTGTTGATTTCCCATCATTTACTCCCTTGTGAAATGAAACCGCCAGCTGGGCCGTGGCCGATCCTCAAACAATCCGTTCTCAGCAACTGTCGCAGTTATCTAAAAAAAATAAAAGATTATAATAAAAAGAAATACTCCACCGGTCAACCGAAACGTCCGCCCCTTGGTGCCCTTAACCCAAGGGGCCATCAGTAACAGGGAGATTGTTGCCAATAGCCTGGCAACGGGCTATATTAATGTAATGTTTTCATTTTTCAACGGTGCCTGGCCACTGAAAACCATACGGAGCGAACATGACCATCGAAAAAGAAATCGAACGGATTGCAAACCGGTATGCTGTTATAAAAAGTCATGAGAAAAGCGACTATTTCGAGGCAATCAGACTGCTGGTCGCAGGCCGTAACGCCGCAACAGCCCCTGCAGAGCGGCAACAGTGGCAAGATGGCATCGACCGCATGTACCAGTTGGTTGAGGATGAAATTCTGACCAATACGGGCCGCCCTCGGCACACTATTAAATTCGGCACCTCCGGATGGCGGGGCACGCTGGGCAAAGACCTCTTCATCCACTCCGTAGCCGCGGTTACCGCCGCCATCCTCAACCTGTATCGCGAAGCAGAAAAAAGCGCAGAACTGCGCGAGGCCTTGGGGGTCGAAACCTTTGCCGAGATGCAGCAGCGAGGCTGTGTTGTCGGGTTTGACAACCGTTTTGGCGGCCCCCTGCTGGCTCTTGCGGCTGTCAATGTGCTCACAGCCAACGGGATCACTGTCTATTATGCCGGCGAGGCAACCACTGGGGCTCTTTCCGCCTCGGTATTGATCCGCAAGGCAGCCTTTTCCATTAACCTGACCCCAAGCCATAACCCACTGGAGTATGGTGGATTCAAGTACAATGCTGCTGATGCCGGCCCGGCAGGCATGATCCTGACCGATGCCATCACCCGGTTTGCCGGGGAATTCATCACCATGGAGACGGTTCCTTTTATCCCACCGGGGCTCGACCTGCAAAAGCCATTGCCAGAACTGCCGGGCATTGTCGCCGAAGACGCGCTGCACAGTTGGCAGCAACTGGTGCGCAACGGTGCATCCTTCCATGGTATTGCATACGACCAGCTCTTGACCGATTTTGCCACCAATAAAAATGTTGTCGTCTGTGTTGATGCGGTCCACGGGGCTTCTCGCCAGTATGTAAGCCGTCTACTCAATAATCCGCCGACAGATCGACTCATCCTGTTGCGCAACAACGAGGATCCGACCTTTGGCGGCATCGCACCCGAGCCCTCATCCGCCAACATGCAGCCGGTTCTTACTGCCCTGGCAGCACGAAACGAACCCTTTAAAATCGGGGCAATCATCGATCCGGACGGGGACCGCATTCGGTTCACCGATGGCACGGTCGAGATTTCCATGAACCAGTTTGGTGCCATGGCCTACCATTTTCTTCACGAAGTCAAACAACAGCAGGGCATGGTAGCTAAAACGGTGGCATCAAGCAATCTCGCCAATGCCTTAGCGTCCCAACTGGGAGAAGAGGTTTTTGAACCCAAGGTAGGATTCAAAGAATTCAAGCCGGTAATCAACAAGGCACTGGTCTATTTCGAAGAATCTGACGGTATATCCATTACCGGACATACTCCGGAAAAAGACGCATTCATAGGTCTGATCCTCGCTTTAGACATGGTTATAACGCTAAAAAAACCGCTCGGCGAATATCTTTTCGCAATAGAAGAACAATTCGGGCACTATTATCCGGATCGCGATGGCGTAGCTGTTTCCCAACAGGGAGCAGCCTTACTGCAAACCCTGGATAAACTGAAAAAATTTACTGAAGGTTCGCACGTGCAGGTCGGTGAACACCAGAAAACCATAACCAAGGTGATCGACATTGACGGCCGCAAGATGATATTCGATGATGGCTCCTGGGTTATGATCCGCCCTTCCGGCACCGAACCCAAAGTCCGATTTTACGTGGAGGCCAGGAACAGCGAGGAAACCTCGTTGCTGGTAAAAACTGCAAAATCGATGCTTGCCGAAATTGGACTCTTGCCATAATGTAGTCATTCAAAGATCTCCCTTTGTCAATTGCAGACAAAAGGCCGACAACCTCTTTCGAAAATCATCAGCACAGAGAACCAATCATGTGGGAATATACAGAAAAAGTACAGGAACATTTTATTAATCCTAAAAATGTAGGCGAAATCGAAGGGGCGGACGGTGTCGGCAATGTCGGTTCCATCGCCTGCGGTGATGCCCTGCGGCTTACAATTAAGGTCGACGAAAACCAAGTGATTACCGACGCTAAATTCAAGACGTTTGGTTGCGCCTCGGCCATCGCCTCCTCCTCAGTGCTCACAGAAATGCTCAAGGGGATGAAACTTGAAGATGCCAAGAAACTGACCAATGATGACATCGCTCAAGCACTTGGCGGCCTGCCCAAAGAGAAAATGCATTGCTCGGTAATGGGCCGCGAGGCTCTCGAAGCTGCCATCGCCGATTATACGGGCGCCATTCTCCCCATGGCCCAAGGTGAGGTTGTATGTGAATGTTTTGGCGTCACCGATCTGGAAATCATCAGAGCCGTCAAGGAAAATTCGCTCAAATCGGTGGAGGAAATCACCAATTTCACCAAAGCTGGTGGCGGGTGCGGCAAGTGCGAGGACCGCCTGCGACAGATCCTGATGGAAACCGTCGAAGGGCTTCCGGTTACACCCGCCGGATTAAAGAAAGCAAAACGCATGACAAGCCTGGAGAAGATCAAGAAGATCGAGGAAGTCATTGAGCGCGAAATCAAACCAACCCTAAAAAAGGATGGAGGCGACATCGAGTTGATTGATGTTGACGGTGATTTTGTCACGGTTTCGCTACGCGGTGCATGCGCAGGTTGTCACTCATCGCAAACGACTCTGAAGGAATATGTTGAAAAAAAATTACGTGAACAGGTTCTTGAAAGCCTGATTGTTGAGGAGGATAAATAATGACCGGTTCTCCTGAGAAGGTCATCTACATGGACAACAACGCCACCACCCGTATTGCTCCCGAGGTGGTGGACGCCATGATGCCTTATTTAACCGAGTATTATGGCAACCCCTCCTCAATGCACACATTCGGTGGCACGGTCGGAAAGGCCGTCAAAGCTGCCCGCCAAGCCACTGCCGATCTAATCGGTGCGGCTCCCGAGGAAATTATATTTACCAGCTGTGGCACGGAAAGCGATTCGACCGCCATACTCTCCGCTTTACAGACGTACCCGGAAAAAAATCACGTAGTTACCACGAGGGTGGAACACCCGGCCGTGAAAAACCTCTGTGAAAACCTTGAAATTTTCACCGGCCGCAAGTACCACGTTACTCGGATCCAGGTCGACTCTGACGGCACCTTGGATCTCCAGCGTTTCAAGGACAGCCTTACCGATGAGACTGCCATTGCCAGTGTGATGTGGGCTAACAATGAAACCGGAGTGATCTTCCCCGTTGAGGAAATGGCAAAAATCGCCAATGAACGTGGTATCCTGTTTCATACCGATGCGGTGCAGGCCGTTGGGAAAATTCCGATCAATCTCAAGGACACGGCTATCGATTTCCTCTCAATCTCCGGACATAAGCTTCATGCGCCCAAAGGCATAGGCGTGCTCTATGTCCGTAAAGGAACCCCATTTGTTCCCTTTCTCAACGGAGGTCATCAGGAGCGAGGCCGCCGCGGCGGCACGGAAAATGTCGCCTCCATTATCGGCCTGGGCAAAGCCTGTGAATTGGCAGCAGCCAACATGGTAGAAGAAAACACCCGAGTACGGGCTCTTCGTGACAAACTGGAAAAAGGGTTGCTAACCACCATCCCCAAGGCACTGCTCAACGGTCATCCAGAGCAACGCTTACCGAACACCGCTAACGTGAGTTTTGAATATGTGGAGGGTGAAGCCATCCTTCTGCACATGAACCAGTATAATATCTGCGCTTCTTCCGGTTCCGCCTGCACCTCTGGTTCCCTTGAGCCGTCCCATGTTCTTCGTGCTATGGGAGTTCCATTTACTGCAGCGCACGGTTCCATTCGTTTCAGCCTATCGGTCTATAACACTGAAGAAGAGGTTGATTTTATCCTCGGGAAAATGCCGGCGATCATTGAAAAATTACGAGCCATGTCGCCTTTCTGGGAAGAAAACAAATAGTAGATCGATTTCGGCGCCGTTGTCTTTCTTGAAAACGGCGCCTT
>JBFJXW010000189.1:0-7385 GCA_041622895.1 Desulfobulbus sp. | reverse complement strand
GTTTGCCTCCTATCTCCTGCTCCATCAACTGCTTTGGGGGAACGCGACAGGGGTGCAGCGATGGTTGCTGGTGGCGTTGACCGGTTGGATGATGTTCACGGTATTCATCACCAAAGGTCGGGCCGGTCAGGTGGTATTTTTCCTTCTCCTAGCCTTGTTGCTGTTTCAGTATTTTCAAAAACGTCTGTTGAAAGCCGTTTTTCTGGTGATTGTCCTGTTACCGCTCATCTTTACGACTGCATACCATTTGAGCCCTCTGTTTCAGAGTCGGGTTGATCTGGTACAAAAAGAAATCTCGACGTTCGATCAAAACCCGGAAACCTCCATTGGGCTGCGTCTGATATTTTGGAAAACGTCCTGGAAGGTCATCAAGGATTCTCCCTTGTTCGGTGTGGGGACAGGCGATTTTGCCTCCAGCTATGCACAAGTTTATGATGGAGTAGCCTCTCAAGCAGGGCTCAGTGACAACCCGCACAATCAATACATTTTTCTCACCGCGCAACTCGGTGTTCTGGGCTTGTTGAGTCTCCTGGGTATTTTTGGCGTCCAAATCTATCAATCGCGGCAAGTACTGGATGGCTGGCAGCGGATTCGTTTAGCCTTTCCGCTGTTCTTTATGGTGATCATGATGACAGATTCCTATTTAGATACATCGAGTTCTGGTTTTCTTTTCGCCCTGTTTAGTTCGATCCTCGCCAAAAGTAATATGCTCAGTGAGCAGGAGTTTGGAGCTTCAGGCAACATCGTTTTAAATCAGAATGCAAGTGTCGACTCTCCTGCCGATATGAGCGCAATTGATTCTGTATAAAAGACTCACGGTATCACCAGAACAAAGAATTGATAAGGTCCCTTCAAATGTATTCCGCTCATTCACAACGAATAGATCTGCCCGCAGATCTGAACGGCAAGCGCATCCTCCTTGTTAAACAGAGTTCTCTTGGTGATATCGTTCACACTCTGCCTGTTGTTCACGCATTGAAACGCTGTTTTCCCTCATGCCACATCGGCTGGATTGTGGAACAAGGATTTGCAACGCTGCTTACACGAGACCCCGCAGTGGATAGTGTCTATCCTATTCATATTCCTTCGACCAGTAGTCCGAATTCAGGAAGGCTGGCATATTTTAGTGCCTTTTCCGCCACGTTGAAGGTGTTGCTCAAAATGCGAAACGTCCTTCATACCAACCCTTATGATGTAATTCTTGATCTACACGCCTCTTTTCGGAGTGGTCTGCTTGCGCTCATGAATCCGGGTGGCGTGCGGGTTGGATTTGCAGATGCTCGAGAGCTCAATACCTTTTTTCAGCACCATTTAATTACTATTGCCCCTGACGCTGTGCATGCGGTGGATAAAAATCTGCTTTTCTCTTCTTTTTTAGGTGCCGAGACTGAATCCACGGATTTTTTTCTGTGTTCCAACTCGTCGGATGACGAGCAGGTCGAAAATTTTTTAACTGAAGCGGGAGTAGGAGATCAAGATCGCATTGTCTATGTTAATCCCACTGCTCGCTGGCAATCAAAATTCTGGCTGGCGTCACGGTGGAGTGCATTATGTGATAAGCTGTTGGCAGTCGGCGTCTATCCGGTGTTGGGTGGAAGCAAGGAAGATTGTACGTATATAACCGGCATCACCGAGCAAATGAAGGGGGAGGCTATTGTCGCAGCCGGTCGGCTGAGCCTTACCGAGTCCGTGGCTCTGATGAAGAGGGCCTTGGCCTATGTGGGGCTGGATACGGGCCCCATGCACATGGCTGCTATGGCCGGCACTCCGGTGGTCGCTCTGTTCGGTCCGACACATCCGGAAAGAGTCGGACCGTATCGGGTAAAACATGCCGTGATTCAGGCGGAAGGACTCGCGTGCCTCTGTTGCCGGAAAAGGGGTTGTGAGCATCTGAGCTGTATGCGCGGTATTACGGTCGATGTCGTTTATGAAAAGGTGATGTCCTTTCTTGAATCGTCCAACCCTGACAGAAAAATCGTATGAAAATCAGCCTGATCGTCACCACCTACAACTGGAAAGAGGCCCTTCATCTCTCCTTGCGAAGCGTACTCACCCAGACCCTGCTCCCCACGGATATTATTGTGGCAGATGACGGTTCTCGTGAGGATACAGCAGAAATGGTGCGACAAATTGCCCAAATTTCTCCGGTCCCTGTCATCCATTCCTGGCAGGAAGATAAAGGCTTTCGCCCGGCTAAAAGCCGAAACAAGGCCATTGCGAAAGCCAAAGGCGAGTATGTCGTGCTAATTGACGGCGATATAGTTCTTGATTCTCATTTTATAGCTGATCATGAGGCTTTTGCCCGGCGTGGCTCTTTTGTGCAGGGCTCTCGAGCCCTTGTGGGAAGGGCGCTTTCTGATAAAGCCTTGGCAGACTGTGAACTGCGGGTTCCTTTTGGAGGGCGGGGGATCGGCAATAAGAAAAATTGCCTGCGTTCAGAAGTGCTGGCGCGACTTTTCTCGTTTACAACGCAGACACTACATGGTGTGAAAACTTGTAACTTTGCCTTCTGGAGAGAGGATGCTTTACAGGTTAACGGTTTTAACGAAGCCTTCGTCGGCTGGGGCAGAGAGGATTCTGAGTTTGCTGCTCGTCTATTGAATGTTGGTCTGCAGCGGCGAAATCTTAAATTTTGTGCCCTCGGCTATCACCTCCATCACGCTATGCATGTTCGGGACAGGCTGTCGGTGAACGACGGCATTCTTAAACAAACTCTTGATGAACACCGCACATGGTGCGAGAAGGGAATAGATCAATACCTGGATTGATTAAGGCTGTCGCTTTAGGGGGGGAGAGGTGGGGGGCGTCCAATCGGCTTGGAGTTCATGTAATTTAGCATACTTATAGAACGTCCCTTCAAAATTCCCGAATGCAATGACAAAACCAGGCCACCCATCCAGAATGCCGCGTTTGAGTATATACATATGCACAAAAGACCAACTGCCATGCAGTAACGCCTTCCATAAAGTACCTTCTCGACCTCGCTGCGCCAGTTTTTGAGCACCAAGCGTTGAGTATTTATTGGCCTTATGGACCACTTCTTCGAGATTTTTAAAAGGAAATTGCCATATAGGATGGTGCAGGTAGGCAACCGGTCGTTTGGAGATGATAGTAAATTCCTCATGCACCGGATCGTTTTTGAACTCCAGAGCCCCTTTTCTAAAAAGCTGCGGCTGGCGATAATCAGGATAGAAGCCAGAGTAGCGCATCCATCGGCCCATGAAATAATTTCTACGAGGTATGTAGTAGGCGTCAGCTTGCGGTGCTTGTACGCAAGCAAGAATTTCATCACGTGCTTCGGGCGTACACCGTTCATCGGCATCAAGCGAAAAAATCCAATCATAGCTGCATGCTGCCATCGCTCGATTGCGCAGATCTCCAAAGCCCTGGAAAGCTATTTGAACGACGCGTGCTCCGAGTTCTTCGGCAATGGCTGCCGTGTCATCTTGACTGTATGAATCGGCGACAATAATTTCATCAGCCCACAGAACTGAATTGATTGCGGAACGGATCTTCTCGCCTTCGTTATAAGCAATGATGTAAACGGAAATTTTGTTCATGCGTGGCGGACAACTTGAGGGGGGCGAATTTTTGTGGCACTGGCTAGTTGAACGACGATGCGGTCGGTCTTGTGCAGGCGTTCCACCAAGGTCCGAAACAGGTGTCTGGAGACATCCGGGTATTTTTCAATGAGTTCTCCCAGTTTGTCCCCTGGGAATCGTTTGATGGTACATCGCCCCACGGAAATGATGGAAGCGGAGCGCGGCTCCTCAAGAATAGCGGCCATTTCACCGAAATATTCTCCAGGCTCGGTGATTTCAGCAATCTTTTTCCCGGAGCGGAGGACTGCCACCTTGCCTCGTATGAGTTTAAAAAAATCTCTGTCTTTATTGCCTTCCTGAATAATAACGTCTCCGTCCTCGTACTCCTCCACATCCGGATTGACCAGATAGGCCGGCAGGCTGTCCTCATGAGCTACGGTGCGTTTTAAAACTTCCTCGAGGCTGGTCACACCTTCCCGGGCTTTCTGTAGCCCTGCCTCACGCAAGGTGAACATCCCTTCCTGAATGGCAACTTTACGCAACTGCTCTTCCGAAACCTCTGCCTGGATAGCTCTCGCCACCTCTTCGGTTACTTCCATAAGTTCGAAAAAGCCTACTCGACCTCTATAGCCGAGGCCGTTACACTCCGGACAACCCTTTGCTTGGAACAATTTGAGGGTGTCAATTTCTCCCTCTTTGAACCCGGCATTAACCAGCGTTTGTTGATCGTATTGTGCCGGAGTCTTGCATTTCGCACACAATCGCCTGGCTAACCGTTGGGAAAGGACCATGGTGAGTGATGAGGCGAGAATGTAGGCAGGAACACCGATATCCACCATTCGACTAACCGTTGCAGGAGAGTCATTGGTATGGAGCGTAGAGAAAACCAAATGGCCTGTCATGGCCGCTTTCATGGCAATTTCCGCAGTTTCAATATCGCGGATCTCACCGACCATAATAATATCCGGATCCTGCCGCAGGAAAGCCTTCAGGGCGGCAGCAAAGGTCATGCCGACCTCGGAATTGACGTTAACCTGATTGATCCCCTTGAAGTTGAACTCCACCGGGTCTTCAGCTGTGAGGATTTTAATATCTTCGCTGTTCAGGGAATTCAAAGCGGAATAGAGCGTGACCGTCTTTCCCGACCCGGTTGGACCGGTAACAAGCAGTAACCCTTGTGGACGATTGAGGCATCGTTTGAGCGAAGCAAAGGTATCTTTAGTAAATCCCAGTTTGGTCAGGTCGACATTGAGGGAAGTCTTGTCGAGGATACGCAAAACGATACCCTCGCCATAGAGGAGCGGCAGGGTTGAAACGCGGAAGTCAACTGCACGATTACGGCCCAGGCGAATTTTGATGCGACCGTCCTGAGGAACGCGACGCTCAGTAATGTTGAGGCCGGCGAGAATTTTCATCCTCGCGGCCATAGCGTTTTTAATGGTAAGAGGCAGATTCATTGATTTGTACAATGAACCGTCTTTTCTGTAGCGGACCTGCATTGTTTTTTCAAAAGGTTCGATATGGATATCGCTGACCCCTTCCTGTACCGCCTTGACCAGGATACCATTGACCAGTTTGATGATGGGAGCATCCGAGGCTGAAAATTGTTCGTAGGCACCTTCGTCGGTGCTCCCGCTTTCAATTTCAAAATCCTCAGCAGCATCGGAAACGAGCGCACCAAAGTCCTCTATCTGAGTGACGCTCTCCTCGTCGGAACTATCGGTTTCGTTATCGTATTTAAAGAAAGATTGATATTCCTTGTCATCAATTTTGTAATATTTTTTATAGGCATCAATAATGTCCTTGGCAGTGGACACACAGACCGTGAGGCTCTTCTGGACAATATCCTGCAGCTGTTCGACTTCTGCAGAATCGGTGGGTTCAGCCATGGTGATCTGCAGGGTGTCGCCGGCAAGACGCAGAGGAAAGGCCAGGAAACGTTTAGCTGTCTCGTAGGGGACAAGATTAATGGCTTCCCGGCTTGGCACTTCCTTCTCAATGACAACCATGGTGTAGTTGTGCATTCTGCTGAGAAAATTGGCGATAGTGTCTCGCTCAATCGCTCCGCTTTCCAGGAGAATTCGCCCCAGCCGCTCGCGGGTCTTTTTTTGAAGAACCTTGGCTTCCTCAAACTGTGTAGCTGTGATGTATCCCGCTTTACTCAACAGTTCGCCGATTTTTAATTTACCGGCACCGGACTGATCTTTTACAGTCCTTTTCATTGAGCCTTTGAGGCTATCAGCTTGTTGTGGTCCTGATTTTATAGCCATGATGCGTTGGGAATCCTGAGGTGTCGACGGATAAAAACAATTATTTTTCGGCTATTGTACTATAAATAGACGAGCCGGTCAAAAAGGAACATGGCCTAATGGCGAGCATATTTGCTGGAATATGAAGAGGGAAAAAACGCTCCTGGGTTGCCTTAACTGATAATACATCATTCGTGAGTGCGGTGTGCAATCCTTGCTGACAGAAATGGTGTTGCAAGGAGGAGCCTAATTGAAAATAGTCGGGTAACGTTGCCGCAGTTCCTGGTGCAAGGGAATCATGATTTCCCGCATTGACGGCTCGGCCGCTTTAGACGTGCGGAGCTTTAAAATGTGCAACCATTCAAGGAAATTGGCGTAAACAATGATCTCGGTTTTACAGGAGTTGGGCAGTACCGTCCGTGCTGCTTGGGGGGTTGAAGTCTGCAACAGGTTGAAATATTGTTGTTCCATGGCCTCCATTGATTTTTTCCAGAGCACGAACTCTTTGCTCTGCTCCTCGAAAAAAACCGGTTTGATAAATGTAACCTCGTTGCCGAATTTATCAGCAGAATAACGGCAGTATCGCTGACTTTCCTGAAGGAAGGTACAGGTGCGATGACGGACCAATTCATGGGTGACGGCTCGATTTACAATGAATTTTACCGCAAGGTGCCTATGTTTAGCCATTTGTGGGGCGCTGAGCTGTTCCACTTCCCCGAGGCTTATTTTATCAACAGAAATGCCTTGAGGCATTTCCTCTTCGACACCAGTGGCAAGATCTTCGAAGAAGTAGGGGTGACGCTTGGCCAGATGAACCACAATGGCTCGCGAGATAGAATCTGTCGGGTGATAAAGCAGCATCTCGCGAAAGGCCCGGATTGAACCGGTAATAAGCAGGAGATTGGTGCTGGGCTGGTCTATTTGTAAAAACTTAGGTTGGCAGTAATACAGAGCGTTGATGGGGTCCGGGGTCGAACTGGTGACCCGTACGGTCACTACTCCCATTTCCAGTACGGAATTGTGGCCATTTTCGGCCATTTTTCGAACAAAGGGGATGGCGGACTGACTGTCGATCCGGTTTTCACTCTTATAGCAGATACGCCCGCAGTACTCGATGCGGACCGGAAGGCTTTGCTGATCAAGTTCGTCAAGAATTGTAAAACTGGGTTCGATTATTCGCATGGGAATCGGTGGCAGGACTCAATGGAGAAAAGAGAAGGCGCCGTTTTCAAGAAAGACAACGGCGCCGAAATCGATCTACTATTTGTTTTCTTCCCAGAAAGGCGACATGGCTCGTAATTTTTCAATGATCGCCGGCATTTTCCCGAGGATAAAATCAACTTCTTGTTCAGTGTTATAGACCGATAGGCTGAAACGGATGGAACCGTGCGCTGCAGTGAACGGAACTCCCATAGCACGAAGAACATGGGACGGCTCAAGGGAACCAGAGGTGCAGGCGGAACCGGAAGAAGCGCATATATTATACTGGTTCATGTGCAGAAGGATGGCTTCACCCTCCACATATTCAAAACTCACGTTAGCGGTGTTCGGTAAGCGTTGCTCTGGATGACCGTTGAGCAGTGCCTTGGGGATG
>JBFJXW010000188.1:0-7467 GCA_041622895.1 Desulfobulbus sp. | reverse complement strand
GGCGTTCGCAGTCGCATATGCTGTTTTTATCGGGTTTGCGCTATTTTTAATCGTTATGGATTCAGTGATGTGCTTTTACTATTCGGCATTACTATTAGGCAAGTGCTACATCATTTGCCAGAAAATGGAAGATCCGCATTCTCTGAAAGGGCACCCCGACCGGGTAATGCAGTACCTTGTTCAAGTGAAAGAGAATTCAAAAAAACAGAGCGATACTGCCGAAAAATAATCATTCATCATCCTGTGGATGAAACGTGCATACACAGAGGGGCAACCCCCATTGCATGGCCGAAGAAAAACCAGGTAGGCCACCGCGGCGATCCTGTTTGCCAAGGACCGAAACCGGCGGGGCAAAAACGCATCACGTTTAACCGGTTATTTCTTCATCGCTCCCGAATCTTTCCACCAGGCGCTGTGACCATGACCTCCGGCCCAATCTCTTCCCTGACAGAATTTCTCGATAAACTCTTGAGCATTAGGTTCTGGGACAAGTAACAGTGATGAGAGGAAAAAGAGAAAAAATCGGTCTGATTGTCATTGCAGCAGTCTCCATCCTTGCAGTGGCAGTCGTGTTGCTGCAAGGGCCTATCGCGCAAGATCTCAGCTATCACCATTTTCATGACACGAGGACTTTGTTCGGGATCCCCAACTTCTGGAACGTACTCTCGAACCTCCCTTTATTCCTTGTCGGTCTTTGGGGAGGGCAGTGGGTTGTCAAAGCCACACAGCAGAACCTATTGCGTGAGTTGAAGCATGCCTACCTCATCTTCTTTTTGGGGCTATCGTTCATTGCGGTGGGGTCCGGTTACTATCATCTTCGGCCTGATAATGCGACGCTCGCTTGGGACCGCGTGCCAATGGCCATAGCCTTCATGGCATTGTTTTCGGTGGTTATAGGAGAGTTTGTATCCCTTCACTGGGGCCGGTTTGCACTGGTTCCGTTGCTCCTGTTTGGCGTCTTTTCTGTTGTCTATTGGCACATTACCGAGGGCCAAGGGGAGGGGGATTTACGATGGTATGGTATCGTTCAATTTCTCCCCATGTTGCTCATTCCTTTGATATTAAGATTCTTTAAACCAACGTACACCTTGTCCAACGGGTATTGGCTCTTGCTGTTTTCGTACCTGCTGGCAAAGGTATTGGAATATTTTGATGCGCCAGTATTTACAATTGTACCCTGGCTGAGTGGGCATAGTTTAAAGCATCTTGCTGCTGCTGGCGGCGTATTCTTTCTTCTACGATCGTATAAGCAGAGAAAACCGATTTCCTCATAATGACAGCGGGGTCCGGTCCTGTGTACCTGGGGGTAACAGTTCAGAATGATATCAATATGGGGGCAGTGTTTGTATCCTGGAAAGGCATGCGGGGCCTTCAGGAGCCGTTTGCAAGAACGAGCGGCGTTCTCGCCCGCACCCACTGAGGGGCAGCCGGCGCCGCTATGTTTTGCAGATGCATTGTCTCTGTACCTCCTCTCCACCTCTTGACCGTTGACACGTAAAAAACAAACCACGTTGCAGCATTATTCAGCGGCAAATACTTTCAAGGCTCTCCGGGAACTAAATCTTAGCTGATTGGGCGATACAAGCAAATGCAGCCCGATATCGCCTAGCTGAGATGACGGCCAATCATCCATAGACAAAATGATTGACAATTCATTCCTGCAGCGTTTATTAACTCCGATTTCACAGTAGTGACGTTTTTTTATTAATATTCAGCTCCAGGGGGTTCCGTAAATGCGATGTAAGAGCACAATACTGGCGATGTCGGTCAGTTTCTTTTTTTCTGCCGTTTGCATCACAAATGTGTTTGCTGCAGATAAATTTGTATGGAAAATGGCCAGTTCGTGGCCTGACGGGACCATTCTTCAGCAATCGGCAGACGACTTTGCCGCTCAAGTAACAAAAATGAGCAACGGCCGTTTGACCATTAAGAGCTATCCAGCGGGCGTACTCATGGGTGCACTTGAGGTGGCTGAAGCAGTCCGCACCGGCGTTATCGAGGCGGCCCACAGCTCTCCTGCGTATTCGATAGGGCAGCTTCCGGCATCTCCCCTGTTCGGATACATACCTTTTGGGATGGAAGCCATTCCCTATCTTACCTGGATGTACGAAGGCGAAGGGGCTGCACTCTTTCAGGAGTTGTATAAAAAATACGACTATGGTTTTGTTACGCCTTGCGGCATTATCCCCAGCGAAGACCTGGCCTGGTCGAACAAACCCATCACCAAGATGGAAGATTTCAAGGGCCTGAAATTTCGCACTTCCGGTTATTGGGGGGAGATCCTGAGCGCTGCTGGAGCGTCTGTTATGATGCTTCCTGCCGGAGAAGTATACGAAGCGCTGCAGAGAAAGGTACTTGACGCCGGAGAGTTCAGCATTCCCAGCATGGATAAGGATCTGGCTTTTTATGAGATAACAGAATACCTTCTGGTGCCTGGTATCCATCAGACCAGCACCATTCTCGACCTCAAAGTCAACAAAAAAGCCTGGAACAAGCTGCCCGACGATCTTAAAGAAATCGTCCGGGTGGCCGCAAAGGCAGCGACCCTTGATTTGTTGACCCGATGTATCAGCAAAGATATACCAGCCCTTGAATTTTTTAAAGAAAAGGGCGTCAAGATTCAGTACCTTGATCCGGAAATCCAGAAAGCTCTGGCACAAAAAACGGATGAGCTAATGGTGAAAAAGGGAGAAAACGATCCTTTCTTCAAAAAGGTCTATGAGTCGCAGAAAAAATTCAGCGCCGGCTATGACGGATATAAAGCGCTCATGACCCCCTCGTTCAAATAATCAGTTTTTCCGCACTTTAAAAGGAGTCACCTGGAAGAAACCGGGTGGCTCCTTTGTTCGTTTTACAACAGGTTTCCGCACCATGAAATGGATACGCCGTATCATCAAAACCATTGACGCGATCAGTGAATTTTCGGGCAAAGCCATCATTTGGTTGGTCATGGTCCTCACTGCAGTCATCGCTTATGAAATTTTTTCCCGCTATCTTCTGAACCAGCCGACAAAATGGGCTTTCGATCTCAGTTACATGATTGGCGGCACCTTTTTCCTGCTTGGCGAGGCCTGGACCCTGAGAAGGCGACAGCATGTCAGGATCGATATTTTTTCTAGCCGGTTTACTCCAGAAAACCGGGCCATCATCGAGATCATTTTGTATCTGGTATTGTTTTTTCCCCTGTGGGGCGGGATTTTGTACGCACTGGTGCCGTATGTCCTTTTTTCCTGGGATATCGGGGAAAAATCAATGCAGGGGTACTGGCAGCCGATCATCTATCCTTTTAAAACCGTAATGCCCATAGGCGTGTGTTTGCTTCTGCTGCAGGGGGTCGCTGAATTGCTGCGAAACATCGTGATCGTGCTCGGTGGAGGTAAAATAAAATGAGTCCTGAAATAACTGTTGTTTTGATGTTCGCAACCCTTTTCACCGGCATCTTTCTCGGGTTTCCAACAGCGTTTGTTCTTGGCGGTGTGGCGTTTCTCTTTGGTGCAGGTTTTATGGGAGCCGATATCTTCGGACTGTTCATCGCCCGTCTGTTCGGCCTTATGAAGGACTATACCCTGCTTGCTGTTCCCCTCTTCCTTTTCATGGGTGTTTTCATGGAAAAATCTGGCATGGCAGAACGGCTTTTCAACGCCATGCATATTCTGTGGGGACGGTTCAGAGGGGGGCTCGGTATTTCCACTATTGCCATTTCAGCCATTTTCGCGGCGGCAACGGGCGTGGTGGGAGCTTCCGAGATCACTATCGGTCTTATGGCTCTTCCTGTGATGCTGGCTAAAAAATACAATAAATCAATGGCGTGCGGGGCCATATGCGCGGGGGGAACCCTAGGCATTCTTATTCCGCCCAGCGTCATGATTATTGTCTACGGTCCCATTGCCCGTGTCTCTGTGGGCAAGCTCTTTCTCGGTGCGCTTCTGCCAGGCATCCTGCTCACCGTTCTTTACATGCTCTATATTGGCATACGGTGCTATCTCAAACCAGAAGACGGCCCCCCCTTGCCACGGGATGAGCGGCAGACCTCGGTCAAAGAAAAACTGATGATCCTGTTGACTTCCGTCCTGCCGCCGGCATTGATCATCTTTTCGGTACTGGGCAGCATATTCTTTGGCGTCGCAGCCGTAACCGAAGCCGCCGCTGTCGGTGCTGTTGCCAGTATGCTGCTGGCCGCATCCTATGGGCGTCTGAATTTTTCGGTGGTGAAAGGCGCCTGCCAGCAGACCCTGACCATTACCGCCATGATTATGATGATCGCTATCGGCGCGAGCTTTTTCTCCACCGTCTTTGTTGCGATCGGCGGCGATGACGTTATTTCCAGTATGTTCCTGCAGCTTCCTATGGGCAAGTGGGGCGTGTTAGCCGCCATCATGCTGTTGTTGGTTTTTTGCGGAATGTTTATCGACTGGATGGGAATCCTCTTCATTATTGTTCCCCTGATCACACCCATTGCCGCTGAACTGGGATTTGACCCGGTATGGTTTGCCGTGCTGGTGATGGTGAATCTTCAGATCTCGTTTCTTACACCACCCTTTGCCTACTCCATTTTTTATTTGAAAGGAATCGCTCCGCCTACTATCGAAACGGTTGATATCTACCGGGGCGTTATGCCGTTTGTGGGACTTCAGATACTGGCCATTATTCTTTTGATCATCTTTCCCCAAATCATCACCTGGCTGCCTTCTCATTTGATTAATTAAAACGTACCCTTATGAACACGTCCAAAAAAGTCACACTCTTCATTCAATGCCTTGTCGATACCATGTACCCTGAAGTTGCCGATGCAATGGTGACCGTTCTGGAACGAATCGGCCTTGCGGTTGAATGCCCCACTGAGCAGACCTGTTGCGGTCAGCCCGCCTTCAATGCCGGCCATCAGCAGGTGGCACGCTCTGCTGCCAGGAAATTTATAGAGCTCTTCGAGGGTGCTGAAATTATCGTCTCGCCCTCAGGCTCCTGCGTGAACATGGTGCGAAACCACTATCCCGAGCTTTTCCAGGACGATCCGGCCATGCTTAGCCGGGCGCAAAAGGTGGCCGCCAAAACCTTTGAATTCACTGAATTCCTGGTGGATGTCATGCAGGTTGACAGTGTGGGTGCGCGGTTTTCTGGCATCGTGACCTATCATGCTTCCTGTCATTTGAACAGATTTCTAGGGGTCGACCTGCAGCCGAGAAAGCTTTTGGCCCAGATCAGCGACATGACCCTTGTGGAAATGCGTGATGCTGACAGATGCTGCGGTTTCGGCGGCACCTTTGCCGTGAAATACTCGGAGATATCGGAGGCGATTCTCGAAGAGAAAATTACCAACATCATCGATACAGGAGCAGAGGTGGTCACCGGATGCGATATGGGGTGTCTGATGAACATTCAGGGGATGCTGAGCCGAAGGAACGCTTCTGTCCAGGTGATGCATATCGCCCAACTCCTTGCAGGAAAGTGAAATGAGCGAAATAACGTCAAAAGACTATAAGAACAGCGCCCGCAAAGCCATTGCAGACCCGGTATTGCAGTCCGCATTGGACAGCCTGCAGGGACGGCTGGGCCCCGCCACACGGAATCTGTATGAAAATCTGCCCGAAGGGCAGGGGCTGCGAAAAAAAGCGCACCATTTTCGCAGAAAAGCGGTGGACAACCTTGATGTTCTGCTGGAAACGCTGGCCGAGAAGGTGCGTGCCCATGGCGGCCACGTTCACTTTGCCCCAACTGGGCAGGACGCAGTGGCTCTCTGTGTCGAGATCGCCCGCAGCCATAATGTGCGATCCGTGGTCAAGGGAAAGTCCATGGTTACCGAAGAGATTGGACTCAACCAGGGGTTGGAAAAGGAAGGGATCGAAGTCACTGAAACCGACCTGGGCGAATACATTATTCAACTTGCCGGCGAAAAACCCACACATATCGTGGCCCCGGCCATCCATAAAACACGGCAGCAGGTAGGAGCGCTCTTCTCTGAAAAACTGGGAACCCCCTACACCGAGGACCCGCCAACACTGACGCAGGATGCCCGGAAGGCCCTGCGGCAAAAATTCCTTACTGCAGATATGGGCATCTCGGGATGCAACCTTGCCTGTGCCGAAACGGGGCACATTACCACTGTTTCCAATGAAGGGAACATCCGTATGGCCACCACCCTGCCTAAGGTGCATGTGGCGTTCATGGGGATGGAGCGGATTGTCGCCAACCTGGAAGAGCAACAGCCCATCCTCAGGCTCATGTCCATGGGGGCAGCAGGGCAGCAGATTGGCGGGTATGTGAGCTACATCGGCGGTCCCGCCCAACCCGGCCACTGTGACGGGCCCGAAGCCTTCCATCTGATCATCGTTGATAACGGCCGCTCCAAAATGCTTGCCGATGAAACGTTTAGAGAGATGCTGTGCTGCATCCGCTGCGGAGCCTGCTTAAACGTCTGCCCTGTCTACGGTAAAATCGGCGGCCACGCCTACGGATCAGCCTATACCGGACCGGTAGGGGCCGTGGTGACACCGCTTCTTTTTGGCATCAATAACGCAGCAGATCTATGCACAGGTGAAACCTTGTGTGGTGCCTGCCGCCAGGCATGCCCCTTGGAAATCAACCTGCCGCGGATGCTTCTTGCAATGCGCTCCAAGCTCTCGGAGGGTGACCCGCAATGGAATGTTCACTCTGACAAAAAAATGGAGAAGCTGTTGTTTGCCGGGTGGCAGCGGTTGAACAACCACCGGAAGCTGTACGATCTTTCCCTGCGAGTTGCCCGCTGTCTGCAAAAAGTACTGCCCTTAAAAAATGGCATGATCTGTCGGCTTCCGTATCCGTTTAACGGATGGACCAGAAATCGGAACCTTAAGCCGCTTGCTGCTAAAACATTCATGCAACGGTGGAAAGAAAAACAGGGAGGGAAAGCCTGATGCACGGCCAGCAAGAATTTATCGATACCCTTCGCACGGCACTGGGACGTAACAACGGTGCTGCCCCTGCCAACGACCTCTTTACGACCCGTCCATCGTCTGAACAGGCAGCCCTGCTTGAAAAAATCCAGACACGGACCGCCACCGAAAAAAAGAAGCTGGTGGAAGTGCTGAAAAAGGTCGCCGGGCCCCTTCATATCGATCTTCATCTCCATGCAAGCCTGGAAGACACCGCGCGCGGCATTGCTGATTTGATTCTGCAAAAAGATCCTGAATGGGGCACGGAAAAAAACATTGTCTGTTGGGAGCATCCGTTACTCAACCAGCTTGAACTGCAATCGCTGCCGGCGCTGCAGGACATTGCCATCCATACAACACCGCTCTCTGATGCAACCGACACTGCCCGTCCTCTGTCGTCATCCCAGAAACTGGCCGTCAGGACGCAGGTCGAAAAATCCTTTATCGGGATTACCTCGGCAGACTATTGCGTTGCGGCTACAGCAACCCTTGCGCTGAAAAGCAGGCCCGGGCAGGCCCGTTCCGTCTCTCTGGTGCCGTCCATCCATGTTGTCGTCAT
>JBFJXW010000187.1:0-7475 GCA_041622895.1 Desulfobulbus sp. | reverse complement strand
TTATGATCCCTGGCTTTTGCCTATCGCTCTGGGGACAGTGGTGATTGGTGTGTGCGGCGTCCTGGCGGCCAAAAACCTAGGACGGATCGCGGCCTATATGATAGTGATATCGGTTGGCACATTACTTATTGCTTTCACTCTCGGAACGCCTGGGATTGCTGCGGGACTCTATTATCTGCCACACAGCACTTTTGCCGCGGCTGTACTGTTCCTGATGGCTGAGGTACTGCGCAGGCGGCGTCACATAAAAAGCGATAGTTTTGCGCCGGATGTGGATCTGCCTCACCCGCTTTTGTGGGGCGGGCTGTTCTTTGTTGCTGTTATCGCCGTCACCGGCCTGCCGCCCCTGTCGGGTTTTCTCGGTAAACTCCTTATTCTGGATGCCGCGGCCGGACGACCTCTACTCTGGCTCGTCATCCTAGCCTCTGCATTTGCCGCGGTAGTTGCCCTGGCATTGGCCGGCAGCCAGATATTCTTTGCCGGCAGCACCAGGCAAGGTTTAGCTGTTTCCGGTGGCGTGGTACGTAAACCACAAGCAACGACCTGCGAATTGCTCGCGATTTTTGGACTTTTGTCTCTTATTGTATTACTTACAATCGCAGCTGGACCAATCTTTGAATTTACTCAGGCCATGGCTTGTCAGCTGGCGACTCCAGATACTTATATTCATGCGGTTCTTGGAGGTGGGCTATGAAATTTTTACATTCTTTGCTGCCACATCCGTTATTGACTCCCTCGCTCACAATCATCTGGCTATTGCTGAACAACAGCCTGGCCTTTGGTCAGATTCTCCTGGGGCTGTTCCTTGGTTGGGCAATACCCCGCTACACTTTGGCCTTCTGGCCGGAAACAGTTCGAATTTACCGCCCCCTGCTGCTCGTACGATTTACCTGCGTGTTCCTTTATGATGTGCTGGTCGCCAATCTGATAGTTGCCCGGCTGATCCTTGCGGGTCCGCGGGTCCTGCGTCCGGCCTTTGTTGTTGTCCCCTTACAGTTAACCGACACATTAACGATAAGTCTGCTCGCCAATATCATCTGCCTTACGCCAGGAACGATCTCCGCTCGACTTTCCTTTGATCGTCGGCAGTTATTGGTACATGCTCTGGACTGCGCTGATCCACAGCAACTGGTTGCGACAATTAAGATGCGATTTGAGTCGCCTCTCAAAAAGATATTTGAAGGAGGTTTGTAAGTGCTGGGTTTTGCCCTGATTATTGCTTTTTCCTTTGTCGCCGTTGCTTGCGCTCTTAGCTTTTACCGCCTGTTCAAGGGACCAACTGCTGCTGATCGGATCCTGGCGCTGGACACGCTTTATATAAATGCTATTGCCCTGCTGGTGCTGTTGGGTATTCAGTCGGCGAGTAATCTTTACTTTGAAGCGGCGCTGCTGATTGCCCTGATGGGTTTCGTCGGCACCGTAGCCCTGGCAAAGTTTCTATTGCGTGGAGATATTATCGAATGAGCCCAATAACCGAAGCCCTGTTATCGTTACTTGTTGTTGCCGGGGGAGTTTTTACGCTGATCGGTTCCCTGGGTCTGGTGCGTCTGGAAGATTTTTACACCCGTCTGCATGGTCCGACTAAGGCCACCACACTCGGAGTTGGTTCCCTCTTAGTGGCTTCTTCAATATTTTTCAGTCTAACTGGTGAGGGCGTGAGCCTGCACGAGATTCTGGTCACTCTGTTTCTCTTTATTACCGCTCCCATCTCAGCGCATCTGCTGGCTAAAGTCGCCTTGCATCAATCTCTGCCGAGCTGCATCCCTTTGCCCGGGGAGACGGAAAGTTCAGAGCAAGACCCACAAGATCAAGAGGACGGGTGGGAGAGGTGATAAGACATCGCTTTACAAGGCGACCCTAAAAACATCGGCGACCTGATCGAAGCTGCTGCATTTACAATTACAGGAAGAAGGTCAAATAAGTCACTGGTAAGATGTCCAGCCCTTCGATATCGCGACATTAACGTAGCGGATCAGACTCGTTAGCGAGTCCGGAAACATTGACTTGTTAGCCGTGAAAAGCTGAGCAAACCTGATTCCAATTTTCGGTTTCTATTCAAAATCAAGATGAACAGCTATAGTGCGACACGCCACCAACGTTAAAAAACGCTCTAGGTTTTAGACGATAGTATGTGTCTTCTACTTCTTGTGATTGCTCGTCATATGGATAGCTAAGTACTTCTTGCAACTCTTTAACTAAGGTGTAGTCACCCTGCATGGCTTGTTGGTAGGCGGGGACAATCAACCACTCTCGCCATGTGTATTTGGGGTTTGTCTGTTTCATATTTGCTGATATCTCAACCAAATTACCGTCCTTAACGACGAGATCTCGCCAGCTGTTTAGCCAAGATTGCCATTGCTCATCGAGTTGTTGTGAAGTTTTGACATAGAAGCTCTTTTTCAGTGCTGAAATATCCTCTGGTATATGGGATAACTCGCGGAAGAAAATAGTGTAATCCACCTCTGAGTGGGTCATTAGCTGCATTAATTTCTTAAATACCTGTGGGTTATGTTCAGTCAAACCAAGTTTGGCCGCCCACATTCTTTGAAGTTGTTTTTGCATTGCTTCTGCAAAGCCATGGCGCACGTGGTCGAAAAATTCTAAACTTTCAGTATCTTCTACGAGTAGCGGTCTCACAGCTGTCCAAAACATATGGTAATTCGCTTCCGCTGCGATTGGCTGATTGAAGAATGAAAAGTGGTCGCCGCCCCCAGTCCAAGGTTGGAACCCAGGGTCAAATTTTTCACAGAATCCAAACGGTCCATAGTCGAGGGTAAAGCCACCAGCGGCGCAATTGTCACTATTATAATTACCCTGGCAGTAACCAACCCGTAGCCAATTGGCCACCAGTGAAGTAAGACGCTGGCGAAATAGCTTAGCCAACTCAACCAATTGATCTGCAAAAACAAGGTTTTGATTAATGTCGCCTTTGTATTCTCGCTCAATTAAATGCGACACAATCATGCGTAACTCTTCTAATGCTCTTGGATGAGCATTGCTGCGAGCGCGGCGGGCAAATAACTCTAGCTGACCAACGCGCAAAAAGGATGGTGCAACGCGAGTTGAAATAGCCACAGGATTGTCCACCAAAATATCAGGATCAATGGAGTGGGAGTCTTGAGAATACCAAGGCCGGGTAACGGTTTCAGATTTAGAAACATACAGTGTTAAAGAGCGCGAAGTTGGAACACCTAAAGCCTGCATATATTCTTGCGCCAGAAACTCACGCACACTTGAACGTAGTACTGCACGCCCGTCGGCACCACGGCAATAAGGCGTTGAGCCGCCACCTTTTAATTGCATTTCCCAGCGCTGCCCATTGAGTATTCCTTCAAATACAGATATCGCCCGACCATCGCCATAGCCATTACCAGTACCGAATGGACATTGTTGGGTATATTCGGTGCCATAAATCGACAATGCATAGCCAGTCGCCCAGCCAACCTGACGCATGGGCTCATGCGCAGCAGAGAGATCACCAGAAAATACCTGACGAAATTTTGGGTCAAGCGCCAGCTCGTCGCTCAACCCAAGTTCATTAAAAAAAGTGCTGCTATGGGTTACATATTCTGGTTCTGCAAGCGGCGTGGGTTTCACAGGCACGTAATGACCAGAAAAAACCTGGCGGGCACGGTGATCATCACCATCTCTGGTGGCATCAGGGTCGGCATTCAAGGTATCCATCAGAGAATAATCAGCTAATCGCACAAACTCATCGAAGGTCGTTACGCAGGGCTCAGCAGATGGCTTAGATATATAGGACATTGTTGCAAACACCTTTCGCTAAGGGGAGCGTAGCGAGTAGTTTTTCCAGTGCAGCACTTTGTTATGTAAAAGTTGCATGTTGTAATTAATAGGAGAAGTCTCCAGGCAACATCCTTAAGACAGTTTTTGCAAGGCCTCAATAATATCGTCAGGCTCTGAACGTGTTCTATAATCAACATCGACATAGCGCCATGTAACTACGCCGTCACGACTTAATACAAATGTGGCGGGAATCGGTAACACACTACCGTTACCATTATTGATTGTTTCAAGATTAAGGTTGCGATCTACACGCATGTGCTCGACAAGAAACTCCGGTACTTCCCATGCGATACCATATTGTGAAGCTATTTTTGCATCTTGGTCGGATAAAACAACAAAATCCATTTCGCTAATTTCATCTAGCGTCATTGATCCGTCAGGTACCTGTGGACTGATAGCAACTAACGTAGCACCCAGTGCATGAATATCCTCTAAGCGTGCTTGCAAGGCTCTAAGTTGTAAGTTGCAGTACGGACACCAACTACCACGATAAAATGTAAGAACAAGAGGACCTTTTGCTAGTAAAGCATCCAACGATATCGATTTTCCTTCAAGGTTAGGTAGCTCGAAACTAGGAGCTTTCTGGCCAAGCTTAATGGCATCACCGCCTTGCTGGAAGGCTTTTGCCTGATCAATAATATCATCGACTCCTCTCATAAAATCAGGATTAGCCTGTCGTCCCGCTGCAATCTTTGCATCGGTTTGTTTTTTTAAACTTTTCATATTTGATCTCTAATGTATTACGGGATTAAGCGCTCTGAACTCAAAAATTCTTCTAGCTAAAACGCCTACCGGAAAAAGTATTAAGCGACAGTATGTAATTGTACATCACCGTATCTTTAAGCACTTTTCTATTTGGCGTCGCTGACACATAACAAGTGATTGTGTAGAAACTTCTTAATACGCTTTTTGTAATGTTATACAGAAGGATGCCGAGTTAAGCAACCTGCACGATACCACAATACTATCGTAAATTACCGGATAGAGATTTTTTTTTTGGCAATGAACTTAGAAATGCAAACTCAACGACTTGACCTTGTTCCTGAGTCGTAGATCCGCCTACTTCTCTGGAATTGCACAAAAATGGAGCAACTGAAGGCAATAGATAATCAAAGATAAGGTATCGATCTTCTCCTTCGTCCTGCACTTGATCTTCTTCCTGATTACCCTTGGATCGGGGAGTAAAGGGCACCTGTTCTGGTACAATTCGTGGATATGCCACGCTTATTACCAGGCAAGCTTAGCGTGCGATTTTTCCCGTTTCGTGAGCAGACCCCTAAAAGACAGAAGGCAAAGCGCAAAATAAAAGGATGAGTGGAAGCAACATGCTGAAATTTTTATTCATTATTCCATAGAATTAGTGATGGAGCGGATGAAATCGTCCAATCTCTTGTTTTCCCATGAAATACTTCTCACCTTCTCGATGTCAATGGTTCGTGTCGAACCACTCCTAACTCCATGAATGTTTATGGTTTTGATAATTATTTGCAATTACTTCAAGGAAGCTTAATTTATTAGACATAAACATTATCTTATTGATAATTAGGAGAAAGATTATGAACGATAAGAATTCAAGCACCTATAAAGGTTGGAAAATTAGGGTTCATACATGCGAATTTGTATGTGAATACTTTTCATTTGACCTTACAGATCCATGCGGAAAATTAAAACGTGTGCCATTGGGTGGAAAGACAAGAGAGGAGGCCATGAAAAAAGCCATGGAGATGATTGATCTCGAAATGGCTTCCGGCGAGTCGTGTATTGCAACAAGCTAAAAGTACATATTTTCACGTTTAAGGTGGTGAATATCTGCGTTACGTAATTGAGGATAATTAGTGGTCAATCCATCCTGGTCGAGGTGGGAAGAAGGCCCCTTTCTCTCCAAAGATACTCGGGTGGGTATGGGAATGGCCTCCAAAAATCCAAACCAATCAGCATGAAATTTGGATCCGGCATAACAACCGTGAGGGTGTCGCCATCAACGGATTGATCCCTTCAGAGAGAAGGGATCACACATTCTAGCTCCTCGTTCTGAAATGAGTTGGTTTCAGCAAAACAGAAAAGGAAATTCAAGGTAACCACTGGCAGTAAATACAACCTGCGCGTTGCACCGAATCTGTTAAACCGTGAGTTTAACGGTGCAGAACCCGATCAGGTATATGTTTCCGATAGCACCCATATCCAGACAAATTTTAATCCGGCGATCAGTCGATCGACGGCTCAATCAATGAGACAGACGATACGAAGCTGGCGTCTGCAGTTGAAAAGCGAAAAAAAATCGAAGACTCAACTTGAATGTTCAAGCCAGTGATACAAGGATGGATAAACTAGTATTGCAAACTTCATTCTTCTGCCTTTCGTCCCATCGCTAATCATTTGGATTGGTTTTTTACGCGGTGGGCGATGCGGAAACTCAGAAGGTTCAGTTGCAACCGCAACTAAGCTTACTTCGTTGTGGTGCCGACCGGTTTGAGGATCTCTTTGAGAACGATTTTCTGCGGCAACAGTTTCTGATTATACATTATCTCTTGGGTTTGCTCCCAGCCGTTTTCGTCAATTGTGCCGATGGCTATAGAGGGTTGCGGCTGGATTAGATCGCGGGTGATCTTCAACTGCTGTTTCTGGATCGCAGGCGGCGTATCGGGATCGTATTTCTGTAGGATTGCAAGGGCCTCATTTTCATTTTTCGGGTCAAGGGCCTGCTGCCAGCCGGAAAGCAGGGCCTCCATGAACCGCTGCACCAGTACCGGTTTCTCCGTCAGGGTTCGAGCATGGGTTACCACGGAATTGGCCACAAATTTCACGCCAAAGTCTGCGGGATTGAAAAAGGCGGTTTTTTCTCCCTCTTTGTTGAGTTGCGCTGTGATGATAGGACCCTGGGCGTTACGATAGACCGGCCACAGGCTAACCTGGCGTCGGTAGAACGGTGTGTAATCATAGCGGACGCTGAACAGCTTTACATCTGAGTCGCTAAGTTCTGCTTCGGCCAGTAACGTCCGCATGATAGTTTCGTCGTTTCCCCCGAACGTCACCCCGATGACCTTTCCCTTCAAGTCGGCCAGGTTATCGATCTTCAGCGCTTCTGGACGGTACATCCATTGCAGGGGGTTAACCTGGAACAGCTGTGCGATAACCACCACCGGTGAACCTTTGGCGCGGGCCCTCAATACCTGATCGGCGGAAGCTACCCCGAAATCAGCGTGTCCCAATTCAAGCTCCCGAATGGCATCTCTTTCCGGTCCGCCTGGTTTGATCTCGACATCGAGCCCGGCCTTTTCGAACAGATGGTTGGTTTCAGCGTACAAGTCTCCGACAACACTGACGTTGCGGAGCCATTTGAGACGGTAACTGACTTTCTCAGTAGCTTCGGCATTATTGGTGACGAGCAGGGTCGTCATCAACAGCAGTAAAGCAGACCGGATGATTTTTTTTGCTGTGTTCTTCATATTCGCTCTTTTCTTGAAATAGTAGGTCCTATTCTCTTAAGGGTGTCTTGAATAATAAGATTTTTTATTCAAGATCAGGGCATGCGAAAAAAAATACCACAGGTATATGCTACTATTCCGAGGATTTTTTTTTGAGCATAACGCCGAGATTGGGCTAAAAATGAATTATGCACGATGGCCTTTCTTTTGTCTCTTGCTCGATACATCAATTCATTTGCCCGT
>JBFJXW010000186.1:0-7482 GCA_041622895.1 Desulfobulbus sp. | reverse complement strand
TGCCGACCGCATGCTATGGCCAGTGCTCGCCCCAGGGCTTTAAACACTGCTTCCAGGATGTGATGCCCGTTTTCCCCATGGAGCAGATCGACATGCAGGGTTACACCGGCATGAAGAACAAAAGCCCTCAGGAACTCTTTGGCCAAAGACGTATCAAAGGTGCCGATCTTTGTTTCGATCAGAGGGACTGCATAGTGCAGATGGGGCCGATTGGATAAATCGGCACAAACCCTGGCCAAGGTTTCATCCATTGGAACATAGGCATGTCCATAGCGACAAATGCCGGATTTGTCGCCCAGTGCTTGCGCGAAGGCCATTCCTAAGCAGATCCCCAAGTCTTCGACAGTATGATGGTCATCCACTTCAGTGTCCCCTGAGGCGGCGATTTCCAGGTCGAAAAAACCATGAACCGCAAACAGGGTCAGCATATGGTCAAAAAACCCCACACCGCTACGGACCCCAGCTTTTCCGGTTCCATCAAGAGACAAAGAAAGCTGTATGTCGGTTTCTTGGGTTTTGCGCTGAATCGACGCTTGACGTGTGGCACATTCCGTCATGTACGGTACCTCAAAGATGGCTCTGCAGCCTGAATAATTTATCATGCCACCAGCAAGTTTTTCACTTCGCAATGGTGCAACATCTCGCCGGCTGTTCATTCTTCCCAAAAGTTCAAGAGCGGATGCCCGCCCAATCCATCCTTCTGAAAAAAGGGAGAAAGGGAACCGTGCGAAAATACGTTGTCCCCTCCTCTCAAACAAGAAAGATTGTCAAAATAATGAAGAAGTTAAGCGGCATACTATTCTTCTTTGCAGGGATTGGCAACAGTTCTCCATAGGTTGCTTGTTAATTTTGCACAGCACCTACACGAAAATGTTTCAGCACGAATATTTTTTATTGACACGTCCGGGGAAATTTTGTTAAAGTCGGTCGCTGTCACGGAAAAACAATGAGCGGGAATAACTCAGTGGTAGAGTGCAACCTTGCCAAGGTTGAAGTCGCGAGTTCGAATCTCGTTTCCCGCTCCAAAAGAGACTCCCAGGTTCGGACCTCTGTTCGAACCTTTTTTTTTAAAGTGTTGAGGCGCAAAGAATGAAAACCTATTATACGCCGGTAAATGAAATTGATCGTAAATGGTATGTCGCCGATGCCGACGGCAAGGTTCTTGGACGCATCGCCACGGAAATCGCTCGTCTCCTGCGCGGCAAACATAAGCCAACATTTTGTAATTTTCAGGATAACGGGGACTTCGTCGTAGTTGTCAATGCCGAGAAGATCCACCTCACTGGAAACAAATGGGATGCTAAGCTGTATCATCACCACACAGGCTTTACCGGCAATCTCAAAACCCAGACCGCTCGTGAACTCCAGACCAAAAAGCCCGAAGAACTCATCCGCATAGCCGTAAAAGGCATGCTGCCAAAAAACAAACTTGGCCGGGCTCAATTGAAAAAATTGAAAGTTTACGCCGGTAAGGATCATCCCCATCAGGCTCAGCAACCTGAAAAACTCGAGATTTGATAACGGAGTACATGATTATGGCCCAGGAACAAACATACGCGACCGGCAGACGGAAGACAGCAATCGCCAGAGTCTGGATCACACCCGGCAACGGTCAGCTTGCCATTAACAAGATGCCTCTGGACGAATATTTCGGCAACATCTTTTTCGAGCCAAAAGTTGCAAAACCCTTTGCCGTTACCGAAACCTTAGAGCAATACGATGTGCACGCCACGGTCAAAGGCGGTGGCAAGTCCGCACAAATAGATGCCTTGGTTCATGGAATAGCCAGAGCGTTGCAGGAATTGAATCCGGAAATGCGTATTCCGCTCAAACGAGCCGGATTGCTTACTCGCGATCCGCGCGCTAAAGAGCGTAAAAAATACGGTCAGCGTGGCGCTCGTGCCCGCTTCCAGTTCTCCAAACGATAATTTTGTAATTATCGGAGCTAGTTACTGAATTTTTTCCAGCTTTTTTATGCTCAGGGAATAACGAATGCTTCGTTATTCCCTTTTTTTTTAACAGCACTCGGTGCTCGGCTGTTACACAAAGAGGAAAGGTAACATGTTGCACGTTGGAATTGTTGGAGCCTCCGGTTACACTGGAGTTGAATTGGCAAGAATTCTGGCCGGACATCCGGAAATTCGACTCACCGCTGCAACTTCTCGGCAGTATGCAGGTCAACCACTCGCTGAAGTCTTCCCCAATTTGCGCAAACGGGTAGATATTCTGTGTGAAAATCTGACAACTGACGAACTCATCGAACGAGCCGACTTTTTTTTCACTGCTGTTCCCCACAAAACGGCTATGGAAATAGTCCCTCAACTGTTGGCGGCGGGCAAGAAGGTGGTCGATCTAAGTGCCGATTACCGAATCCACGATCCGGCAGTCTATCAGGCATGGTACCAGAAACACACCAGTCCCCAACTCCTTGCGGAAGCGGCCTATGGTCTCCCTGAGTTGTACCGGGAACAGATCCGAACGGCACGGCTCACCGCCAACCCCGGGTGTTATCCGACCTCGGTCATTCTGGCTCTCACGCCTCTGCTGCGCCGGGGGTTGATCAATCCTGACACACTGATCATCGATTCCAAATCCGGAACCTCTGGAGCGGGAAGAGCAGCCAGCGTAGGCACGTTGTTCTGTGAGGTTACGGACGGCTTTAAACCTTACAAAGTGGGCGGCACGCATCGCCACATTCCTGAAATTGAGCAGGAACTCTCTGCCGCAGCGGGGCAATCGGTCACCGTTTCCTTTACGCCGCACCTCCTGCCCGTTTCCCGAGGTATTCTCAGCACCATCTACGCTACTCTCACCAGTCAAGGGAGCGCAACCGATCTGCAGGCTTTGTACGAAGCAACCTACGCTGACGAGCCCTTTGTCCGGATGTTACCGTCCGGTGTACCACCGGCAACGCAGCATGTTCGAGGCTCCAACTGCTGTGACATTTCATTGCAAAAGGATGAGCGCACTGGACGGCTGATTATCATGTCGGCTATCGACAATATCGTCAAAGGGGCTTCCGGTCAAGCTGTGCAGAATATGAATTTGATGAATGGTTTTCCTGAGACCACAGGTTTGATGGGTGTACCACTCTTCCCCTGATGTCCCGTAACATCAAACTGCTGATTGCCTTTGACGGCAGCAACTATCGGGGGTGGCAGCGACAACTCAATGGAGTAACGGTCCAGGGAGAACTAGAGAAAAGACTTTCGGTCCTCTGCGGTGAAACAATCTCCCTGCATGGTGCAGGCCGAACCGATGCTGGTGTGCATGCACTGGGAATGGTTGCTCATTTCCACACGGAAACCACGATTCCGGTTGTCGCTTTTTTCAAAGGGCTCAACTCGATGTTACCGCACGATATTCGCATCCTGCAGGCCGAGGAGACCCATTCAACTTTCCACAGTCGTTACGATGCATTAGGAAAGACGTACCGGTACGATTTTTTCACCGGGGCCATTCAATTGCCCCTATCACGCCTGTACCAGGCACATATCCCCGGAACCTTTGACCCAAATCGACTTCAAACCGGGCTTGAAATTATTGTCGGCACCCACGACTTCTCCAGTTTTGAACGGGCCGGTTCTCGCGACACAACGGCCACTCATGGACGTGGCGCGATTCGCACGATCTTTCATGCCCGTTGTTTTCCCCAAGTGACCTGCTGCGCCAACTGTTGGTCAATCCGACTCACCGGAGACGGTTTTCTTCGACAGATGGTCCGAATCCTGGCCGGAACCTTGATAGAAATTGGCCAGGGAAAACGTTCAATAGATGAATTGTCAGCAATCCTTGCCGCCAAGGACCGGACCAAGGCAGGTCCGACTGCCCCGGCCTGCGGCCTTTTTTTGGAAAAGATCTATTACCAGACCTCTGCTATCTCCTTCTGAGACCTCCTTTATCATGTTTACTGCTTGTTACCCCATTATCCTTGCCTCTTCCTCACCACGGCGGCAGGAATTTCTTTCTGAGCTTGGTCTCCAGTACCAAACCATGCCGGCGGTTATCGATGAAACGCCTGCAGACGGGGAATTGCCTGAACATTTTGCCCGCCGAATGGCGAAAGCTAAAACAGAACTCATTGCCCATACCCATCCCGACGCCTGTGTTATTGGGGCTGATACCGTAGTCACCCTGGACCGTGTCATCTTCGGCAAACCCCGCGATCAATCTGATGCGCTAACAATTCTTAAGGCTCTTCAAGGCAGAACCCATCAGGTCCTCACCGCTTTTGCCGTTTTTCTCAAACAACAGCAGGTTGAGGAAGTGCAGTGTTCTACCTCGCATGTCACCTTTGACAGGTTCCCCGACAGTATCCTCAAGGCGTACATTCATTCCGGTGATCCCATGGACAAAGCCGGTGCCTATGGAATTCAAGGAAAAGGGAATTTTCTCATCCGCTCGATTGATGGTTCCTGCAGTAATGTGATCGGCCTGCCGGTCAATGCCGTAATTCAGGTACTCCTTAAGCATCGTTTAATACAGCCCAAGTGAACATATTCTAAACCCTTTAAAATTACGGTCTGGACATCTATCTAGAACAAATGTACCCTTTTCTCTACTGACAGGTTATTTGTTTGATCATAATTTTCACCTTTGATCCCCTAACCTTTACTCAGCCAAAAAGAATGTGATATCCTTCAACTAACGTAACACACTCATTTCTACAGCCAACACTACAACAAGACATGCCGACACTCTTCAACAAGCATTACCCTGTTCGTAAAACCGTTTTTTTCTTGGGAGAGGGTTTGCTGATTTTTTCCAGTGTGTTAGGAATTTTGATCCTTTTTTCCAATTGGAAAATATTCCTCTTAACCCCTGCTGAGTATGTGATCCGGGCCTCCATAGTGACACTGATTTTTCAGTTGTCCCTTTATTTCTACGATTTTTATGACCTGAGCAAACCCCTCGGCAACACCACGACCATCGCTATCCGCATGATGCGGGCTTTTGGTATCGGTTGCGTTTTTCTAGCGTTTCTTTACTACATTTTTCCTTCGATCATCATATCCACCAACATTTTCTGGAGCTGCTATATCATTATCTGCCTGACTCTGTTTGTCTGGCGCTCCTTGTATTATTTAATTCTTGAAAAAAAACTGTTCGCTCGAGAGGTCATTATCGTCGGTACGGGTGAAACCGCGCAATGGATTATCCATGAAATCATGGATAACCGAGAGTCAGGTTTTACCATAAAAGCTTTGGTAGGGTCCTCTGCCTCGGCAGTCAAACAACCAGATTTCCCGGTGCTCACCAGCATGGCGGACCTAGCAGAAGATCCCGAACTTTCTCGCGTTAACCATATCGTGGTGGCCCTTGATGACCGACGCGGCACTATGCCCATCGGGGAACTGCTCCTCAATAAACTGCAAGGTAAATTTATCGAAGATGGTATCTCTTTTCACGAGGCCATCACCGGTAAAATTCTCGTTGAAAAAGTTAACCCAGCCTGGCTGATTTTCTCGGAAGGATTTGATTACGGCAGAATGACTTTCTTTATCAAACGCCTCCTTGATCTTTTCCTCGCGGTTATAGGTCTTCTCCTCAGCCTGCCGATTACTCTGGTCACTGCCGTTCTGATAAAACTGGAATCTCCCGGGCCCGTACTGTACAAACAGGAGCGGGTCGGTGCACGAGGCCGGGTTTTTAACATTTTAAAATTCCGATCCATGCGAGAAGATGCGGAAAAAGGTGGTGCGGTCTGGGCGCGTCAAGATGACGACCGGGTTACCAAAGTCGGAAATTTCATTCGCAAAGTGCGCATCGATGAAATCCCACAGATATGGAATGTTATTCGTGGACAAATGAGTTTTGTCGGCCCTCGTCCTGAACGGCCTGTTTTTGTTGATCAACTGGTACATAAATTACCCTACTATTCCCTCAGGCATTCAGCCAAACCCGGCATTACCGGATGGGCACAAGTCTGTTATCCTTATGGCGCATCGGAAGAAGACGCTTTGCGCAAACTTGAGTATGATTTGTATTATATTAAGCACCAATCCATCTTCATCGACCTGCTGATCATTTGCCGGACAATCAAGACGGTGCTCTTTCAAAAAGGCTCACGGTAATAGACAGAAAAACATGCCTACTCCTCCACACTCTCCATCACCTGAGAGGAACAATCTTCTGGTCGATTTTCCAGTCAGACTATACACGGCACTGAGGACGATGCGGCTCTACCCTGCCTCAAACCCCCAGGTGCACCGTAGTAACGATTTTGTTCTGCAGGCCTTTAACGCTTTGCTGGCTAACGGCATTGATGATTCGGTCAATATCGGTATTTCCGATCGTAAAATCCTGGTCTGCGGTGAACAACTGCCTGACAAAGACCAGGCACGTCCGCAGATTCAGGGACTGATAAACCTGCTCAGCCGGTTAAAAATTCATTCGTTCTCCTTCCAGTCGAATTTTGATCAAGACGACTGTGTGAAATTCATTCAGGTTTTGTCCAACTTATTGGGCGAGAAAGAACTGGCAGAACCGATCTCCGCCCTTCTCGATAGAAGTGGCATCAGCACGGTACTCGCTGATACCAAACGTTACGTTGCCATTCACGAAGGAGAACAGGTCGTTCGGGAGGACTTGATAGGTTCTGGTCTTGATATCAGCGATGAGGAACTGGCGAATTTCGTCCTAGGTAAAACCGGCAAAGACCCGCTGCATTCTGTGTCGCCGCAACTGGTTAAAGAATTAATCAACCGCCTGCCTGAAATGAACGGCCGAAATCGAAAAGCGGAGGAACTCCCCGACGCGGTCATTGAAGTTCTGCAAAATTTGAGTGCAGAAAAAGATTTTCGCAAACGGGCCAAGGATATCAAACAATCAGCTGATACGCTGGCTGAACTTGATCCTGCACTGCTTGCCGGTCTGATGTCCTTCTTGCCGAAAACACCGATTGCCGATGAGATGCTCAGCTCAACCCTGCACCAACTCACGCCGCAGCAACTCAACAGCCTGATCTCCAATCTCATCGCTCAGCACCCCTCCTCAAGCGATTCGGTTTCGCTTACAAATCAGAACAACGTTGCGATCAGTGCCCTCGATCGCCTTGTCAATCTGGAAAAAGAACCGAAGTTCAAACAATCCATTGCCCAGAATATCGATGCCCGCCAGCTCCTCATGCGGCCCGAGACAACACTGGCCGAGCTGCCCCCGCATCTCCTCCAGCGGCTGCAGCAGCCCGAATGGTCCGCTCCGGTACTCGTCAATGCCGCCCGGCAGGTGGCCGATCCCCAAAACCAGGCGGGCGGACAGGTCGACTTTTCCGCCTTCAACCGCATGCTCGGCCAGTACGAACAGCTCCTCAACAAAGAGCAGCAGGAACAGGTCGCGCATCAGGCCGGCGCACAGCTCGCCTCCACCGAAGGACTCGCGCTCGGCAACATCATTGCCCAGAAATTCAAGGGACTGTTCGGCGATCAGCTCTACCGCCAGATCATCTCCCAGATCTCCGACGAACTGCTCGACGAGACCATC
>JBFJXW010000185.1:0-7531 GCA_041622895.1 Desulfobulbus sp. | reverse complement strand
GCGGCGATGAATTCTCCGACAATGGTTCCCGCCATGGCCAGTGTGGCACTGCCTACGATAACGGTAGTCAATTGCGTTAAGTTTTCAAAGGTCCGGATCTTGACCTCGAGCTGCCAGCGTATACGGCCGGTGACTCGGTAAAAATGCTCGATATCGTCAATAGGCTTGGACATGATCCCTAATACTGAGAGCAGAACCGGAAAATAACAGATCATTGCGGCGATCAACAACCGGGTGACAAAACCATCTCCGAGTAAAATGAAAAGAATCGGTGCAAGCGCGACAATGGGATATGCCTGGATATTATAGGCGGCGACCTTGATAAACGAGCCAAGCCAGGTCGACTGACGACCTACTATGCCGATAGCGAAGGCCATGATGACAGAAATAATCTGGCCGATGACCGCTACCGTCATGGTGTTGATCGTTGCGAGACTGTACTGGCGGTACTCTGCGAGCAGCGTATGCAGCATACCCGATGGTGCGGGGATGACGTAATCGGAGAGATTCAGGCTGTATTTCAAGATTGTCAGGCCGCCGATGAAGAGAAAATAGGCGACAAAAAACTGGACGACACGTTTAAGAAGCATTCATGATCTCCAGCAAGGTAGCATCCAGATCTGCGGGCGAGAGGTTTTCTTCCTTGTCGATATTACAACCGTGGATCATAACGGTTTGTTGAGCTTTACCGCTGCTGCGGAAGACGAGGATCGAATCGCAGAATTTGGCGACCTCCAAGACATTGTGGGAAATGTAGATGAAATAGCGCTGGGGGAACATTTCTTTGATGGCCAGAATAATCTTTTCCCGGGTGAGTTCATCGACGTTTGCCATGCTTTCGTCCATGATCAACAGATCGCAGTCCTGCAATAGGTAACGTATCAGGTTGACACGATTTTGTTGGCCCATGGACAACTGGTCAAAACGTGATTTGACGCAGTCGGACAAACCGAAAATTTCCACTAACGTGTCTTTTTCGCCAAGCATTGACGGCGGAATGACCCGCGATAAATGACGGTCGACGTTTGACCAGCCAGGAAGCCGTTCCTTGTTGTGGGAATAGAGGAGATGTTCCAGCCCGTCAGTTGCCACCCTGCCGGAATGACCGGTAATGTCACCGGTTATGATTTTTGCCAGCGATGTTTTTCCCACTCCAGAAGGGCCAAAGAAAGAATGGAATCCTGGTGTGGACAGGTTGAACGATATATCGGTGAGGATCGGATGTTCTGCTGCGGGATACGTGAACGCAACAGTATCGCAAATGAGGGGCATACGGTGACCTTTCTAACCAACGACCACGCAAGAGACTTCGAACGCTTCCTTTTGTTCACAAGCCTGTTGCATCGAGTCCTCGGCACATTAAGCGGTTAGCCCGTCCGACAAATCAGGAAGTCGCCTCGCCTGGCTCCGGTTGGCATGATCCCTCGACTCCGGATTCCAATGCAGCACGTTCGTGTTGCGCCCTATATTTGTCCTGATCGCCAGGAGATCCCATAATTCTCGAATAGGCTCTTCGTGCAATGAGAGCTTCACCATTTATCACTTTTGCGGCACAGATTAAACCTTTAAATTAATTACAGTACGGCATCTCCCTCTGCCTGATGATTTACACCCTGAATACGGTGCATGGAAATCACCTTGACCTGAGCACGGGCTTGGGAGTTTAATGTCCGGATCCAAGCCCCGAGTATCTCGGGCAATGCACGCACCCATCGCCGGTCTTGGACCGCTCAGAGACAACGTTATGACTCCATCCATACCCGATCCCGCTCCGCTGGACTTCTTTTCTGCTGCCTTTCTCCTGCCCAACATCGGCGCCCCCTTCCTCGTTGGCCTGGCCGTGGGCTACTTCGCCAAGAAGGTTCTCAAGATAGCCCTCTTTCTAGGAGGGGCGGCGGTGGTCTTGCTCTTTGTTGGCGAGTACTACGGCGTTCATCAGGTCAACGACCAGGCCCTGCACCAGACGGCCCAAGCCGCAGCCGATCTGGCTAACCAGTCTGGAGGTTTCCTCTACAGCCGACTGTCTCAACTCACCTGGAAGGGCGGTAGCGCGGTGGCCGGTTTCCTGGTAGGCCTGAAGCTGGGATAAGACGCCTCTCCCTGCAGGGAGCTCAAGGATCTCATGAAGGGCAGCGGTACACATGGGCAACTTACCTGCGCCTCCGCTCATGCGCAGATTTGTGTGAAGAGCCCAAAAAATACCCTGCGGCACCACTGTCTGGTACCACTCAAGATGGCGCTGTGATAGGCTGTGGCTCGGATCTTCCCTGGTGTTTTTATGGGTGGCAGATTCAATATGCCACACGAAAATTTACGGGCCTTTATTCATCGAAATTCCCTGCTTTTTTTGTGAGACAGCAGAGGATTTTTATGAGACAGCGGTGATTTCTGGGGTAAATAAAAGAAGGAAGAGCAACAGGAAGCAAACATCCCTGCACGAAAGGAGCATGCAAAATGGCAAGTAACGACACGTTTAAGGCTCTAGTGGTTGAGAAAGGAGAAAACGAACTGGTTGCATCCCTGAAACAGCTGACAGTGACGGACCTTCCCGATGAAGATGTGCTGATTCAGGTAGACTATTCAACCCTGAATTATAAAGAGGGGTTGGGATTTGCAAACCGGAACAAAATATTTCGTATCTTTCCAATTGTGCCGGGCGTTGATTTGGCGGGAACAGTGGTTGAATCGAACGCCCCTGAATTCAAACCGGGTGATCAAGTCATCCTCAATGGCTGGAGCGTTGGAGAGCGATACTGGGGCGGATACGCTCAGATGGCCAAGATCAAATCCGATTTCCTGATTCACATGCCACCGGGCATGGATACGAAAAAGGCCATGTACATCGGCACAGCCGGTTACACCGCCATGCTCATGGTCATGACCTTGGAGGAAGCGGGTGTGACGCCGGACAGCGGACCGATCCTTGTTACCGGCGCTACAGGTGGGGTAGGCGGCAACGCGGTGGCGATTCTCAATACGCTGGGATACGAAGTGACCGCACTCACTCGATCTCAACAACCCTCCATCCACGACTATCTGAGAAAAATTGGTGCCAGAGAGATAGCCTGCGGGGACGAGTGGTCCAAGCCCCCTGCGCCATTGGAAAGCCAGAAATGGGCAGGTGCCGTGGATAATGTCGGCAGCGTGGTCCTTGCAAGAATTTTGGCGGAAATGAAGTATGGTGGCTGCGTGGCATCCTGTGGGCTGGCGGCTGGATACGATCTGCCGACAACCGTCATGCCCTTTATTTTGCGGGGAGTCAGCCTGAGAGGGGTTGATTCGGTGTGCTGCCCGAAACCGAGGAGAATTGCAGCCTGGGAGCGATTAGTAACCGATATCACGGATGAAGCCCTGGAAACCATCAACACCGTTATCTCGCTGGACGAAGTGCCCCGGTATGCCAAAGAGCTTCTGGCCGGAAATGTCACCGGTCATATTGTGGTTGATGTCAACACGTAAGAGGACTGTCGATAACTATTATTGCTTACAACAAAAGGAGTCAATTATGGGTACAGTTGCAGCAGGAACCAAAATTCCGTGTCGTGTGAGCAGGACCCTTGATAAGGGGGATTTTTCCATACTACATCAGCTCACCTGGTTCAACATGGCGGTCCACAGCAATGCCGAATATGCCAAGAACACCTGGTTTAAAGAACGCTCACTGGCTGGGCCCATCATCTTTACCGTGATTGATGGCCTGATTCATCATGCAGATACGATTGCCGAACTGCTCGCCAAGGACGGCTATGAAATTTATGCGTATATTGGCGTGGACAATATGAAAATCACCTCGCCGGTACTATTTGGGGATACACTCAGCGCTGATGCGGAAGTGGTTGACCTTCGTCCCACCAAGAATCCGGAACGGTTCCTGTTTATCTACAAAAACAAGGGATACAATCAACGTGATCAGCAGGTCATCGAATACCAGACCACAATGATGGTTACGAAAACGAGCTGATGCTAGAAACATCCCCCCGCAATGCACTCGAATTGCGGGGGGTTGCCATGGTGTGATTATTCGGCTTTGACAGGCTGACCAAAAGAATCCGCTCAATCCACGCATGCCACATTTAAAAAAAGAACTGTTCGGCGTGGCAAACCTTATTCTGCCGTAATTAATAGGAACTTCCTTTCAGAAGAATATTTTTACCCAACCGTGCCAAACCATGCAGAACAGCCGCACGTTCCGTAGCTTCGTCGCAAGAAAAAGAGAACGTGCTGCCGGAATACCGGATGGTACCTCCGTCTGGTAACAAAAAAATAACGACACCATTGTTGTCGAAACTATGGTGCGTACCTGAAAAGAGCGGCAACTTGAGTGCATCGGTTGAACAGGCAGCTTGAAACAAGCAGAAATTCCACTTTAAAATGACAACTCCCTGTTCAAACGAGTGGCCCCACCTCTGATCGCAAGTGCTAGACAAAGCTCAGTAATGGCTGACTCATAAAATATATGCCTAACGCTCCGATGCAGATACCTGCAAGTTTCCGAAAAAAAGTACTCCCGCGTTGCCAGGCTTTATTAGCCAGAAATTGTTTTACCAGAGCGGTGGAACTGCCGGCCAGGGCGATGGGGATACAGTGGCCAAGACCAAACAGAAGGATAAAAACAACACCGGTAAGAATTTTCTGTTGAATGGTAATGATGGCGAGAATGGGGGCTATAAATCCAAAGGTGCAGGAACCGGAAAGGATACCGTATGCCAGACCAAGAACAAATGCCCCTCCCATCCCTTTTACTTTTATTTTCGCGAGCAAACCATTGGACATCGAACACTGGGCAATGCCCAGTGTATCAAGGGACACCCAGACAAGAACCACTCCCACGACAATACTCATATAGGGGCCGACGTCACCGAGCATGCGGCCAAGTACAGCACAGATAAAACCAATGGTGGCGATGGTGATAAACAGGCCGATGGTAAACAGCAGCGCATACAGCGCCGCCTTGCGACCGGCGATGATTTGATTTTGACCTGCCACATAACTAACAACAAGCGGTATTGATGCCAGATGGCAGGGGCTGAAAAGAACACTGACCATGCCCCACAAAAAGCAACCAAGGCCCCCCAGCAGAACGCCTTGGTTCATCCATGCGTTGATAGTAAGAAAAATGTGATCCATAGTTATTTGACTCCGAGTTTGGTCAGCTCGGCAATTATAGAACTTTTGTCGTAGAAGCCTTCATGACGTAGCGCTTCGTTACCCCTGGCATCGTAGAAAATCTGGGTTGGGATAAGGCCGATACCAAATTTCCGCCCAGCATCCGGATTTTCCCAAACATCGATAAAGACAATGGCCGCCCGGTCCCTGTACTCCTTTTCCAGTTCTTCCATGATCGGTGCCATCATCTTGCATGGAATACATTTTTTCGCTCCCAGATCCACCATGGTCACCATTCCTGGAACAGGAATTTGCGGCTGTTGCTCCGCCACGACAACAGAGGCTGCTGTTGCCGATGCCAGACCTAGAAGTGTTGATAAAACGAGAATCTTGAGTGATCCTCTCATATTTTTTTTGCTCACATTCAGCTCCTCAGCAAAACGATAGAATATTGTGCAATCGAAGATACAGCCGCAGTTGGTTGGAAAGGGTGGCATAGCCCTTCACCTGGCCCCAAAGGGGGCTTACCTGATCCACTTTTCAATTGTACGCTGTTTTTTGGGTCACGTCCCGCACGTGTGACCGCACCGTAAAGAACAGATCCTCTTCCTTTGATTTCCCCCCTTGTCCCTTGTTTTTTATATGGAAGTTACGATGACCTGTACAGAAGCCTACCCGCACCGCGTGGAGACATATACAGGAAGATTGCATTCAGATAATCTGATTGAATAATAAACCAGTGAATAAAATTCCGGTGCCGACTACCCCAATAAATACAGCTATCAATTTTGGTTTGAGTACCTTACGGAGAATGACCATCTCCGGCAGTGACAAGGCGATAACACTCATCATAAAGGCCAACACGGTACCAAGTGCGGCACCCTTTCCAAGGAGCGCTTCCACTACCGGTACAATGCCTGCGGCATTGGAGTACATTGGGATACCGACCACAACCGCACTCGGTACAGACCACCATGCATCCTTGCCCATGATCGAAGCCATAAGTGACTCAGGCACATAGCCATGAATGGCTGCACCTACGCCTATCCCGGCTACGACATAGATCCATACTTTGCCAACGATATCACGCACGGCTTCTCGCCCACGAGAAATGCGGTCTGCCCATGTCAGTTGTTCCTCGACAACCACAGCTTCCCCCGCTCGCATTGCCTGCACCCAATCTTCTATCCAATGCTCTAAATTGAAGCGTCCAATCACCCAGCCGGAAATTATGGCGATCATGAGACCTGTGACGAGGTACAATGCGGCAACTTTCCAGCCAAGCAGGCCATAGAGAAGCACCACGGCAATTTCATTGACCATCGGGGCTGCAATAAGAAAAGAGAAGGTCACGCCTAACGGAACTCCAGCCTGAACAAAGCCAAGAAAGAGGGGGACAGCCGAACAAGAGCAAAACGGTGTAACAATACCGAGGAGTGCCGCCATTGCGTTGCCTGTAGTCTCTCGTTTTCCAGCCAGGTATTTACGGGTTCGCTCCTGGGTGAAAAAAGAACGAATCATGCCAATAACAAAAACTATAAGTGTCAGCAGCATCATTACCTTTGGAGTGTCATAAACAAAGAATTGGACAGCCTCACCAAGATGACTGCCCTTTTCAAGGCCTACCAGTGAGTAGGCGAAAAAGTAAGAAAAAGGTTCAAGCTGTTTGTAAACGACATACCAAAGCGCAAAACCGAGAAGACCTATAATGATAGCCTTGCCCATGGTACTTTTTTTGATCGTTGAGGGTTGGTTGACGGTTTTTGTTTTGCAGCCACATGCACAATCAGTGGTCGCGGGTTGAATTGCTTTCATAAATCTATCCTCTATTTTTAGGACATAATCACGCCGAACAGTTGCTGCCGGCAAAGCCTCATGCATCTGGTCCAGTGGGTTGCCATAACCCAGCTAGTTGCTTGATATATTATGTATTTATTCTGCCTGACGATGGTGCCGAGGTAGCCGCCGACCCAGGCTGCGGCTCCGGCAAAAAAAGGGACTTTCCAACCGACCGAGCCCATGGTTGCATAAGCGAGAAAGGCCGTAAATGACGAGAACGGCCCGGCAAAGGCTGTTACTGTCGCGACTTTCTTCGGATTGAAACCCTGGTGAATCATGAGCGGTGATATCAACCCGCCGCCTCCCACACCCAACAGGCCGGACAGGAGCCCCGAGCCAACGCCAGTGAGCAGCGGTCCGGTAATCGGCCTGTCGTTCCGGTATTGATCCTTGAACTTTGAACCGTTGAAGAACAGGACCATAAGCCCGGTAAGGTCAAAAAGGCAATAAAGGCATACATCACGAAATCCATTGCAGCTACTGCCTGATCGAGTTCGTTCATGATCGTTATTTTGTTGTCATTGATTCGATAGAGAGTCGGGCAGGGAAAGGATAAAATCCCGGATTTCATCCCGGACTCGCATGT